>LUSG01000244.1 GCA_001629395.1 Gammaproteobacteria bacterium REDSEA-S15_B12 | reverse complement strand
AGGGATTACGTTTCGCTATTCGGGAAGGTGGTCGTACTGTGGGTGCTGGTGTCGTCACCAAGATCCTCGGATAGCTAACAGCTTTTACTAACACAGGAATAGGGGTTACTCGCCAAGCTGGACACGAACTTTTTAGGCCAGTAGCTCAATTGGCAGAGCAGCGGTCTCCAAAACCGCAGGTTGGGGGTTCGATTCCCTCCTGGCCTGCCAGATTCTGAGGCAGATAAGGATTGGTCGATAACCTAAAGCTGATCGCGGCCGTAGTCGTCATCATCGCCGGCATCGCGGTGTTTTATGCGTTTGGCGATATGTCTGCGCTCTTGCGTGCGTTGATTGTTGTCGTGAGTGTGGTTGTTGCGGCTGGGGTTGCTTTGACGTCGATGCCGGGCAAGAACGCCTGGCAGTTTGCGATTGGAACGCGTGCCGAAATACGTAAGGTGATCTGGCCGAGTCGTCGGGAGACGATGCAGTCGACGTTGGTGGTTATATTGATGGTACTGGTGGTCGGTATCTATTTGTGGCTGCTGGATGCACTGTCTTTTTGGGCGATCTATGAACTGGTTTTGGGGTTGGGCAGTTAAATGACAGTCGAAATTAATGAAGATATGCGGTGGTACGTGATTCAGGCTTTTTCCGGGTTTGAAAAGCACGTACAGAAATCGTTGAAGGAACATATTGCTCGGGCTGGTATGGAGGCACATTTTGGTGAGGTAGAAGTACCCACCGAACAGGTTGTTGAGTTGCGAAATGGCCAGAAAAGAACCAGCGAGCGAAAGTTCTTCCCTGGCTATGTCCTGGTTCATATGAATATGAATGATGAAACCTGGCACCTGGTGAAATCGGTGCCCCGGGTATCAGGGTTCATTGGCGGCAGTGGCTCAAAGCCCGTGCCCATATCTGATCGTGAAGCTGAGACGATCCTGCAACAGGTTCAGGAGGGGGCAGAACACCCGCGGCCTAAATATACCTTTGCACCAGGCGAGGTGGTTCGAGTGATTGATGGACCATTTAAGGAATTTAGCGGAACTGTAGAAGACGTAAATTTCGAAAAGAGCAAACTCAAGGTTTCCGTATCAATTTTTGGTCGGTCAACGCCGGTCGAGTTGAACTTCAGCCAGGTCGAAAAAGGCTGAAACTGCCAGTGCCTGGAAAGCACTGGCCAATATTAAAGGGGAGCCGAAAGGCGTCAGGACCCGAGGGAGTAACGCGATGGCAAAGAAGGTACATACGTATATAAAGCTGCATGTCCCGGCCGCTGGTGCTAAACCAAGTCCACCTGTTGGGCCTGCGTTGGGTCAGCACGGCCTGAACATCATGGAATTCTGTAAGGCATTTAACGCCGATACTCAGGATGTTGAGCCAGGACTGCCGATCCCAGTCCTGATTACGGTATACAGCGATAAAAGTTTTTCATACATCAAGAAAACACCGCCTGCATCGGTGCTTTTAAAGCGCGCAGCTGGTGTTGAGAAGGGTAGCGGTGAACCCCATCGGGAAAAGGTTGGCAAGGTCGGACGCACTCAGCTCGAGGAAATAGCAAAAGCGAAGATGCCCGATCTCAGTGCCTACGATATTGATCAGGCTGTTCGCATCATTGCCGGCAGTGCCCGAAGCATGGGTATCGAAACCGAGGGGGTTTGATATGTCAAAAAGGGGCAAGCGTTATCAGAAAGCGACAGAATCGCTGGAACCACAGACATTCTACAGCCTGGATGATGCGTTGTTGAAGATCAAAGAGACCGCATCGGCAAAGTTCGACGAAACAGTAGATGTTGCTATTAATTTGGGTATAAACGCCAAACAATCCGATCAGAATGTTCGCGGTGCGACAGTATTACCACGCGGCACTGGAAAAACGGTAACGGTTGCGGTTTTTGCCGAGGGGTCTGATGCCGAGGCGGCTCAGGCAGCAGGCGCGGATATCGTCGGCCTGGATGACCTGGCTGAAACAATTCAGGGTGGTGAGATCAAATTCGATGTCTGTATCGCGACGCCTGCCACCATGCGTGTGGTCGGAAAATTAGGTCAGGTATTGGGACCACGAGGCCTGATGCCCAATCCTAAAGTGGGTACGGTGACCCAGGATGTTGCGAAAGCCGTCGAAAATGCGAAGGCGGGTCAGGTCCAATTTCGAATAGATAAGGCGGGCGTTGTGCACTGCCCAATAGGCAAAGCGTCCTTTCAACAGGACGATCTTAAGGAAAACCTTATGGCATTGGTGGGCGCGCTGAACAAATCAAAGCCCTCTGGCGCCAAGGGCCAGTATTTGAAACGTGTCACTCTGTCGACCACGATGGGTCCGGGTGTAAAAGTCGACCGAACTGCTTTTGTTGGGTGAGGTCGTGTGGTTTGAGGGGCTTGGCCTGGGCAGTATGCCGGGCGAAGTTCGTCGAAGACCGTAGGCGCTGTGACTGGCTTTCGCCGGATAAGCTTAATTGGCTACGTGCCAGCCTACGCAGGCGGTGCCCCGGTATCGGTTAAGGACCGATCAGGACACCATATGTTAAACGAGTAACTGGGGAGTAAATGCTTCATGAGTCTCAGTATTGATCAGAAAAAGGCCGTTGTTAGCGAGACTGTGCAGATTTTTTCTGCAGCCCAAGCTGCTGTACTGGCTGAGTATCGAGGACTCAGTGTCGCGCAGATTACCGAACTACGTAGTGAAGCCAGAAACAATGGCGTTGACATCCGGGTGGTTAAAAACACCTTGGCAAGACGCAGTGTTTCTGGAACACCATTTGAGTGTTTGACTGATCACTTCGTGGGTCCGGTTCTCATCTCATCCGCAGGCGACCCAATAGCAGTGGCAAAAGTGGTAAGCAAATTTGCCAAGGATCACGAAGCGCTCAAGATAATGGTCGGTGTCATGAATGGTGACCTGATCGACAACAGCACGATCCAGATGTTGGCGAAACTGCCTAGTCGAGATGAACTGCTGGCTACCCTGATGGCGACAATGAATGCGCCACTGGAAAAATTTGTTCGTACACTGAATGAAGTGCCCGGAAAGCTAGTTCGAACCATGGCTGCCTACAGAGATAGCAGACAGGCCGAGCTCGCTTAATGGGAGCTGGATACTCTAGCAAGAGCAATCCCTAATATCAGGAGAAACTGTGATGTCCCGTGAAGAAATTTTGAGTGCAATTTCTGAAATGTCGGTGCTCGAGCTGTCTGAGCTCATCAGTGACATGGAAGAAAAATTCGGTGTTTCAGCAGCGGCTGCCGTTGCTGTTGCGGCACCTGCAGCTGCTGCGGCAGATGGAGGCGGCTCGGAGGAACAAACCGAATTCGATGTCGTCTTGTCCTCATTTGGTGATAAGAAGGTTGGCGTGATTAAGGCAGTCCGGGCGATTACCAGTCTGGGTTTGAAGGAAGCTAAAGATCTTGTTGAGTCTGCGCCTGCACCTATCAAGGAAGGTGTGCCCAAAGACGAAGCCGAGGAGTTGAAAAAACAGCTAGAGGATGCTGGCGGAACCGTTGAAGTCAAGTAATCCCGGTTTCCTGGTACTTCCCTTGCAAAGTCGGGTTTCAAAGACTGGGTTGGCTGCTAGCGTCGCCTATCAGCCAACTTGGCCTTTTTATTGTGAAAAGCGACCCGCCGTCGGAACTGCCGTATTTCACTCAAGTCCCATCATACGATAGAGAGCAATAAATGACCTATTCCTTTACTGAAAAGAAACGGATCCGTAAAAGCTTCAGCAAACGCCAAGGCAGTTCGACTGTCCCGAACTTGCTGGAGATCCAGAAGTCATCCTACCGCAAGCTCCTACAAGAAGGTGTTACGCCGATGCAGAGGATTGATGAAGGTCTTCAGGCAGCCTTCAAATCAGTATTTCCGATCGAGAGTTACAGTGGTACGGCTTCGCTGGACTTTGTTGGGTACCGTTTGGGCCAGCCCACATTTGATGTGCGGGAATGTCAACAACGCGGTTTGATTTATTCTGCGCCGCTATACGCAACGTTGCGCCTCATTGTATTTGAAAAGAGCGAGTCAGGTGGTGCAAAGACACTCCACGACATGAAAGAGCAAGAAGTCTACATGGGTGAGATGCCTTTGATGACAGAACATGGGACTTTTGTGATTAACGGGACCGAGCGAGTAATCGTCTCTCAGCTCCATCGCTCTCCGGGTGTGTTTTTTGATCATGATAAGGGAAAGACTCATTCGTCAGGCAAGCTTCTTTTCAACGCGCGGGTCATCCCGTATCGCGGATCATGGCTGGATTTTGAATATGATCAGAAAGACCTGCTGTTCGTACGTATTGATCGCAGGCGGAAGCTTCCCGCTACGATCGTTTTGCGGGCCTTAGATTACTCGACCGAGGAAATTCTGGCCCTGTTTTTTGAAACAGACCGTATCCAGCTTCAACCCGAGGGGGCCACAATTTCGCTTGTCGCAGATCGCCTGCGAGGTCAGGAATTGGAATTTGATATTGTCAATTCTCGGGGCACGGTGATTGTAGAAGCAGAAAAGCGCTTAACAGCACGGCACATCCGGGATCTTGAAAAAGCAGGACTAGAAGAAATAAAAGTGCCGGATTCATTTCTGCTCGGACGGTCACTGTCGCGGGATCAGGTAGACACTTCGACAGGTGAATTGCTGGCCAGTGCAAACGATCAAATTACCAGTGAACTTCTGGAAAGTCTCAGGGCAGCGGGATTGGTCGAAATTGAGACGATCTACACCAACGATCTAGACCATGGCCCGTATATTTCAGAAACCCTGCGGGTCGACCCTAGCCACAATGCGCTTGAAGCACAGGTCGAAATTTACCGAATGATGCGTCCCGGGGAGCCACCTACCAAAGACTCAGCTGAGCAACTGTTCCGCAACTTGTTTTTCAATATTGATCGTTATGATCTTTCTGCTGTTGGGCGGATGAAGATGAATCGGCGTTTAGACAGGACCAGTGATGAAGGCCCCGGAACGCTCAGCCAGCAGGACATCGTCGATGTGATCAAAGTTTTGGTGTCACTGAAAAATGGTCAAGGTGAAACCGATGACATTGATAATTTGGGGAATAGGAGAGTTCGTTCGGTTGGTGAACTGGTAGAAAATCAGTTCCGCATTGGGTTGGTGCGAGTAGAACGAGCAGTACGTGAGCGTTTATCGATGGCGGAATCTGAAAATCTCACTCCACAAGACCTGATTAACGCGAAACCTGTATCAGCGGTGATCAAGGAGTTTTTTGGATCGAGCCAGCTGTCTCAATTTATGGATCAGACCAACCCTCTTTCAGAAGTGACCCATAAGCGACGCGTTTCTGCTCTGGGCCCAGGCGGATTGACGCGTGAAAGAGCAGGATTTGAGGTTCGTGATGTACACCCGACTCATTACGGTCGGGTCTGTCCAATCGAAACGCCTGAGGGCCCGAATATCGGTTTGATTAATTCTCTGGCGGTCTATGCCCGTACCAATGAGTATGGTTTCCTGGAAACACCTTACCGCAAGATAGCGGAACAGACCGTGACCGACGAGATCACGTACCTATCGGCGATAGAAGAAGGCGGTTATGTCATCGCCCAGGCCAATGCGCGAGTCGACGACAAAGGCCGGTTGATCGACGACCTAGTTTCCTGTCGTTATCAGAATGAATTTACGTTGTCGACACCGGATAAGATCGACTATATCGACATTGCGCCATCGCAGATCGTGTCGGTTGCAGCCTCGCTGATCCCATTTCTTGAGCACGATGACGCTAACCGGGCTTTGATGGGTTCTAATATGCAGCGTCAGGCGGTGCCGACTCTGCAGACGGAAACGCCATTAGTGGGTACTGGTATGGAGCGAATAGTAGCTACCGATTCAGGGGTCGTGGTGATCGCTCAAAGGTCGGGCGTAGTCAACGCAGTGGATTCCTCAAGAATCGTTGTCAAAGTTGCCGACAAAGAAGTGGGTGCGAGCGATTCGGGTGTCGATATATACAATCTCATTAAGTACACACGTTCGAATCAGAACACGACAATCAATCAGCGACCACTAGTCAGGGTTGGTGACCGTATCGCCAGGAATGACGTGCTCGCAGACGGACCGTCTACAGATTTGGGCGAACTGGCATTAGGAAGGAATGTGCTGATTGCGTTTATGCCCTGGCATGGCTACAACTTTGAAGATTCCATACTGATTTCAGAGCGCTTGGTGAAGGACGATGTATATACCTCAATCCATATTGAGGAGCTCAGTTGTTACGCTCGGGATACGAAATTGGGTTCTGAGGATGTGACCCGTGATATACCCAATGTCGGTGAGTCCGCTTTATCTCGACTCGATGAGTCCGGGATCGTTTATATCGGTGCTGAAGTAGAGTCAGGCGACATCCTGGTCGGGAAGGTCACGCCAAAGGGTGAGACTCAGCTCACACCAGAAGAGAAGCTTTTACGCGCAATTTTCGGCGAGAAGGCATCCGACGTTAAGGATACGTCGCTGAAGATGCCCTCAGGCATGTCCGGTACAGTCATCGATGTCCAGGTGTTCACGCGAGATGGTGTCGACAAGGATGCTCGCGCACTGGCTAATGAGGCTGACGAACTTGCGGGAATCAAGAAGGATCTCCACGATCAGCAAAAAATTGTCGAGGACGA
This sequence comes from Gammaproteobacteria bacterium REDSEA-S15_B12, assembly GCA_001629395.1. GTDB lineage: Bacteria > Pseudomonadota > Gammaproteobacteria > Arenicellales > UBA868 > REDSEA-S09-B13. Next base: position 10,045 of record LUSG01000244.1, on the reverse strand, counting down.
TACTTACGACCGCATTGCCCGACTGCTCAGCGGTAAGGTCGCTGAAGGCGGACCAGGTGACCTGAAGGCTGGAGATAAGGTAAGCAGACTCTATCTCCAGGAACTGCCACGCGACAAGTGGTTTGAGATCCGGTTACGTGATGAGGCGGCGAATACAGTATTGGAAGGAATTCGTGACCAACTCACAGAACAGGCGCGGCACTTCGATCAATTTTTTGAAGAGAAGCGAAGAAAGCTTGAAGCTGGCGATGACCTTTCACCGGGTGTGTTGAAGCTGGTTAAGGTGTTTGTCGCGGTCAAACGTCGAATGCAACCCGGAGACAAGATCGCTGGTCGGCACGGCAATAAAGGTGTGATCTCAAAGATCGTTCCAGTCGAAGATATGCCATATCTTGAAGATGGAACTACGGTGGATATTGTACTTAACCCACTGGGAGTGCCATCACGGATGAATGTGGGCCAAGTGTTGGAGACCCACTTGGGCTGGGCATCAAACCATTTGGGTCGCCAGATCGGGAATATGATTGATAGCCAGGCGGCGCCCTCTGATGTCCGTAAAAAGCTGGTGGATATCTATGAGCACGCCGGAGGGGCCGAAGAACTTGATGCACTTTCAGATGATGAAGTTGTCGAGCTGGCGGATAATTTACGCGGTGGCGTGCCTATCGCGACGCCGGTATTCGATGGGGCGTCGGAAGCTGAAATCAAGCAGATGCTCAAATTGGCAGGGTTACCAGAAAATGGACAGGCGTTGTTGATTGACGGTAGAACGGGTGAAAAATTCGATCGTCCAGTGACTGTAGGCTACATGTACATGCTTAAGCTTAATCATCTTGTCGATGACAAGATGCATGCCCGTTCAACTGGTCCCTATAGTCTTATCACGCAGCAACCCTTGGGTGGTAAGGCGCAGTTTGGTGGTCAGAGATTTGGCGAAATGGAGGTATGGGCACTAGAAGCTTATGGGGCTTCTTATACCCTGCAGGAAATGTTGACGGTCAAATCCGACGATGTGGTCGGTCGAACGGCGATGTATGAAAACATTGTCAGGGGTGACCATCGCATGGAAGCTGCTGTACCCGAATCATTCAATGTATTGGAAAAAGAGATCAGGGCGCTAGGCCTGAACATCGAACGGCGGCAGGGACGGTAAGTCAGTGCGGGATCACTTGCCATCTATGCCCACCACAGATTTAAAGCTCGGGGAATTTTTATGAATGACTTGTCACGTATGTTCAGCCAGTTCGGAAAGCACAATGTCGTAGAAGAAGACTTTGATTCGATTAGGATCGGACTTGCATCACCAGACAAGATACGCTCCTGGTCTTGGGGTGAAGTTAAGAAACCCGAGACCATAAATTACCGGACTTTCAAGCCAGAACGCGATGGACTTTTTTGTGCAAAGTTGTTCGGACCGATCAGTGACTACGAGTGCTTATGCGGTAAATACAAACGCTTGAAGCACCGAGGCGTTATTTGTGAGAAATGCGGTGTTGAGGTCACATTGTCCAAAGTCCGGCGAGAACGCATGGGCCACATCGAATTGTCTAGCCCGGTAGCTCATATCTGGTTTTTGAAGTCATTGCCATCCCGTTTGGGTGTGTTACTCGATATGACCGTGCGCGAGATCGAGCGTGTTCTGTACTTCGAGGCTTATGTGGTTACTGACCCTGGGATGACTGAACTCGAAACCAGCACGTTGCTGACCGAGGATGCCTACTATGAGGCCGTCGAAGAATACGGTGCAGACTTCGACGCAGGAATGGGTGCCGAGGCAATCAAGGAATTATTGAAAGCATTGGATCCTAAAATGGAGTCTGCGCTACTGCGCGAGCAACTTGCTGAGTCGACATCCGAGACAAAGACCAAAAAACTGATTAAACGGCTTAAAGTTGTTGAGGCGTTTATCCATTCCGGGAATAAGCCGGAATGGATGATCATGGAGGTTCTGCCGGTTCTGCCCCCCGACCTGCGGCCTTTGGTGCCTCTTGAAGGGGGTCGATTTGCGACCTCAGACCTCAATGATCTGTATCGACGTGTAATCAACCGTAACAATCGCTTGCGCCGACTGCTCGATCTGAATGCGCCGGATATCATCGTCCGCAATGAGAAACGCATGTTGCAGGAGTCGGTCGATGCATTGCTTGATAACGGTCGCCGAGGAAAGGCTGTTACTGGTCCCAATAAACGGCAGTTGAAGTCCCTGGCAGACATGATCAAGGGCAAAGGCCGACACTCAAACTGCATCAGTGCGGTTTGCCCAAGAAGATGGCACTGGAACTTTTTAAGCCCTTCATCTTTCATAAATTGGAGATGCGAGCGCTGGCTTCAACGATTAAGCAAGCCAAGAAAATGGTCGAGATGGAAGAGCCTGAGGTGTGGGATATTCTCGATGAAGTTATTCGTGAACACCCCGTACTTTTGAATCGTGCACCAACGCTGCATCGACTGGGGATCCAGGCGTTCGAACCCATACTGATTGAAGGAAAAGCAATCCAACTGCACCCACTGGTGTGTACGCCCTATAACGCGGACTTTGATGGGGATCAGATGGCGGTGCATGTTCCATTATCAGTTGAGGCCCAGCTGGAAGCGCGTTCACTGATGATGTCTTCAAACAATATCCTGTCACCGGCCAACGGTGACCCAATTATTGTTCCGTCGCAGGACATCGTGCTGGGTCTTTATTACATGACCCGTGAAAAAGTGAATGAACCGGGCGAGGGCATGGTCTTTTCCGATGTGCTCGAGGTTCGACGAGGACTTGACGCCGGCGTGCTGACGTTACATGCGCGCATCAAAGCTCGCATTACACAGTCACGAGTCACAGCAGATGGAGATCTTGAAAGCTTTACAACACTTTTCGAGACTACGGCGGGTCGTGCATTGCTGTCAGAAATTCTGCCGCAAGGACTCCCTTTTGAACTGGTCAACCAGGTGATGAAGAAGCGGGCAATATCAAGTCTGATTGACGAGTGCTATCGGAAAGTTGGTTTAAAAGACACAGTTATTTTTTGTGACCAGTTGATGTATGCCGGGTTTTCGATGGCAGCTAAGGCAGGTGTTTCTATTGGCGTAGATGACATGATGGTCCCGGCTAACAAGGCCGATGTTCTGGTCAAGGCGGAAAGCGAAGTAAAGTCAATTCAGGAGCAGTATGGCTCCGGATTGCTGACTGATGGAGAGCGCTACAACAAAGTCGTTGATATCTGGACCCACGCCAGTGATGAAGATCAACTCAAAGTCGAAAAGGTTGTCGATGCACAAAAGCAAGAAGTTGATCAGGAATCGTTTAACTCAATCTACATGATGGCCGATTCCGGAGCCAGGGGCAGTCATGCGCAGATACGACAACTTGCCGGGATGCGTGGCCTGATGGCGAAACCGGACGGTTCAATAATCGAGACACCGATTACAGCCAACTTCAGAGAAGGTCTCAATGTTCTGCAGTACTTTATTTCAACACACGGCGCCCGTAAGGGCCTGGCGGACACGGCACTGAAGACAGCGAACTCCGGTTACCTGACACGTCGCCTGGTTGATGTCTGCCAGGACCTCGTAATTACCGAAGATGACTGTGGAACGACCAATGGTCTGCAACGCGAAGCAATTGTTCAGGGTGGTGAGGTGGTGATACCCCTGGCCGATCGAATTCTAGGCCGGTCCGTTGCCCAAGCAGTAGTCAGCCCACGAGATGATGGCCAAGAGCTGTTGGCTGCAAACGGGATAGTTGATGAAGAAACTGTCTTACTGTTTGAAGAACACAACGTCAATCAGGTTATGGTGCGCTCACCCGTGACTTGTGAGACCCGTTATGGTGTGTGCTCCACCTGTTATGGTAGGGATTTAGCACGCGGGCATGTGGTTAACAGGGGCGAAGCGGTGGGCGTGATGGCGGCGCAGAGTATCGGTGAGCCCGGTACTCAGTTGACCATGCGTACGTTTCATATCGGTGGTGCTGCGTCTAGAACGGCAGCGTCGAGTCATGTTGAAGTTAAGAACGATGGTAACGTGTCGTTCAGCAGGATCCGTTCAGTTCGAAAGAAGAACGGCCACAATGTAGTCGTCTCCCGATCGGGCGAGCTTATTATTCATGATATTCATGGTGTTGACCGTGAGCGTTATAAAGTTCCGTACGGTGCGGCGGTGAGAGTCAATGATGGTGACGAAGTGACCAGCGGTCAGGTCATTGCTGCCTGGGAACCGCACACGCATCCCATCATTACTGAAGTTGCTGGAAAAGTCCGGTTCGACAATATAGTCGAGGGTATCTCTGTCAGTCAGCAGACAGACGAATTGACAGGGACAACGACCTATCTGGTGCTTGATAGCAAGCAGCGCCGAGGTACCGCGCAGGACATCAAGCCGACGATCGAGTTGATAGACAGTCGGGGAAAACCAAAGATCATACCCGGTTCGGAAAAAGAGGCTAGCTACCAGATCCTACCAGGCGCATCAATAACCATTGAGAATGGTGACAAGGTCGAGGCGGGGGACGTTCTTGCTCGAATACCGCAAGAGGGATCCAAGACCCGGGACATCACAGGTGGTCTACCCCGGGTGGCTGAACTGTTTGAAGCGCGTAAGCCCAAAGAGCCAGCGATACTTGCAACTCATAGTGGTGTTGTGTCCTTCGGTAAAGAGGTGAAAACCAAGATAAGGCTGGTGATCACGACCGAGGACAACGAAGAGCACGAGATGCAGATACCAAAGGGTCGCCCTATCACTGTATTTGATGGTGAGCACGTCGAAAGAGGTGACGAAGTGGTGGAGGGTCCTCCAATCGCGTCAGATATATTGGCATTGCTTGGCGTGAAGGAAGTGACTGCTTACATAGTCAACGAGGTGCAGGATGTTTACCGCTTACAGGGCGTGAAGATCAACGACAAACACATCGAAGTGATCATTCGGCAGATGTTGCGGAAAGTCCGGATCACTGAAAGTGGTGATACCGGGTATCTGCTGAACGATCAGGTCGAACGGGCAACGCTTCTTGGTGAGAATGAGCAATTGGTCGCGGATGGGAAAGAACCGGCGGTTTTTGAGCCGGTGCTTCTGGGTATCACCAAAGCTTCTTTGAGTACGGAGTCGTTTATCTCAGCAGCATCGTTCCAGGAGACCACACGCGTTCTAACCGAGGCGTCCATGCAGGGTAAGGTAGATCATCTCCGAGGTCTTAAAGAGAATGTCATCGTGGGTCGATTGATACCTGCAGGGACCGGGCTTGCATATCATGAGGAGCGCCAGCGTAAACGTGAGGAGAAAGACACTGAGAAGCCAGAACTTGTTGAACTGAGTTTCAGCACAGATTTTACCGGTGATCAGGAAGAGCAGGCATCTGAGGTTGCCGAAGCATGATACAAGGACTGGGCGTTGAGGACGGTGATTTCTTGACAAGAATCGTTTATCTGCCTAGAATCGCGCCCCTTTCCCGGCTCCATTGAGCTGGTGGATCGGTCGAACAGGAACGGGTCTTAAACAGTGCCAACAATAAATCAACTCGTCAGAAAATCGCGGTCACGGCAGGTCAAGAAAAGTAACGTGCCGGCTCTGGCTTCATGCCCGCAGAAAAGGGGGGTCTGTACCCGTGTTTACACGACTACGCCGAAGAAACCCAATTCGGCACTGCGTAAAGTTGCACGTGTTCGATTAACGAATGGCTACGAGGTGACAAGCTATATTGGGGGAGAAGGGCACAATCTCCAGGAACACTCAGTGGTTCTGATCCGGGGTGGGAGAGTCAAAGATTTACCAGGCGTTCGCTACCATACTGTTCGAGGGACACTTGATACCTCGGGAGTTGGAGAGCGCCGGCAGGGTCGGTCAAAGTATGGAGCAAAAAAACCGAAGTCGTAGTGATTAGGCTCCGGCCAGCTATTGAGACCGGAATACATTAACCGAAAATTGACCAACTTGGCTAACTGGTCACGGTGAAAAAAAGCGATCTTGCCTGATAAAAGATCGCTGCAGAAGTCGCGAAGGTGGCTTATCGGCTGCTAGCGACAAAAGGCTGTCTCACCGGACTGTGCGCAATGGCGGTGTTCACTGCTATTGGGTATGCCTTGTTGGTTGCTGTCACGTCGTACATGTGTGGCGGGTAGCACACATGTTGCAGCCGTTTAGCGGGATGTCAGGACAGCAAACAGGTGTCGGGTCCGGTTCAGCGAACCGGGTCGACTGAAACATAATGGAACCGAAGCTAGATGCCTAGAAGAAGAGAAGTACCAAAACGGACTATTCTGCCGGATCCCAAATTTGGGGATCAGACAGTCGCCAAGTTCATAAATGTAATGATGCTCGACGGCAAGAAATCGATCGCCGAGCGAATCATCTATGGTGCGCTGGATATTATTGGTGAGCGCGGGGCAGAAAAGCCACTTGATGTGTTTTACGAAGCATTAGATAACATTCGACCAGTGGTAGAAGTTAAAAGTCGTCGGGTAGGTGGTGCAACTTATCAGGTCCCTGTAGAAGTACGACCCAGTCGCCGTAATGCGCTGGCTATGCGTTGGTTGGTGGACTCTGCAAGAAATCGCAGTGAAAAGTCCATGACACAAAGGTTGGCCGGGGAGTTGATGGATGCAGCTGAAAAACGGGGTGGGGCAGCTCGTAAGAAAGATGAAGTTCATCGTATGGCAGAAGCAAATAAGGCATTTTCCCATTTCCGTTTCTAAATAAATCAACTGACGACTGGATATCACAACGTGGCACGGACTACTCCCCTTAATCGTTACCGGAATGTCGGTATCATGGCTCACATAGACGCCGGTAAAACCACCACGACCGAGCGGATCCTTTTCTATACTGGGATATCCCATAAACTAGGTGAGGTTCACGACGGTAATGCTGTCATGGACTGGATGGAACAGGAACAGGAACGTGGGATCACAATTACTTCAGCTGCAACAACCTGTTTCTGGAGTGGTATGCGGCAGGACTACGAAGAGCACCGCGTCAATATCATAGACACCCCCGGACACGTTGATTTTACTATCGAAGTGGAGCGGTCTCTGCGGGTTCTCGATGGTGCAGTAGCTGTTTTCTGTGGGGTAGGTGGTGTAGAGCCGCAATCAGAAACAGTTTGGCGCCAGGCTGACACCTATCATGTTCCGCGGCTTGCTTTCATCAACAAGATGGACCGTACTGGCGCCGATTTTTTTCGTGTAGTGAAACAGATATCCGATCGTCTCGGATCCAATGCGCTGCCACTGCAGGTGCCAGTTGGTTCGGAAGATTCCTTTTCTGGAATAGTTGACCTTATACGTATGAAGGCAATTCATTGGGATATGTCGACAATGGGAACCCAGTTTGAAGAACATGAAGTTCCCGTTGAACTGGTCGCCCAATGCGCAGGGTATCGTGAAAAACTGGTTGAAGCAGCTGCGGAGTCCTCGGAACAATTGATGGACAAGTACCTGGAAGCGGGTGTCCTGTCAGATGAAGAAATCAAAGCGGGACTGCGTGCGAGAACGATTGCCAACGAACTTGTTTTGGTGACATGCGGTTCTGCATTTAAGAATAAAGGAGTCCAGACCCTGCTGGATGCTGTGATTGACTACATGCCGAACCCGACAGAGGTGCCTGCTATTTGTGGTCTGCTGGAGGACGGTGAAACAGAGACCACACGCCAATCAAATGATGATGAACCCTTTTCAGCATTGGGCTTCAAGATCATGACCGATACATATGTTGGCCAACTGGTTTTTTTCAGAGTGTATTCAGGCATCCTCAAAACGGGAGACACTGTCTACAACCCAGTCAAGGACAAAAAGGAACGCATCGGCCGTATTCTTCAGATGCATGCAAACTCAAGGGATGAAATTAATGAGGTACGAGCGGGCGATATTGCAGCAGCAGTCGGACTTAAGAACATTACGACTGGAGATACACTTTGTGATCCTGCCAATGTAATCACTCTGGAGCGGATGGAATTTCCACAACCTGTAATCTCACAAGCAGTTGAACCAAAAACCAAGAATGATCAGGAAAAACTTGGCGTTGCTCTTGGCAAGTTATCGCAAGAAGACCCGTCCTTTAGAGTTTTTACTGACGATGAATCAGGTCAGACAATCATCTCTGGTATGGGAGAACTCCACCTAGAGATCATCATCGACCGGTTACGCCGTGAATTCAGCGTTGATGCCAATATTGGTAAGCCACAAGTGGCTTACCGTGAGACATTGAATCGTGCGGTTGAGCAGGAGCATAAGCATGCTAAACAGACTGGTGGGCGTGGTCAGTATGGCCATGTCTGTCTTCGGATCGAGCCGCAGAAGAAAGGTGATGGATTCGAGTTTGTGGATGCGATAAAAGGCGGCGTTGTGCCTCGAGAATATATCCCAGCCGTTGAAAAAGGTGTCATCGAAGCAATGGGTTCAGGTGTGATTGCGGGTTACCCAGTAATCGATGTAAAGGTTACGCTATACGATGGGTCCTACCATGATGTCGATTCCTCAGAACACGCGTTTAAAGCAGCGGCCATGCAGGGGTTCAGAGGGGGTTGCCTAAAAGCAGACCCTACGCTGCTTGAGCCCATCATGCGTGTCGAGGTGGTTACACCTGAAGAATATATGGGGAGCGTAACGGGAGACCTGAATTCACGGCGGGGCATGATTTCAGAGATGGATGAAATCCCAAGTGGGAAAGTTGTAAGAGCAGAAGTACCTTTGTCTGAAATGTTTGGTTATGCAACCTCCCTGCGTTCAGTGACGCAGGGTAGAGCGACATATTCCATGGAATTTAGTCAGTATCTTCCGGCGCCTGCCAGTGTAACGGAAGTTATGATGAGAAAAGCAAGTTAACCACTGAATCACGAGAGGGAAGAGTAAAGTGGCGAAAGTTAAATTTGAGCGAAGCAAGCCGCATGTAAATGTTGGGACTATTGGTCATGTAGACCATGGCAAGACGACGTTGACGGCGGCGATGACGCGGGTATTGAGTGCCAAGTATGGTGGTGAGATAAAGGCATTTGATGATATAGACAATGCACCTGAGGAGCGTGAGCGTGGTATTACGATAGCGACTGCGCACGTGGAGTATGAGACGGAGGCGCGTCATTATGCGCATGTGGACTGTCCGGGTCATGCGGACTATGTAAAGAACATGATTACGGGTGCGGCGCAGATGGATGGTGCGATTTTGGTGGTATCGGCGGCAGATGGTCCGATGCCTCAGACTCGGGAGCACATATTGCTGGCACGGCAGGTGGGTGTGCCGTATATGGTGGTGTATTTGAACAAGGCGGATATGGTGGATGATGCGGAGCTTTTAGAGTTGGTTGAGATGGAGGTTCGCGAGTTGCTGGACAAGTATGAGTTTCCTGGTGATGACACACCGATTGTGACGGGTAGTGCGTTGAAGGCGCTGGAGGGAGAGGCGTCGGAGATGGGAGAGGAGTCTATTGTGCGTTTAGCAGAGGCGCTGGACGCTTATATACCTGAGCCTGAGCGTGCGGTTGATGGTACGTTTTTGATGCCGATTGAGGATGTATTTTCGATATCGGGTCGTGGCACAGTGGTGACTGGTCGTATTGAGCGTGGTTTAGTGAAGGTTGGAGATAATGTAGAGATTGTAGGTATTAACGACACTGAGAAGACGGTATGTACGGGTGTTGAGATGTTTCGCAAGCTGCTTGATGAAGGTCAGGCAGGTGACAATGTAGGGGTATTGTTGCGCGGTACTAAGCGGGAAGAGGTTGAACGAGGTCAGGTTTTATCGGAACCTGGTTCGATTGATCCGCACACGAATTTTGAAGCTGAGGTTTATATTTTGTCGAAGGAGGAAGGTGGTCGTCACACGCCGTTTTTTCAGGGATATCGGCCTCAGTTCTATTTTCGCACGACGGACGTGACGGGGCAGTGTGAGTTGCCCGCTGACGTAGAGATGGTGATGCCTGGTGACAATGTGAATTTGAAGGCGCAGTTAATTGTGCCTATAGCGATGGAAGAGGGATTACGTTTCGCTATTCGGGAAGGTGGTCGTACTGTGGGTGCTGGTGTCGTCACCAAGATCCTCGGATAGCTAACAGCTTTTACTAACACAGGAA
>LUSG01000243.1 GCA_001629395.1 Gammaproteobacteria bacterium REDSEA-S15_B12 | reverse complement strand
TAGTCTTCATTGAGTGAAGCGTCCCAAAGGAGTAGCGCCAGGCCATCTTGGTCCCGAACAGCGAGTTGTTTCGGAAAGAACTCCTGAATAATGGCGGATCCGCTGTTGGAGGAGTAGGTGTAGCCACTGTCGGTCGAGGCCAGCAGACGGTTAATCTGAAAATTCCCTAACCGGGCGCCAGGGGGAAGTGGAGCCGGTGAGAGAGAGTCATCCTTATCGGAAGCATCGGACTCCCGTTGTCGTGCCGGTGGGCGTGGCTCGAACGTCACGTGGCGATACGGTCGACAGCGGTTTTCAGGGAGAAGGATGACACTGGGCAACGCGTTCGTTGTCCATCTTTAGGCCAATGGCGCAAATCTACTGCGCTGGCCAATTGCTTGTTGTTTTTTCTCAAGCGGTGACCGATCTCAACAAACCCTGTTATTGTTATGGCGAAAGGCATCTACCGACTTCGACCGAGAGTAGTCCTGACACCGTGAACTGCAACTGCCGCTTGGCCGTGTATGATACCGATATATTCACCGCTTGAGAATACGGGTAAGTGGTTTTCTTATGGTTTGTGCAGTCAGCTCTCATTTACAGATCCACCCACGGTCCGATGGATCTGTGAATTGATGGAACCGGGTATGCCAAACAGCGCTCAGACTCGTATGGCGCACATTCAGCCGCCCATAATCCCGCTAATCAGCGAATTAATTGATCAGAATCCCGGTACGATTTCACTGGGGCAGGGTGTGGTCCATTTTGGGCCACCGGCTGATGTACTCAACACACTGAAGGGCTTCTGGAAGGATCCTGTTAACCATCAGTACGGACCGATCGAGGGGAATGAGCGTCTTCGACAGCAAATTAGAGACAAACTTCGACTGGAAAATGGATTGCAAACGGATGATCTGGCAATTGTTGTCACGGCCGGCAGCAATATGGCCTTTTTTAATGCCATCCTTGGAATAACGACACCTGGTGATGAGATCATCATTCCAAGTCCGTTCTATTTTAATCAAGAAATGGCGGTTCTCATGGCAGGTTGCCGACCCGTCACTGTGCCGGTTGATCAATCCTATTTGCCTGATCCGGGGCTGATAGAAGATGCGATCAGTCCCCGGACACGCGCTATCGTTACCATATCACCGAACAATCCAACGGGTGTGGTGTATCCGGATACCTTGCTCGATGACTTGAACGAGATATGCAGTCGACATGGGATTTATCACATCAGTGACGAAGCCTATGAGTACTTCGTATATGGGTCGAGCCAACATTACTCACCAGGGTCGCGCACACAGAGTAGCGGGCACACTATTAGTTTGTATTCGTTGAGCAAGGCTTACGGCTTTGCCGGTTGGCGTATCGGGTATATGGCTTTCCCGAAACAACTGCTCGAATCCCTCAAGAAGATTCAGGATACCAATGTCATTTGCCCGGCTATTATCAGTCAGCATGCCGCACTTGCGGCGCTCAGGTCCGGTAGGGGTTATTGTCAGCCCTATGTCGACGAGATGGCTGCGGTGCGGCTATCAGTTCTGAAGGCATTGTCAGTTCTGGGTGAACGTATTCGAGTGGTTGAACCGACAGGTGCATTTTATGTGTTCATTGAAGTGCCAAACACTACGCTGAGCGACATGGTGCTGACCCGGCGCTTGATCGAGGACTACCAGGTGGCAGTTGTCCCGGGTCGGGCGTTTGGTATCCCGGATCGCTGTAGCCTACGGGTTTCTTACGGTGCATTGCGCACCAAGGATGTGCTCAACGGTATTGGCAGGCTTGTCGACGGACTCGGTCAGTTAATTTGACCTGTTGAGGGCCCCGTCGGTTTACAGCCAACCACCAAGTGGTATACGCTTTCCCAGCGAGGGAGAGGTGGCCGAGCGGTTGAAGGCGCACGCCTGGAAAGTGTGTATACGTTAATAGCGTATCGAGGGTTCGAATCCCTCCCTCTCCGCCAAACCTAACGGGGCCTTAGTTTCTTGGTTTTCGTGCGTGGAATTTGCTTTTACGCACATGCAGAGCCTTTAAAAGAAGCACCCTACGCAGTTAAAAAGGTAAATCTAATAGGCTCTTGCGACACTAAAGCCTCACCCTGGACAACAATACGATGTATTACGGCATAATTGGACGGACACATGTTGTGATGTGTCTGAAAAAAAGGAGCATTTTAATGCACACCTTGATGCGTCTCAAAAGGTTCTGTGCGCTATCAATCGGTTGCTCTTTGTATGATTCTATGTGACCGCGAATGTAGGGTAACCTGCTCCCTAGATTAACGGGCTGACTGGTTGCAGTGTTGTACTTTGTAACACCCCCGAAATCCTGCCCAGTAATTTGTCTTAGAGCTACTGGATCTGCTGCCCCGGAACGATATGGTGTTCAATATTTTAAAAATAGGTATTAGAGTACTTAGACAATGAAAATCCATGAATATCAAGCCAAAGATATTCTTCGGCAGTATGGTGTGGCGCTCCCAGAAGGTTGTGTATGTTTTAGTGTTGAGGAAGCCGTTTCCATCGCGGAGCAACTTGGCGGAAGCCAATGGGTTGTCAAAGCTCAGATCCACGCCGGTGGTCGTGGTAAAGGGGGTGGGGTTAGATTGGCTGCCACTACTGCCGAGGTTCGCGACCATGCGGATGCAATTTTGGGCATGACTTTGGTAACTCATCAGACCGGGCCAGAGGGCACCAAGGTGAAACGTTTGTTGGTCGAAGAGGGGGTGCCGATCAAGGATGAAATGTACGTCGGGTTGGTGGTCGATCGTGTTTCGCAAAAGGTGGTATTCATGGCCAGTTCTGAAGGTGGAACGGAAATAGAAAGAGTGGCCACAAAGGCACCCGAAAAAATTTGCAAGGTTGTGGTGGAGCCAAGTACTGGCCTGACGATGGATGAGGCCAAATTCCTAGCTGGCGCTATTGGTATCCCAGATACGTTGCATGCAGAAAGTGGGAAAATATTCCAGGCGCTGTATCAGGCCTTTTGGGACAAGGACGCATCCCTAGCCGAGATCAATCCTTTAATTCTAACTGAGGATTCTCGAATCATGGCTTTGGATGTCAAGATCAATTTTGACGACAACGCTATGTACCGTCATCCAGACTTACAGGAATTACGTGACCTGGATGAGGAGGATGAGGATGAGGTCAAAGCCTCTAAGTTTGGTCTTAACTATATCTCTCTGGATGGGACTATTGGTTGCCTGGTAAATGGTGCCGGCCTGGCAATGGCCACCATGGATATTATTAAGTTGTACGGTGCATCACCGGCAAATTTCCTCGATGTAGGTGGTGGCGCTACAGCTGAACAGGTTACTGAAGCATTCAAGATTATGCTCAAGAATGAACACCTTAAAGCTATTCTAGTGAATATATTCGGCGGTATCATGCGTTGCGATGTAATTGCTGAGGGCCTGGTGAATGCGGCCAAGGAAGTGAGCCTATCGGTGCCGCTGGTGGTCCGTCTGGAAGGTACCAACGTGGAAAGAGGTAGAGAAATTCTAAGCCATTCAGGCATTGCAGTGATTAACGCCACTACAATGGCTGATGCTGCTGAGAAAGTGGCAGCAGCAGGTGTATGAAAGTATGTCCATTCTTATAAATAAAGATTCGCGAGTTGTTACCCAAGGTATTACTGGGAAAACCGGCATGTTTCATACGCATCACTCCATCGCGTATGCCAAAGGCAAGGATTGTTATGTTGCCGGCGTTACACCAGGCAAAGGCGGGCAGGAAGTAGAGGGAGTGCCTGTCTACAATACCGTCGCTGAGGCGAAGCAGGCGACCCGTTGTAATGTTGCGGTTATCTACGTGCCTCCGCCATTTGCCACTACTGCTATAGACGAAGCTGTTGATGCGGAAATGGAAGTCGTGATCTGTATTACCGAGGGGATTCCAGTCAAAGATATGATTCGCACCGGCGATCGGATGCGTGGATCCAACACGATCCTGGTAGGTCCCAACTGTCCCGGTGTTATTACTCCTGAAGAGCTGAAGATCGGCATCATGCCAGGGTATATCCACACACCGGGTCGGATTGGGGTGGTATCACGCTCGGGAACACTAACCTATGAAGTGGTTGACCAACTGACCAAACTGGGTATGGGCCAGTCAACCTGTATCGGAATTGGCGGTGATCCGGTAAACGGGCTTAAACACCTGGACGTCATGAAGATGTTTAACGAGGACGCAGACACCGATGCGGTCGTGATGTGCGGCGAAATCGGCGGGTCGGACGAAGAGGAGTGCGCACAGTGGATTCGCGATCACATGAAAAAACCGGTCGCCGCTTTTATTGCGGGGGTAACAGCCCCCCCTGGAAAACGGATGGGACACGCAGG
>LUSG01000242.1:3929-6701 GCA_001629395.1 Gammaproteobacteria bacterium REDSEA-S15_B12 | reverse complement strand
GTGTAGATCCTCGTCGTGAGGGCCTTGCCGGGGGTGATTAGGCGAACAGGCCGCTAATTGCTTCCGGCCTTCGGATGGCTTACTGTAGGCTTGGCTGAATTCGATGACCTGTTTCGCAAATTAGGTGCCTGAACTATGCCCGAAATAACCTTATAGGAGGAAAACTTAGCAATGATCAAGATGAGTCACGTTGGTAAAATCACCGATGCCGAATTGCCACTTTTTGCTGGAGACAACGCCTACTTAAAGGACTTCGCTGTGTCCAATGACGGCCAGGCACCGATCACAGCAGGCTTGTTTCGTCTGGAAGCCGGGGAACCGATCACCTATACCTACACCTACGAAGAAATGAAGCTGATTATCGACGGCGAATTTCAGATCACAGACGAATCCGGCGAAACCGTGACAGCAAGAACTGGCGACTTGTTTTACTTCCCCAAGGGCAGTGTGATCACCTTTACAACTGATACCTTCGGTTTAGGTTACTTCTGCGGTCAGAGAGGCGCGGACGAAGCTTGAGTTGTCGAAAGTGCCTTAGACGCTCGGGGTTTTGATGAGTCGACTTGAGGAAGTGATGAGCTAAATAGAACGTTGCTTCTGTTCTTGATATTCACTTCAGTAGGTTGTCTATCAGAATTAACGGCTTTTAGATTTTTGATTGTTTAAACTGACTATGACAATTAAAGCACTTACTCATTTCCCGTCTGTGGATCAGTCAGATCGTCGAGTGCCTTACAACCTGCGGCAAAGCGGTCATACCCCCATTGAAATGCTGATCTTTACACGGGTAAGAAAATCTCCATTTTGGCATTTGTCCTTGGAGGCAGGTGCGTGGCGTGCAACGATTTACAACCGAATTTATCACCCTTTTGGGTATGTCCGTCCCGAAGACGGCGGTCCAATGGTTGAGTATGAGGCCATCAAGAATCATGTGACTTTGTGGGATGTGGCGGTTGAACGACAGATTATGGTCAAAGGGAGAGATGCCGAGGCATTCGTCGACTACGTCATAACTCGAGACGCGACAAAAATTTCTCCGATGCGGGCTAGATACGTCATCCTCTGTAATCCACAAGGGGGCGTGCTGAATGATCCTGTGCTGTTAAGACTCTCTAAGGATGAATTCTGGTTCTCGCTAGCTGATTCAGATGTTGGGATGTACTTGCAAGGTGTCAATCACGATAAACGCTTTGAAGTCATTATTGATGAAATTGACGTCTGTCCACTTCAAATTCAAGGGCCAAAATCGCTGGCGCTCATGAAGGATTTAGTCGGTGACCAGGTAAATATCGACGACATACCGTTCTACGGACTCGCACAGGTGTCGATTGCAGGGCATGAATGCATTATTTCACGCACTGGTTTTTCAGGGGAAGCCGGCTTCGAGGTATATCTACGAGACTCAACACTCCATGCTGAAGATCTGTGGTACGCCATTCTTTCTTCTGGAAAACAACACAATCTCATGGTGACGGCACCGCCGCACTGCCGAAGAATTCAAGCTGGAATATTGTCCTGGGGGCAAGATATGGATCATCAGCACAATCCATTCCAGTGTAATTTAGGTTATCAGGTCTCTCTATCCGGCAAGGGAAAATGGGACAAGAAAGCGCCGTATGTTGGTAAGGCAGCACTTGAGGCTATGTCACCCTGGTATCACCCTGATCTCAGGTGCAATATAGCAATGGGATATGTGCCGTTTGACGGCACGTTGAATCAGAGTGGATTTCCCACCGGTAAAGTCGGTCAGGAATTTGAAGTATATCTTCCTGATGATTATGCCGAAATGCCGGGACAGCCGGTCCGTGCCAACGTTGTATCAATGCCATTCACCAAGTCAGTAAATCCAAATACCAGAGAAATTATTGGTTCACAAGCTGTACTGGGCAACTAAAGTGTTAAATGCCTAGGAATTCCCAACCGGCGCATTGCGAAACCAAGCTTCAAGCTAGCGATCACATTTAATCAATCACTTACGAATACCGGTCCCGTGCGCTCAAAGGGGCTAGTGGACTTTTGTTGGTCAGTTTCTGGTCACTGTGTTTGTGTTAAAAGGTCTTTCGATTCAGAGCATCTGAATCCAAATCAGGTGGTCTCAGGTTCGAGCCCTGCACGTCCGCTAATGGAAACGTGTCCAATATTTTTAGGCGGGTCCTGATACTTGTGTATGACGGACAGGATGTTTATTCTTTCTCTGCTCTGTGGATAAATACCTAACCTAGGAGATCACAATGGCTGAGAATGCAGTGCCAGTGGCCCGTGCACCTGGTCCCCAGGCCGACCTGGCTGATAATGCTTATTCGCTACCGTCATGGTATTACATAGATCCGGAGATTCTCGAGCTCGAGTACGAGCGAATTTTTTATCGCGCATGGAATTTCGCCGGTCATGTCTCGCAGCTCAAGACTCGTGGTGACTACATCACCTGCACAGTCGGCAGGGAGAGCATCATCGTTATGGTGGGTGATGGTGGCGCGCTGCGTGCGTTCTATAACGTTTGTCGTCACCGGGGACACTGGTTGTTGGAAGGGTCGGGGAACGTGGATTCAATCGTTTGCCCGTATCACGCGTGGCGTTACGCAACCGACGGGTCTCTGGTTTATGCCAGAAGCAGCGAGCAGGTCCCCGGTTTCGACTCGTCAAACTTCTGTTTGACTGCTGTGCAGGTAGAGGTGTTCTGTGGTTTCGTGTTCGTCAACTTCGACCACGATGCCGTCTCGCTGCTCCAATCGCTCGGCGGACTCGTTGAACGCCTGGCCAGTTATCGACTCG
>LUSG01000242.1:0-3904 GCA_001629395.1 Gammaproteobacteria bacterium REDSEA-S15_B12 | reverse complement strand
ATTGGAAGAACGTGGTCGACAATTACAATGAGAACTATCACACGCCGGTGGTCCACCCAGTGCTGGGCAGTATTCTGGACGAAAGCTACCGCATCGAGCCCAAGGGTAAGTATCTGAGTCACGTGGGTGATGCCAGCCCTGGAATTGAAGGAGGGTTTCAGGTCGAGGGCGCAAACTTTCCGCAGCTTCTCACGTGGTGGCTCTGGCCGAATCTGTGCCCTATGTCTATACCGGGAGGGGGATTCCGGGTCCTACACATTATGCCGGATGGACCGGAGCGTACCCGGGAGACTTATGACTTCTATTTGCCTTACGCAGAACCGACCGAAGCGCAATGGAGGCAGATTCGCTTTGCCGCCGAAGTCGTCAACGTCGAAGATGTGAGCGTTGCGGAAGGAATCCAGCGGGGCTTGCACTCTAAGAGTTTTGATCGGAGCTACGTCATGATTGCTCCTGAAAACGCTGAGTGGAGTGAACACGCCGTTTCCCACCTGAAGAACCTGGTCCTTGAAGCGCTATACGGGCAGAGTTAGCCTGGACAAGAATGGCCCGATTTCCAACACTTTTTTCGCCGTTCCGACTCGGCGGGATCGAGGTGTCGAATCGGATCGTGTTTACTGCGCACCACACCCATCTGTCAGGTGACGTTCCCAATGACGATCTAGTCGCGTACTACGAATCCAGAGCGGCCGGTGGCGCTGGACTCATCGTGGTCGAGGTCGCCGGTGTCCATAGCTCAGCAAGGTTCAGCTCTGATTTTATTCAGGCCGATAGTGATGAGTGTATCCCTGGCTATCGACGAATAGCGCAGGCTTGCCATCACCACGGCTGCCCGGTGTTGGGACAGCTTTATCATCCGGGGCGCGAAACACGGGGAAAGGTAGATGGGGTTACGCCCGTCGCGTGGGCACCCTCTGCGCTGCCGGGAGAGCGTCATCATGTTATGCCACGCGCAATGTCCGGCAGGTTGATCAAGGAGGTCGTCGAAGGGTATGGTACTGCCGCTGCCCGGGTGACGGTTGCAGGGCTCGATGGTGTCTAGATTCTCGCGAGCCACGGGTATCTGTTGTCTCAGTTCTTGAGCCCGCGTATCAATCGACGTGTCGATGAGTACGGGGGAACACTGCAGAATCGGTTGAGGATGATCCGCGAGATTATCACCTGTATTCGATCTCACATTGGTGACCGAGTCCTTGGTATCCGTCTGTCTGCCGAGGCGATGGTGCCTGATGGGGCGACCGGTGAGGAAATGCTTGAGGTATGCCAGCAGCTCGAATCAGACGGAGATCTGACCTACTTCAGCTTCGTGCTTGGCTCAGCGAGCACGCTTGGTGGCTCTACGCACATCGTTCCTCCCATGGAGATGCCGGCCGATTACGCCATGCCGGCAATCACAAAACTCACTTCGGCACTTTCGCTACCCGTCATTGTCACAGGCCGTATCAATCAGCCGCAAACGGCGGAACGCATTCTTTGTGCCAAGGAGGCTGATCTTTGCGGTATGACTCGCGCGCTGATCGCGGATCCGGATATGCCTGCTAAAGCTATTACCGGGGCATCAGACAAAATACGTGTGTGTATCGCCTGCAACCAGGCGTGCACGGGGCATGGTCTGTTGGGGTTCCCCATTTCTTGTATTCAATATCCAGAGAGCGGGCGGGAACGGACGCTTGGTGTTAAGACCCGAACCGAGAGCCCTCGCCGTGTCGTCATTGTCGGTGGGGGTCCGGCAGGGCTGAAAGCCGGCGCCGTTGTTGCCGAACGTGGCCACAGTGTGACCCTTTATGAAAAGACGAGGCGGCTCGGTGGTCAGGTGCTGCTTGCTCAGCTCCTGCCATCACGTCTCGAGTTTGGTGGTCTGATCGACAACTTGCATCGCGAATGCCTGCACGCGGGTGTCGAGATCGTGACCGGGACTGAAGTCACCCCGGAGCTGGTCGCTGCCGAACCCCCGGATGCACTTGTTATTGCCACTGGGGCCACCCCGTATGTACCCGACCTACCCGGTGCTGACGAAGCCCATGTGGTAACCGCTTGGCAGGTGTTGTCCGGCGCGGTAACTGTTGGTGCCTCGGTGGTTATTGCAGACTGGCGTTCGGACTGGATTGGACTCGGGTTGGCAGAGCAGCTCGCGGCTGCCGGGAGCCGTGTGCGACTGTGTGTGAATGGTACACACGCTGGCGAGACCCTGCAGCAATATGTACGCGACGCATTGGTCGCTCGTATTCACCACCTGGGGGTCGAGGTTACACCTTACGCGCGGCTAGTGGGTGTGGACCAGGACACCGTGTACTTCCAACACACTGCAAGCAATGATCCTATCTTGCTGGAGAAAGTCGACACCTTGGTACTGGCATGTGGCCATCAATCAGATACCCAGCTGGAAACAGCGCTCAAGAGCTATGCCGGCGAATTGCAGGTGATCGGTGATTGCCTGGCACCACGAACTGCCGAAGAAGCTGTTTATGAAGGACTCAAAATCGGTCGTGAGCTCTGATCTTATTTGTAGCTAAAATGGATGGCCACATGATCGTGTCAAAAAGGAGAAAATGCCCATGACGCCAAAAGAAGTTGTTATGAACGGTTATAAATTATTTTCAGAAGGGGATATGGAAGGTCTCAATAAGATAAATCACAAAGACGCACTGTTTAAGGTTAACGGCGACCACAAGCGGTCAGGCGAATACAAAGGATTTGCTGATTTTAGAGATAATTTCCTAGCGCATATTCCCAATGATTTTCCGAACTTTGATTTGGAAATCATATATGTTGTTGCTGAGGGTGACCGTGTGCATGTATTTGTAAAGTACACGGCGGATAACTTGGAAGCCCATGGTGTTCATATGTTTATAGTGGAAGATGGTCTACAAAAAGAATTCATAATTTTTGATGATTCCCAAAAAATAGCTATGGCACATGCCGGCTAATACTTAGGGTGAGTAAAATGAGGTCGACAGCCGAAGTTAATGGTCAGACTATTCATTTCACCGACTCTGGTGGAGATTATCCGGCAGTAATGTTCGCGCATGGTTTTTTCCTAGATCACACGATGTTCGATGCGCAGGTTGAGCAACTGTCAAATCGATTCAGATGTATCGCCTGGGACCAGCGGGGATTTGGAGAGACACCAGTAACCGGACCGTTCAGTTATTGGGACTCAGCACAGGATGCCGTAGCATTGCTGGATCATCTGCAAATCGATCAAGCCGCATTTGTGGGAATGAGTCAAGGTGGTTTTTTGTCACTGCGTGCGGCACTAACTTGCACAGAGAGGGTACGGGGCGTCGTTCTGATAGGTAGTGAAGCCGGTATCAATACGGTTGAAGAGAAAGAAGGTTATCGGCAGGTATTCGACCAATGGCAAAGCAATGGACCGTTAGGTGATGTCGGCCAGTTTGTCGGCAACCTTTTATTCGGTGATCCTGCTCTGACTGAGCAATGGTTGCCGGTCTGGGAAGCGCGTGACCGATCGTCATTAATTCATCCTGTTGAGGCGCTGTTGTCACGTGACGATATCACCAGCCAGTTGTCTGATATCACCTGTCCCGTGTTGGTTATTCATGGAACGGATGATGTGGCTATTACCATCGATAAAGCGGAATTTGTCGCAGCAACTGTACCTGACTGTCGCGGATTGGTGCGGGTTCGGGGTGCAGGTCACTCACCGAATATGACTCATCCCGCGGAGGTAAACAGTGCCCTAGTGCAATTTCTGGATGAACTTGCTGTTTGAGGGTGCTTCAACCTGGACAAATACGTTGTCGTTTTTGAACCAGCGACCCCTGCCGTGTGAAGGCAGTGCTTTCTGCGGGGTATAACGTTAAATCAATCACATACGCACACCGATCCCGCGCGAATGTGACTCAAATGGACTGGAGTGGACACATTTCGGTCACATTCTGGG
>LUSG01000241.1 GCA_001629395.1 Gammaproteobacteria bacterium REDSEA-S15_B12 | reverse complement strand
GTGTAGAGGATACCGTGGCTATCTTGAGAGGTCTCAAGGAAAAATACGAAGTACATCACGGTGTTGACATTACCGACCCGGCGATTGTGAGTGCCGCAACCCTCTCACATCGTTACATCGCTGACAGAAAGTTACCTGATAAAGCGGTTGATCTTATTGACGAGGCGGCCAGTCGAATTCGTATGGAGATCGATTCCAAACCTGAAGCTATGGACAAGCTCGATCGCCGGCTTATACAGTTGAAAATTGAACGCGAGGCGCTTAGCCGGGATACGGATGTGGCAAGTCAGAAGCACTTGCGGGGTTTGGATGATGAAATCTCAGATCTGGACCGGCAGTATGCCGACCTCAAAGAGATTTGGAGCGCTGAAAAGGCCGCAGTCTACGGTGTGCAGCACGTTAAGGAAGAACTCGATCATACAAGGCAGGCTCTGGAAACAGCCAGACGTGCTGGGGATCTGGGAAGGATGTCTGAATTACAGTATGGCCGTATTCCGGAACTGCAAAAAGAACTCGAGAGCGCTACTTCAGTAGAAAGTGACACACAGCTTCTACGTCATCGGGTGGGTATCGAAGAAGTTGCAGAAATCGTTGGCCGCTGGACCGGTATTCCTGTTTCAAGAATACTTGAAGGAGAGCGTCAAAAGCTATTACGCATGGAAGACCAGATTCACGAACGGGTCATCGGGCAAACTGAGGCAATTCGTGTGGTTGCAGACTCGGTGCGACGGTCGCGCGCAGGTCTTTCTGATCCCAATCGACCCTACGGTTCCTTTCTTTTCCTCGGACCAACCGGTGTCGGTAAAACAGAGTTATGTAAGTCGCTTGCCGAATTTCTGTTTGACAGTCAAGACGCGATGCTTCGGATTGATATGTCCGAGTTTATGGAGAAGCATGCGGTCGCACGGCTTATTGGAGCCCCACCGGGATATGTTGGTTATGAGCAAGGCGGTTATCTGACCGAAGCCGTCCGAAGGCGGCCCTATTCAGTAATCCTTTTAGACGAGGTCGAGAAGGCTCATTCTGAGGTTTTCAACATTCTCCTTCAGGTGATAGACGAAGGCCGTCTCACTGACGGCCAGGGCCGGACGGTCGATTTCCGAAATACGATCATCATCATGACATCGAATCTGGGGTCAAATCAGGTTCAGCAACTGGCTGGTGAAGACAACTATCAGGCTATGACAGCTGCGGTAATGGACGTGGTTAAGCAGCATTTCCGACCGGAATTTATCAATCGGATTGATGAGATGGTGGTGTTCCATCCACTAAGCCGTTTGCAGCTCAGCGAGATCGCAAGAATACAGATTGCACATCTGACGCAAAGGTTGGTAGAGCGGGATTTAGATTTTCAGGTCACAGCAAACGCGATTGAACGCTTAGCCGACCTGGGGTTCGATCCAGTTTATGGTGCACGACCACTCAAGCGCGCAATACGGTCAGAATTAGAAAACCCACTCGCACAGTCGATCCTGTCCGGTCAGTTCAACAGTGGCGATACGATTATCAGTGACTTTGACGGTACCGGGTTTACTCTGGAATGCTACACCCAGCCAACAGCGCAGGTCGCCTGAATCACGATTAATTCTGAAGCGGCTGTGTCATTCGTGATTTGGTTGCGCTGCCCAGTGGCAGTAGAATCTGCGGAATTCTAGCTTAGCGGTTTAGTTTATGAAGGCAATGATTCTTGCTGCCGGTAAGGGTACCCGGGTCCGGCCACTGACTCACAAGATGCCCAAACCAATGATCCCTGTCTTGGGCAAACCGGTTATGGAGTACCTGGTGGAGCAGTTGGCCCGACACAGCTTCGATCAGATCATGGTGAATGTCAGTCATCTCGCACATACCATCGAGAACTATTTTGGCGACGGTCGCCGATGGGGGGTCGAAATTGGTTACTCGTTTGAAGGCTATCTTCAGGATGGCAAAACGGTGGCTCAGCCAATAGGTTCTGCCGGGGGTATCCGCCGGATCCAGGATTTTGCCCGGTTTTTTGATGATACATTTTTGGTGGTTTGCGGGGATGCTTTAATCGATCTTGATCTTACTGAGGTTTTGCGCAGTCATTGGAAGTCCGGAGCCATCGCAAGTGTTGTTGTCAAAGAGGTGCCCAGACAGCGGGTTTCCAATTACGGTGTAGTCGTCTGTGATGATGTTGGACGCATTACGTCATTCCAGGAAAAACCCGATCTGGCGGAAGCACGCTCCAATCTGGTCAACACTGGAATCTATGTATTCGAACCCGAGGTTATCGAACATATTCCGGCCGATGAGGAATATGATATTGGCAGTGACCTATTCCCCACGCTAGAACCATCGTCTTTTCACGCTATTAATGTCCCCTTTAACTGGATTGATATAGGGCAGCTGAGTGACTACTGGGAAGCCAATCAGCAACTCATGCGCGGCATGCTCAAAGGTGCACGGATGCCAGGTAAAGAACAATTACCCAGGATATGGACCGGGTTGAACGTTAATGTGGACTGGGATGAGATCCGAGCAGAGGGTCCTATCTATGTCGGTTCTGGGACACGGATCGAACCAGGATGTGAAATTATCGGTCCGACCTGGATTGGCCAGGGGTGCCACATCGAGAGTGGTGCCCGAATCTCTCGAAGTATTCTGTTCGAATATAGTCGTCTCGGTTCGCGTGCCCGGGTGGCCGAATCTCTTGTGTTCGGTCAGAACTGTGTTGATCAGGACGGCAACCCGACACCTGATCTCAGCGGGAACCTGGACTGGGTCGGCGATGCGCGGGAATTCAGCGGTAGCCCCTAGGAAGCAGCCTGACACTATACCGCTGCGGTAGCACACATCCTGATGAGTTGGACTATGCCTGTGGATTTGCCCTTTATGGCCGATCAGCCGACGGCATCAGCACGTATAAAAGTCAGTCCGGAGCACTTCAAGGTCGATGAGGTTTTAGGGTTTGAACCCGATGGTACGGGACAGCATTACCTGTTTCAGATTCTTAAGATCAACCGAAATACTGCCGACGTTGCGCGCGAGTTGTCACAAATGTTTGGCGTGCGATTAGTAGATGTTGGCTATTCCGGGCGAAAAGATAAACAGGCTGTTGCCAGGCAGTGGTTCAGTGTACCGGCTCAAAGTGTGGACGCTGTCTCTAGTTCCGTAGGGGGGCCAGGGTGGAAGGTAGAAAAGCAGTGTAGGCATGGTAGGAAGCTGCGGCGTGGCAGTCATCGTGGGAATACTTTTGACATCCGTTTAAGTGGATTTAAGGGCTGTGCATCAGATCTAGAACAACGTGTTCTCGACCTTCAGTGCCGGGGTTTTCCGAACTACTTTGGAAGCCAGCGATTTGGCCATCAGGGCGGAAATATCGATGAAGCACGCAGGATCTTGGGTACTGATGCTGTTCGACTTCGTCGGCCCAGCCATCAGATGCTGCTTTCCGCAGCACGGAGTTGGTTGTTCAATATCGTTCTTGGACAAAGACTACTCGAAAATACCTGGACTAAAGCCCTGCCCGGTGACATCATGATGCTTGCTGGCAGTCGATCCCACTTTACCGCAGAAAAGGGCGACTCGATGCTACCGGAGCGGTTAGCCAGTCTAGATATTCATGTCAGCGGCCCATTATGGGGAGACGTAAAAGCTGTTCAGGATCAGCCAGCTTGGCAGCGGGAGTGCTGTTGGCTCGAAGGCGAAGCGGAAATACGGGATAGTGTTGCCCGAACCGGAGCAAATCCGGCACGGCGTGCACTACGCGCCACCTTCGATGACCTGACTCTGAACTGGACCCACGACAGTAATCCCAGGCTCGTATTTACTCTAGGGCGTGGTTGTTATGCGACTTCTTTGCTCCGAGAACTGGTACTGCTTGATCTGCCATGAACCTCAAGTTGTTAGCAGACTGGCTCGGGTGAGTAAGTCGTTCACTCGTTTCACATAGGCTGCCGGTTCAGAAAGCCGCGCGCCTTCGCTCAATGCAGCCTGGTCAAAAAGAACCATAGACCATTCTTCCAGTCGCTCGTGCCCTGGCGCCAGTTGTTTGATGAGCGGGTGGTCAGCATTAATTTCCATAATCGGCTTGGCGTCCGGCGCATCCTGCCCCATGGCCTGTAGGATGCGCTCGAGGTTACCTCCAAGATCATGTTCGTCGGCAACTAGGCAAGCCGGTGAATCTGTTAAACGATTGCTCACACGGACTTCCTTCACCCTGTCACCAAGTACGGCTTGTATCTTTTCCACCAGTCCGGTGAGGTCTTTACCTTTTTCCTCGGCCGCTTTCTTCTGATCATCGCTTGCAAATTCATCCAGGTCCAACGCACCCTTTGCGATCGACTTCAATGGCTTTTCCTCATAGTCACTGAGGGAGGTAACGAGCCATTCGTCAACTGGATCTGTTAGCAGAAGAACTTCAATTTCGTTCTTTCGGAATATCTCCAGATGTGGCGATGTGCTGGCTGCTGCATATGAATCTGCTGTGATGAAGTAGATACCCTTCTGCTTCATAGGCATCCGTTTGACGTAATCCGCTAGCGACACCGTCTGTGTTTCTTCATCGTCATGGGTCGTGCAGAAACGCAATAGCTCGGCCAGTGTCTTTTGGTTTTCATGGTCTTCGACCATACCTTCTTTTAGGACTTTGCCAAATTCCTTCCAAAACTGTACGTAGGATTCTGGATTTTTTTCGGCTATCCGTTTCAGCTCGTTAAGAATCTTTTTTACCGAGGCTGTGCGAATCCGGTCTATATCTTTGTTGTTCTGCAAAAACTCGCGTGAGACATTAAGCGGCAGATCAGCTGCATCAACCACACCCCGAACAAACCGAAGATAACTTGGCATCAGGTACTTGGCATCATCGAGAATAAAGATCCGCCGCACGTAGAGATTAATACCGTGCCGTTGTTCACGGTCCCATAAATCAAACGGTGCTTTTGATGGAATAAAGAGTAGCGAGATATACTCAAGATTCCCTTCAACTCTATTGTGTAGCGTGACGAGCGGGGCCTCGTTGTCATAACTAATATTGGTATAGAACTGTTTGTATTCTTCCTCTGTAATTTCGGTTTTTGGTCTAGACCACAACGCTGCGCCCTTGTTGACTGTTTCCAACTCCCCTTTTTGTTTTTCATCCGAACTCAGCATCTTGATCGGCAGAGAGATATGGTCGGAGTACTTTCCGATGATATTGCGGAGACGATACCCGTCGGCAAATTCCTTGTCTTCTTTGCGAAGATGTAGGGTTATTTCTGTCCCTCGTTCAACACGGTTGGTGTTTTCGATCGTGTATTCCCCGCTGCCGTCTGACACCCAGCGGACTCCTGTCTCAGATTCTTGGCCGGCTTTGCGTGTCAAGAGTTCGACTTTTTCTGCGACCAGGAAAACCGAATAGAAACCGACTCCGAATTGACCAATCAGACTTGCGTCTGCAGATTGGTCGCCACTGAGTGAATCCAGAAACTGGCGGGTGCCTGACCGGGCGATTGTACCGATGTTGTCGACCACTTCAGCCCTGGCCATGCCGATTCCGTTGTCAAGCACCGAAATCGTTCTGTCCTTCTCATTGAAGTTGATAGTCACAGACAGTTCATTGCTATTTTCCAGAAGTTGTTCATCTGTCAATGCCGCAAATCGTAGCCGGTCACAAGCATCTGAGGCGTTGGAGATCAACTCTCGAAGAAAGATCTCCTTGTTTGTGTAGAGTGAGTGAATCATCAACTGTAATAGCTGATTCACTTCGGTCTCAAAACTTCGAGTTTCAACGGTTTGTTCAGTTGTCATCGGTCATTGGTCCTTACTGATGTGGGGCTTGCGAACGATCTTCGTGATTATCTGCAAAAAATGGGGGCTGTGGGATAGTAATTCAAGTCATCTGTGATTGACCCTATCGTTTCATTTACTACTTGGACTAATCAGCTTCAGTCGGCCCCGTGACCAATTTCCGGTAGAATCCGCCCCGTATGTTGTTTAACGAATCGGGGCATGGCGCAGTCTGGTAGCGCACCTGCTTTGGGAGCAGGGAGTCGGGGGTTCAAATCCCTCTGCCCCGACCATTATTTGGAAACCTCAAGGAGAGCCGGGCGCCCGTAGCTCAACCGGATAGAGCAACGGCCTTCTAAGCCGTAGGTTACAGGTTCGAGTCCTGTCGGGCGTACCAATTTCGCGACGTGACCTCTTGGATAGCTGGATTCGCTGGCTTTGACATCCTGAATTGTTGGATAATTAACAACCTGGCTATCCGAATATGGTGATCGTAGCTCAGTTGGTAGAGCCCCGGATTGTGGTTCCGGTCGTCGTGGGTTCGAGTCCCATCGGTCACCCCAGACTTGCAATAACCAAGACACGATCGTCAATTTATGGGATTGTCACTGAAGGACACGAAGGGCCGTTAGCTCAGTTGGTAGAGCAGCTGACTCTTAATCAGCGGGTCGCAGGTTCGATCCCTGCACGGCCCACCAGAACTGGCAAGAATTGAAATTGCTGAGAACAGGTATGATCAAATTCGGCTTCTGGCCTTATTCTGAAATCTGTACAGGATCAGATGCGAAAGTGGCGGAACTGGTAGACGCGCTGGCTTTAGGTGCCAGTGGGGTAACCCGTGGGAGTTCGACTCTCCCCTTTCGCACCAGCGTTCCAAGTAATAAATCATAGTTCACCTTCTACAATCAGGAATACCATCGTATGGATGTCTCTGTTGAAAATACTGGTGCAATCGGCAGGAAAATGACAGTTAAAATC
>LUSG01000240.1 GCA_001629395.1 Gammaproteobacteria bacterium REDSEA-S15_B12 | reverse complement strand
CATCATCACTGACCGAATGAGAGCCTGCCATCTGAGGATGAACATTGAAAGTTTCATCCATCGCGAACAGTGTGTCATAGATCATGTAGCCGTTGTTTCGCGTGATATACGCAGTTGTCCAAATCGGATCAGTATTTTTGAGATCCGCATGAGGTACGATCTTAAGCACTGAGCCGGCCTGGGCAGTACCGATTGATAGTGCGGCAGCTGCGAATAGTCCTAACAGATACTTTGTGGGTTTCATCAGTTACGTTCTCCTTTGGTGTGTTGCCACGAGTCCAGTATAACCATATAAAGATATATCTAACAACACAGGTTCAAATAAGCATAACTATTTGATAAGTTGCGAGAATCATAGATATATCGAGGACCAATAAATACCCGTCATTAGGGCTCTCCTGAGACTTTGATGACTGTCTTGCCTGTGTTGTCTCCTCTTAGTAGGCCTTGGAATGCTGAGACCGCATTTTCTAGGCCCTCAGTAATATCTTCGCGGTAGCGAATTTGTCCTCTTTTTAGCCAACCTGACATGTCGGATAGAAAGTTGTTTAGTCGATCGCTATGGTCAGTCACGATATAGCCTTTCACCAGGAGTCGTCGAGTCAGGATCGCGCGCATCAAACGGGGAAGGGTATCGGGCCCGTCGGGAAGGCTCGTGTCGTTATAGCGTGAAATCATCCCGCACACTGGGATTCGGCCGCCGTCATTCATAAGGTTATAGGCGGCATCAAAAACTTTGCCACCGACATTCTCAAAGTAGATGTCGATCCCGTCCGGACAGGCCTCCTTTAACTGGGAATCGAAATAGTCATCGTTATAGTTCAAGCAAGTCTGAAACCCGAATTCCTCAACCGTGTATCGGCATTTCTCGGCAGTGCCCGCGATACCGACTGTTTTACAGTCGTGTAGTTGAGCGATTTGTCCAACAACTGAGCCTACAGCGCCGGCTGCTGAGGAAACGGCTACTGTCTCACCTGACTGTGGTTGTCCAATGTCCAGCAAACCAACATAAGCTGTCAGGCCTGGCATGCCCATCACGCCAAGTGCTGTACTGATTGGCTTGGGACCATGAACCGGATCCAACTTGTGCAATCCTTGCCCATTGCTGAGTTCGTAATCTTGCCACCCGGAGTAGCTGAGTACGATGTCTCCCGATTTATATTTGGGGTTCCGCGACGTCTCGACCACACTCACCGTGCCGCCAACCATGGTTTGTCCGACCTCTACACCGACAGCATAGGATCTGGCTTTGCTGATTCGTCCGCGCATGTACGGGTCAAGTGACAAGTAGAGTGTTTTCAGTAATAACTCACCCTCGTTAGGTTCAGCAATGGAATCCTCAATCAACTCAAAATCAGTCGTTTTAGGAAAACCTACCGGGTGGGCGGAAAGGACAACGCGTCGGTTCGACAAATCGGTCATTGAGATTTACTCCTTGAACTGTGAGACTTTGCGCGCGTGGCGGTGTTCTGATTCAGACGGCGCTGGCGCCACCATCCAAAGGCAGAATCATTCCTGTCATCTGTTGTGATTCATCGGAAGCCAGGTAAAGCGCCAATGGCGCTACATCTTCAGGTTCACTCGGACCGAGAGGGGTTTTAACTCTGACTGGGTCATCTAAAGGCAGCATGGCACGGACGCGATCAGTGAGTATTACGCCTGGGGCAATGGCGTTTACTCTGTAATGTGGCCACCCCACCCTTTGCAGTGGTATAGGCATCCGCGCCTTCGGTGCCAATCATCGCTCGAATCGACGTGGTATTAATGATTGACCCGCCTCCCGCACTAACAAGATGCGGGATTGCAAAACGGCAGCCCAGTACCGTACCGAAAAGATCAACCCGGATAGTGCGCCAGAATTCATCGAGTTCAATCTCTGTGACTGCTCCGTCGTGTTTGGTAGCACCGCCTGCGTTGTTGTAGAGGACATCCAAGCCACCGTAAGTAGCAACGGCGGTGTCGATGGCATTCTGCATGTCGCCGGGTTCACCAACGTCTGTTTCTATGGCCTGTGCCTGGCTGCCTGCCGTGGTAATTTGATCGACAAGTGCCCGGTTGTTGTCATGATCTCGATCACATAAGGTGAGCATTGCACCTTCTCTGGCAAATAGGCGTGCTGCGGCACGACCGATGCCACTGGCAGATCCGGTGATTAATATGCGCTTATCTTTAAGTCGTTCCATGACTTGAGTCTTTTGCTGGTTTCTACTGCGTTTCAATCTGTTCGATTACTACAAACTTGGTACGTGTCGTGCCAGGGTCGCAGGCGTTCGTACGCGGCGCTGGCCGCTAGAACGTCGGAGTCTGCGTATCGTCGTCCGATGATTTGCATGCCTATAGGCAGTCCACCCGCGCTAAGACCAGCAGGGATCGATGCAGCGGGGTGGCCCGTAAAGTTGACGAAGTAGGTCAGACACCAGCCGATCAGGGGGTCAACCGCTTCACCATTAATTTCAGTTGGCCCGATTGTATTTCCGTCATCAGCGTTATCCACAGGCAGACAGGCGAGGGTAGGCGTAACCAACAGGTCATATTTCGAGAATACGGCTTGTATGCAGTCATAAATTTCGGTTCGAACTTCTTGATCTTTATAGAAATCTACGGCGCTCAGTTTGTAGCCTGTTTCGATCCAGCGCAGGTACTCCGGTGGGAAATCATTTCGGTGCTTGCCGAGCAGATCAGGACCTTTAGCACTGGCTGCTTCTAACGTAGCGATATTGCGTGGAATGATGAGCCTGCACCAGAGGTCACTTAGTTCCTGTTGACTGCGTTTTATACCAAGCGTGACCGGTTCGATGATTGCACCCGCTTCTTCAAATGCACGAACTTGAGTATCTATTACCGATTTGATCTCTGAGTCAACAGGAAAGACATCAAAGTCCAGGCTATAGG
>LUSG01000024.1 GCA_001629395.1 Gammaproteobacteria bacterium REDSEA-S15_B12 | reverse complement strand
GGAATAGACAGAAGCCGGCTCCACTTTAGCTCCACCCTCTGGGGGTACCCACCCCTTTGTAAAAAAGAACGAATTCGAATATCCACCGACCGATAAGGTACCTGTAATCAATGTAGCTGAGGCGAGTTCAGCGAATCCGACCGATTCACCGACTGAACCGTGAGATCGAGTATCTCGCCATCGCGCGACAGGGTCAGCGGAATGCCGACGCCTGCTTCGCCGGTCGCCCAGACTCGGCGGAACATCTCGGCCAGTTCCTTGACCGACTGACCGCCAACACCAAGTATGAAGTCGCCGACCCGTACGTCAGCGCGTTGCGCTGGCCCTCCCTCCGTGACGCCAGCGACGACCAGCGCGTCATCCAACTCGGTCGTCATCATACCAAGCCAAGGACGGGCCGGTTTCTGGACCCTTCCGTAGGTCAGCAACTCGTCCATAATCGGCTTCAATATATCAATCGGAACAACCATATTGCAGTTGACTGAATTGTCGCTAGAGATGGCCTGCTGCACGAACAGCGAACCGATACCGCGTAATGTGCCGTCATGACCGATCAGTCCGGCCCCGCTCCAACTGGGGTGCGCCACTGACTCGCCTTCATTGACGTCGGCCGAATTGCCCATTTCGAGTGGCGGCAAATCTAGTCGCCCTAAAGCCTGGATAAGGCCAAAACCGGTTTCCTGATCGTAGGCGATAGTGTGAGCGTTGGTCGCATCGCCATTGTTGTCGATGAGCCAAATAGTCTCCGCCTCTGTCACCAGATATCCAATCGTCACGATCAACCCGTTTTCCCGGATCAGCACACCGTGGCCCACCCGTTCTGTGCCGAGTATCCCCGCTGTCATCGCAGTTTCGGGAATTTGCGTGCGGACGGATACAATAGCCGACAGCGCCCGTTTCAAATCGTAAGAAAGTTCTTCTTGTCGCGGTTGCGTAGTTTGTGGAATTTCTGACATCGTATCCTTATTTCTGATTTCGCTATTTAATTGTCTCGGCACCAACCCCAACATAAAACATCAACAGCAGAATTCAAAGAAGACGGTTCACACCATTATCTTATTCCCAACATCCCAGTAAAACTGTAAACCTTTCTGCTTTTGACAGTAAGATTAGGATTCTTCGTACTTAATAACATCTACGGGGCAAGATTCAGCGGCCTCTTTAATTTCTGTTTCGTAGAGTGAGTAGTCGACACCTTCGATAACAGTTGACGAGTCTTGTTCATCGTCGACTTTGAAGACCTCTGGACAGTTCATTTCTGACATACCACAACTTATACAACCTTCCTCAATCCAGACTCGCTTAATGGCCATTAACATTCTCCTGGTTGAAATATTTGTACTTCATGCCGCTATCCTAAACTCAAACAGTAGTGTTGTAATAATCAGTTACACCGCATATCCCAGTTCAAAACCCTATTCTTGGCGATGTAATGTTCGAATTAAAATGAACGGATGGACCTGGAGTCATTCATTTGGATAACCACATTTGGCATCTTGATCTGTGCCGCTGTGGTGTGGTGCGGCATTTTTGTCAATCGGATTATTCGTGTCTACTGGAATAATGAAGGCGAGTAGATGACCGACCAGATGTGTAATATTCTTTGGACGATAAAGATTTTCGTAGAGATACAGATTTAAGGGGTATTTTGTTTTGGAAAATAAAAATCAGTTAGATACGAACGGCTGGCAGTTCAATGCTGGCTATGTAATTGACTATGATCTTGTTCCCGCTGAAGTACGTGTAGAATTTGGAGGTGAAACCATCGCATTATCTTCTAAAACTCGGGTAATGTATGAACTTGGACATGCGCCCATATATTACTTTCCTTGTTCGGATGTCGATCCATCGTTTCTTGGGTTGACCGATCACACTACCTATTGCCCATATTAGGGTCATGCTTCCTACTGGTCTGTACACACCAAAGTTAGAAGTAAGGATAACGTTGTTTAGTGTTACGAGAATCCACATCGGGAAGTCGCCCGAATTGGTGACCACATGGGTTTCTATTGGGGTGTGATGGATAAATGGTTTGAGGATAGGATTTTAGTGGATGGGCTCAGAGAGGTTCCCGGTCGTATAGATACTACTAACCAGTTGAAGGCCCTTTTCCTGAATTAGCCCTGCAGTGGCATCCAACGCGAAATCCCGGGATCAAGCCTTATGAATTCTCAGGCGAAAGCGATGAACTTGTTTGGTGGAAAGACGACGCTGGCTATGAGTGGTGAGCTCGTATAAAAGACTGTGTCCTGAAACTTACGAAGCTAGGAACTGACGGCGATGCCACGCCTTACGGTTAAGAGGATGATTTTAAGTTCGAGCAGCAGCTGAAGGATCTGCCCCGAGTTTAACTGTCCAAATAACTGATCAAACTATAAAACCCGACAACCGACAAAAATGAGAATCACCCTAAGTATGTGAACCTAGAGGGTTATTGTGGTCGGGGTGAGAGGATTTGAACCTCTGGGCCATGCCTCCCGAAGGCATTGTTCTTTCAACTAAACTTCCATATCTCGGAGCTCTATATGTC
>LUSG01000239.1 GCA_001629395.1 Gammaproteobacteria bacterium REDSEA-S15_B12 | reverse complement strand
ATGGAGAACGGATGATCACGCCCTTGCCGATGTTTCACATGAACGCAATGGCATGCTCGGTGATGGCAATGGTGATGGCAGGCGGCTGTCTGATTGCGCTCGACCGTTTTCACCCGTCCAGCTGGTGGGCCAGTGTGCGGGAAAGCCGGGCAACTTGCCTTCATTATCTGGGAGTAATGCAGTCTATCCTGATGCAAGCACCAGCGGCGATGACTGACAGGGATCATCAGGTGCGCTTTGGATTTGGTGCTGGCGTAGATCCAGGCCTGCATGGGCTATTCGAAAGGCGATTCGGCTTCCCGCTGATCGAGGCCTGGGCTATGACCGAGACCGGTGCCGGTGCGGTGATCTGCGCCAATCACGAACCTCGCAAGGTGGGGAAGAATTGTCTGGGGCGTCCCGGTCCTGATGTGGAGATACGCATTGTTGGAGAAGACGGAAAAGAAGCTGGTCCAGATCGTCCCGGCGAACTGCTGGTCCGCCACGCCGGGGAAGATCCGAGGTGGGGCTTCTTCACCGAGTACTATAAGGATCAGGCGGCGACCGACGCCGCCTGGCGGGGCGGGTGGTTCCACACTGGAGATATCGTGCGGCAGGATGCCGATGGTGACATGTTTTTTATCGACCGAAAAAAAAACGTGATTCGCCGTAGTGGTGAGAACATCATGGCCGTAGAAGTGGAATCCACCCTGATGCGCCATCCGGCGGTGGTCACCGCCGGGGTCGCCGGGGTTAACGACGTGGTTCGGGATGAGGAGGTGTTTGCCTGTCTGGTCATTAATGGGAGTGGTGCGGAAGACCAGCTTCGGGATATCGTCAGATGGTGCCTGACCCAGATCGCGTATTACAAGGTGCCCGGTTTCGTTGCCAGTGTCACTGAATTGCCGCTGACCTCCACGCAGAAGATACAGCGCAGTGAGTTGAAAGCGCTGGTAGACCGGCTGGTGGGGGATCCGGCCACTGTAGACACCACGGCCCTGAAGCGCCGTGGAAGTAAGTCATGAGACGCTCGGCAGGGTTTCGTTCAGCCTATAACGGGGTCGTCCTGGCGGCGCCGGTGACCGTACCTTATCAACGGTTTTCAAAGGAATCGGCACACCATTGGATTGCGCGGGCCCTCCGCGGGAGCCTGGCCGCAGCCAGGATCTCTCCAGCTGAGTTGGACGGGTTTTCCGTAGCCAGTTTTACCTTGTTTCCGGATACTGCTGTGGGCCTTACGCAGCATCTGGGCTTGACGCCCCGCTGGCTTGATCATATACCCACTGGTGGGGCCAGTGGCATCACGGCCCTGCGTCGAGCGGCGCGAGCGGTTCAGGCTGGAGACGCCGACGTCGTTGCCTGTGTCGCTGGCGACACCAATCATGTTGACAGTTTCCGCCGGCTGTTGTCGAGTTTCAGTCGTTTTGCCCAGGATGCGTCTTGGCCTTACGGTTCCGGCGGGCCCAACACCAGTTTCGGCCTGTTGACCGATCACTACATGCACGCGTTCGGTGCAACCCGTGAGGACTTTGGTCGTCTTTGTGTCTCTCAGCGCAGCAATGCCCTGCGTAATCCGCACGCTATCATGAAGGAGCCATTGACTATGGCTCAATACCTGTCGGCCCGTCTGATTTCTGACCCGATCGCACTTTATGATTGCGTGATGCCGGTGGCAGGTGCCGAAGCGTTTTTGGTTCTGCGTGAAACCGATGCCGTGGCCCAGGGCCTCCCATTTGCCTGTATCCGCTCAACCATCGAAAGGCACAACGCTTTCGCTGCTGATCCAGTACAGATGCGCGGTGGCTGGGCAGTTGATGTTGACGAGCTCTATGGAATGGCACAGGCAGACCCTACTGATGTCGATCTCGTGCAAACCTATGATGATTACCCGGTTATCACGATGATGCAGATTGAAGATCTTGGATTTTGTAAAAAGGTGGCCAACTGTCCGCTGGGCAGGCCGGTGCGGCAGGCGGTTATCTCGGCTTGGTCGAGGCGATCCGGCAGGTGACGGGGATGGCCGGTCCCACCCAGGTAGCGGCCGCAAGGCTGGCACTGGTATCTGGTTTCGGCATGATTAACTATGACCGTGGCGTCTGCTCGGGTGCGGTGATAATTTCGGGAGGCAGTTCATGACCATGCCGATCAGTCCACCGCCCAGAAAGAATCCTCAGAAGCGTACCCGTGTGCCGGTCGAGCCGCCGGATTCGCGTAGCCGCGCCGCGCTTGGACTGTCGGTGGCAGCTGCACGGGGGCGTTTTATGCTGCAGGTCTGCACGGAGTGTTCAGCCATCCAGTACCCCCCGCGGGACGCCTGTTCAAGCTGCCTGTCGGTAGACCTTGAATGGCAGGTCGTCTCGAACCGGGGCCGGCTGGTCGCCGAGACCGTCATACGGACCAGCACACACATATATTTCCGTGAACGTACCCCGTGGCGGGTCGGCACCGTGCAACTGGACTGCGGTCCGTCGATGATCTGTCATGTACACGGGGACTGTGAGTCTCAAGGAAATGTCCGCATGATCAACCGCCTTGACAAGTCTGGTCACGGTGTTCTGTTTGCTATACCCGAGAAGGAGATACCAGCTATGGAAGATGATCCCCAACTGCGCGAACTGACCTGTAGCCCGAAGTTTCGGCGCATACTGATTACAGATGCCCGCAGCGAAAGCGGCCAGGCCCTCGCCAGAGCCTTCTCCAAGGCCAATGCTGCCATCGTCTTCGCTGGTGAGGCGGAAAGGTGGCGCCACTGGCCCGAACGGGACAGCCTTAAAGAGATCGACAACGTTGAACTCGTACCGCTGGACGTGAGTGACACACAATCCGTCGAGGAACTGTGCGGCGAGATCGGCGGCAAGGTCGATATCCTGGTCAACAATGCGCGGTTCGTCCGGCCCGGCGGCGTAATGGACGGGGGCGACCTGGTATTCGCACAACAGGAAATGGAGGTGAATTGCCTGGGGTTGATGCGCCTTGCCCAGGCTTTTGGTCCGGTAATGCGCGGGCGCGGCGCCGATGGTGTCAACAGTGCGACCGCCTGGGTGAATATCCTGTCGATCTATGCCTACTGCAACCTGCCCCAGTTTGGCGTCTATTCGGCCTCCAGCGCAGCAGCGCATTCACTTTCACAGTGTCTGCGATCGGAAATGCGGGCCGGTGGCATCCGGGTGTTGAATGTTTATACCAGCCCGACCGAAGACGAATGGCACCAGCCCTTGCCACCACCGAAAGTCACAGCGTCGAAACTCGCCAGTGCGGTGGTCGAAGGTCTGCAGGATGGGCTGGAGGAGGTCTATGTCGGTGACTTGGCGAAGGACCTCATCGATCGCTGGAGTGCTGAACCTAAGCTCCTGGAACAGGAAATGACGCGACAAGGAGGTGGTTGAGAATGAATGTAACCAATAGCCAGGATCATCACGCGCTGACCAACTTGGCGTCAGCCATGGCCAATGGTGAAGTCGCGACGGTCGATCTCACCCACACGCTGGATCCTGATTTTCCCGTGATCATCTTGCCGCCGGAATTTGGTCAGTGTGCACGGTTTCGCATGGAGGAGATCTCGGCCTATGATCACCGAGGCCCGGCTTGGAAATGGCACAATTTTTCCTGCTGCGAGCACACCGGCACACATTTTGATGCACCTATTCACTGGATTTCCGGTCGGGACCTGCCGAATAATAGTGTCGACGAGATTCCGGTTGAGCGGTTCATTGGCCCGGCTTGTGTCATCGACTGTTCTGAAGGTGCGGCCCGGGACGACGACTTCGAACTGACGCCTGAGGTGATCGAGGCCTGGGAGGCTGATTACGGAAGAATTCCGCCGGACTGTTGGGTGCTGATGCGTACGGACTGGTCGAAACGCTCCGGAGCCGCATATCTCAATATGTGTGACGACGGACCGCATTCTCCAGGGCCATCGCCGGAGGGTATTCGCTTACTGGTGGAGCAGCGGGACATCCGTGGGTTCGGCGTAGAGACCGTGGGTACCGATGCGGGTCAGGGGCAGCACTACACCCCACCGTTTCCCGCCCACTACACGCTTCACGGTAACAACAAGTACGGCCTGCAGTGTCTGAACAACCTGGATCTTCTACCCCCTGTCGGAGCGGTTGTCATTGCGACGCCGCTCAAGATCAAGAACGGAACAGGGAGTCCACTTCGGGTGCTGGCATTGGTGCCGCGGAGTCACACCGTATAAACAGGTGGGATGTTATTGGTCGAAACGCGTGAGAATTTTCTGCCGCGCGGTCTGATACTCCGCCACCGAGACAGCGCCTTCAGTATGGGCTCGGTGCAGGTCCAGCAGTTCCTGTCCCATGGTCGTGTAGTTGGGCGGTATCGTTTGCCCGGTCGGTGTCGGTGAGGCCCGCTGAGGGCGGACACCCTCCTCGGCAAGCGATGGGTCGACGCCGGATTCTCTAGCGAGCGTAATCGCCTCCTTAAGGTCGATTGTCCCGGAGAACAGCGCCTGGCCGGTGATTACACCGTGTATGTTGGGCAACAGGCTGAGCAGTGAGATGTCATCCAGTGTCCGTACCGTACCGGACGAGATGATCGGCAGATCGAGTTCTGTGCCCATTTCAGAGGTGCCCGCAAGACTGCTCTCAGGATGGTTCTCAAAGCGGTCGATGTCGGTGTAGATAATCGCGGCGACACCGAGGTCACGGAAACTCCTGCCCAGCGTAATGGGATCGAACGAGGTCCGGGTCTGCCAGCCGTCGATCAGGACATAGCCGCCTCTCACATCAATGCTGACGACGATTTTGTCGGGATACAGATGGCAGACGTGGCGCAGTAGCTGATTGTCCTTGATTGCTGCAGTACCCAGTACGATCCGGGAGGCGCCATGTTCAAACCACCAGTCCACATGGTGTTCGGTACGTATGCCACCGGCAACCTGGACAGGGATGTCCACATCGTCGATGATTTCGCAGATCATGCCCGAGTTGAATCGACCTCCCTGGAAGACGCCGTCGATATCGACGACCTGTAACCACTCCGCACCGGCGAGCTGGAAATTTTGTGCAGCCTTAAGCGGGGAGATTTCAAAGACAGTCGCGTCTTCTTTGCGTCCTCGAGGAAGGCTGACGGAGCGCCCGTCCTGAATCTCGATGTCGGGATAAATGATCATGGTCTGTCACCGAATGACTCAGCGAATTATTGTCTATTCTGCGTATATCACCTGCTTATAATTGATGTGCTGTGTTAAACGTACTCTTTCGCTGAGTTCAGTGCAAGAAAGGACCGACTCGCCGGCGACGATCTAACGTCAAAACATTACTGTGAGTAATTGAATAGTGACTAAGCGCAAAGGATACTGGGACGTGATTGTGGTTGGTGCTGGGAACGCGGCTCACGCGGCCGCGGTGTCCGCTTGTGAGAGCGGTGCGCGGCGTGTGTTGATGCTCGAAAAAGCGCCCGAAGCTCTACGCGGTGGTAACACCCATTACAGTGGTGGTTTGCTACGGCTTGCTTTCGATACCCCGGACGCACTGCTGCGGTTGATCCCTGATGTTCAGACCGAGTTCCCTGATTTCCTGGCGGGTGTGGCACCTTACCCGGCCGAAGCGTTCTGGTCAGATCTCCGCCGCGTGACACGTGGTGGGATCGATCCCGATCTTGGAGAACTGCTGGTATCACGTTCTTTCGACACAGCCTGCTGGATGGTCGGACAGGGAATTCGCATGGAGGCAGCAGTGTCACTGGCAGCGATCGAGTTTGATGGTGAGGTCAAGTGGCCGTCGGGAGCCGTTGTCAGGGCCGTAGATGAAGGAGTCGGGTTGTCTAGAATGTGGTTCGAGATTGCCAGCAGGCGAGGTGTTGTCTTGCGTTACCAGACCGGGGCGCAGCGGTTGATTCAGGATGGTTCCGGTAGGATCAGCGGTGTGGTCGTCCGAGATCCCGACGGGATTACTCGGCTTGATGCGGGAAGCGTGGTTCTAGCCTGTGGCGGTTTCGAAGCAAACCCTGAGTGGCGAGCCCGCTACCTGCAGCGGCCGTGGGACATGGCGCGGGTCCGCGGTACAGCCTACAACACGGGCGATGGACTGCGAATGGCGTTGGAACTGGGCGCCTTGGCGTTCGGGCAGTGGAGCGGTAACCACGGCACGCCGATTGATGCCGATGCACCGCCGTTTGGCGACCGTCACCTGACAGATAAGACCAACCGGTTGTCGTATCCATTGGGCGTGATGGTGAACACCGATGGTGATCGATTCATCGACGAAGGTGAGGACTTCCAGCTTTATACCTATGCCAAGACCGGTGGCGCCATCTTATGCCAGCCCGGCAACGTGGCTTATCAAATCTTTGACGCCAAGGTCACCAGCCTGCTCGAGCCCCGCTACGTGACGGGTGATCCGTTGGTCGCTGATACGCTTGACGAACTAATCGACAAGCTGCCGGTTGGTAAGGCCCAATTGAAAGCGTCTCTCGCCGCCTACAACGCTGCCGTTGGTGAGGCACCCTTTGACCCCACGGTGCACGATGGGCTGGAAACGAAAGGACTCACACCGAGTAAAAGCAACTGGGCGCAGGCCCTTGATACCCCGCCTTTTTGCGCCTACCCGGTAACCGGTGGAATCACGTTCACTTTCGGCGGTTTGCGCATCGATCAGAATGCGCAGGTGCTGGCCAGCGATTGGACGCCCATCGAGGGGCTGTTCACCTGTGGAGAGATGGTTGGGGGCCTGTTTCATCACAACTATCCGGGCGGGTCGGGTCTGACCTCAGGTGCAGTTTTCGGGCGTATTGCCGGACGGTCTGCCGCAGAATCTGCACTTCCCTGAGGACTTGCTGAACGCAGGTATGTAATGTCACCCGCAGAATCGGCTGTTACCCTGTC
>LUSG01000238.1 GCA_001629395.1 Gammaproteobacteria bacterium REDSEA-S15_B12 | reverse complement strand
CAATAATGCGCTGTAACATTGGTTGAGCGTGCTTCAATATCAGCCCCTCTTCCCCTGCTTCAAGCCGTCTATCTCGCCTGATGTCGGCATTACGCACCCGCACTTTGGATACGGGGTTATTCGGAAGTGGAATAGCCCACTCTACGATGGCTGTGTTGATAGCAGTTGATAGTGTGGTGAACTCTCGGCTTACTGTTGACGCTTTCACCGTCTTTAAGCGTCTATCCCGATGGGTAGCCAAGAACGCTGGGGTTAAATCTCGAAGGTGTATGTGGCCAAGCTGTTTACGCAGGAAACTGGATCGCCAGAATTCGTGCCTAGCACCCTTTTGCTTTGGAACTTCTTCCGCCTCGTATCTCAGCAGTAACTCGTTCACCGTCATGGTAACTCGAGGCAGATATTCGCCACGTTCCAAATCGACTTCGACGGATTTAATCCACTTATTCGCGGCTTCTCTGCTCGTAAATGACCGCGTGGCTTGCGGGTAACCTCTACGCCTTACTTGAGCGTGGTATCTACCATTACGCTTTCTGATGCTGGCCATATCGTTTCTCCTGTTGTGCCATAGTTGTGCCACAGAAGAAGCGAGTGAGCGAAAACGCTACAAAATAAGGCTCCAGTGTTCGCACACAGCCGAAGAATGTTGCCTGTGTTGGGTGATATCCAGGGATGAACCAGAACGATGTTAAACATCATCGGTCAGGTTTTTCAGTCGGTATTGTGTGTCATCAGAAGGGCTTAAAAACCACCAGCAGGACGCTAGCAACTAGAACCAGTACTGGAAACTCGTTGAACCAGCGATAAAAAACGTGGCTGTGGGTATTGTTGTCCGTCTGAAAATTTTTGAGTATGCGCCCGCACCACAGGTGATAGAGCACCAGCATGATGACGAGTATCAGCTTGGCCACGAGCCAGCCGCTGCCGGCACCGATGTCGTAACCAAGCCACAACCACGCCCCGAATAGAATCGTCAGGATGCCGCCCGGTGTTGCAATGCCAAAATAAAGTTTGCGTTCCATCGTTTCAAACTGAGCGGATGTTGCTGCGTCTTGCGTCATCGCGTGATAGACGAAAAGGCGTGGCAGGTAAAAAAGTCCCGCGAACCAGGTCACCATGAAGATGATATGAAAAGCTTTCACCCAGAGCATGACAAATACCGTTATGGGCTTGAGAGATTACCTAAATTGCCCTATCCGAGCACGTTTTGATGATCGACTGTAGTCGTCGTTGTGCGGGCATCATATCATGCAGTGGCCATCAATCCGTCTCGGGCAGAAAAAGTGCGATGACATCATCGAGAAAACGATAGCCCAGGTCCGTTGTCCGGACTCGGTTGTTGCTGATGTTCAACAGACCCCGTTTTGCTGCGTTTTCTGCGGTGCCAAGAAGGCACTCGGCGGAGAGCCCCGTGCGCTCTGAAAAGTCTATCAGCCTGAAACCGTTCTTAAGCCTTAATGCGTTCAGTACAAACTCAAAAGCGATTTCTTCGGCGCTCGCTAACGTCAAGTTGCTGCCGGACTGACCGGCTGTCACCATTGCCATGTAACGGTGGGGGTGTTTTTCATGCGCGTAACGCCCGATCCCATCGGGACTGGTCACCTTGCCATGTGCACCGGCACCAATACCCAGATAATCGCCGAAGGACCAGTAGTTCAAGTTGTGCGAGCAATGACTTTCTGGGCGCGCAAACGCCGACACTTCGTACTGTTCATAACCCGCAGAGATCGCAGTTTCCTCGAACAGGCTGCGGATCTGCCAGCAGGTTGCTTCGTCAGGTAGCGCCGGTGGCTGGGCTGCGAACCGTGTGTTCGGTTCGAGCGTCAGCTGGTATAGGGAGAGGTGGTTCGGCTCCAAGGCAATCGCGGTGTCGATGTCCTGAGCTGCAAGATCAACGGTCTGTTCCGGCAGGCCGTGCATGAGGTCGATGTTCACATGGGCAAATCCAGCCTGCGCTGCCATGTCTACGGCCTGAAGTGCCTGCAGGCCGTTGTGTATCCTGCCCAAGGTGAGGAGCTGTGTATCGCTGAAACTCTGCACACCCAGCGAGAGTCGAGTCACACCGGCGTTGTGGTAATCACTGAAGCGGGTGACATCGGCCGAACCCGGGTTGGCCTCTAGGGTAATCTCGACATTTGCTTGAAGGCCGATCTGTTTATCCGCTTGCTCCAGCACCTGCGCGATGGTACCGGCTGAAAACAAACTGGGGGTACCGCCACCAAAGAAAACAGACGCCAGCTGCCGGCCCTGCGCATAGTGTGATATAGCCTCCAGGTCATGGAGCAATACGTGGCAGTAATCTTCTTCGGGCAGGGTCCCGCGCAAAGCGTGTGAATTGAAATCACAGTATGGACACTTGCTTTCACACCAAGGGAAATGCACATACAGCGACAGCGGGGGCAACGCCAGCGTTTTATCCAGGGCGTTCACAAGGGCTCATCCTTGTGGAACACGCAGCCGGTTCAGCTGGCGGCGTTCACGCTTGCTGGGGCGACCCTTCGCCGGATGCGAACCTGAGCGCTGGAGTTTAAGCTGTGTTCTGAGGGTTTCTCTGGCTTCGATGCTCTGTTCACTTTCGTCATACAGGGTGACAGCGTGACCCGCACTCACCCGCGTTTCGCTCAGGGCAGTGACCTGGATGGCATAACGAAAAGCGGCCTTTCGGATTCGGACCTGATCACCGATGCGAACAGACTTGGCGGGTTTAGTGCGTTTGTTGTTCAACAGCACACGGCCCGAACGAACAGCGTCTGCAGCCATCTGCCGTGTCTTAAAAAAGCGGGCAGACCACAGCCACCGGTCGAGTCGGACCCCATCCGTGTTGTCCATGCATTAGAGTCCTGTCGCTAGGGTTGATCGAGATGCTTCAAACCAGGCTGCAGAGTGCAGCAGTGCTAGAATCTGTGCAGATGTCTTTGCCCACGAACCCATGATCCGGTTGTCGTCAGTACTGCTGTCTTTGATCGGTCTGATCATAGCAGGACCCAAGAGCCAGGCGCTCGACAATTTTGAAATTGAAGCAGGCGGGTTCTGGTCGTTGGTCGATACGGTAGACCTGCTTGACCCACGCCAGGATGTATCGACGATCTCAGTCGAAACCGGACTTGTGATAGAGCCAATGCCATTTATATCGTTACGTGCAGCCTACCGTTATCACCTGACGGACTACACCGACTCACTGACATGCCATGACCGGCGTGAAGTGACCGACGGGTTTCTTTTCGCGGGTTGAATTCGGTGGTGATTTCCACGCACACAATCACCCAGCAGTTGACGCAGCACCAGCCGGTGTTGTCTAACACGGGCGATAGCCACGCGGCCGTTGCTTTGATATTAGATAGCGCGGCTTCCACGGACGATCCGGAAATTGTTTTCATCGAACGTGCCCGAGTACCGAACGATCCGTGGTCGGGGCACATTGCATTTCCCGGTGGACGACGTGAACCGGGCGATCAGCTGCCGCTGGATACAGCTGTACGGGAAACTGAAGAAGAAATTGGTGTTGATCTGTCTGCAGGCCAGCTTCTTGGCCAGCTTGACGATTTGACGGGCCGTCGTTCACATCACTTGGTGGTGTCCTGTTTCGTCTTTATGATGAGCAGTGTTGGACCGTTCCGTCAGAATCACGAAGTAGCTGATGTCTTCACCCTGCCGATATCTCGGTTGCTAGAGATAAAACGCCAGACCGAGGTGCAATACGAAGCTTGGCAGGGGCAAGTGTTTCCCGCTATTCGGCTGAGTGATCATGAGGAGCCGATTGTCTGGGGCTTAACCTACCGGTTCTTGGAGAACTTTTTTGCGTTACTTGGCCATCACTTGCCGCCATCTTAAGCGGATCAG
The DNA here is from genome assembly GCA_001629395.1 of Gammaproteobacteria bacterium REDSEA-S15_B12. Lineage (GTDB taxonomy): Bacteria > Pseudomonadota > Gammaproteobacteria > Arenicellales > UBA868 > REDSEA-S09-B13. The sequence goes on along the minus strand of LUSG01000238.1, from coordinate 1,548 downwards.
AACGCTATTTAAGTATTGATAGGACCCCAAAGAAACGGCTATGGTCAGCCACTAGGCTGTTAACATCAGTTATTACGAACGCGTTACCGAGTAAGGTAAACCCATGAACAGAGCGAACCAACGAGCAGCGGACCAGATGCGGCCAGTCTGTTTCGACCGCGGCTTCACACGACATGCAGAGGGCTCTGTATTGATTGCATTTGGTGATACGCGGGTGTTGTGTACCGCCAGCGTGGACAGTACCGTACCCCCGTTTTTACGTGGCCGTGGCCGCGGCTGGGTGACAGCAGAATATGGCATGTTGCCCCGCTCAACTCACACTCGGACGCTACGCGAAGCGACTCGTGGCCGGCAGAGCGGCCGGACCCTTGAAATACAGCGGCTGATCGGTCGAGCTCTGCGCCAGGCAGTGGACCTCGATGCGTTGGGCGAACGAACCATTACCGTCGACTGCGATGTGTTACAGGCTGACGGGGGCACACGTACCGCGTCGATTACAGGCGGCTGGGTGGCCCTGGCCGATGCCCTCGACGGGCTGCTAAGAGCTGGCGCCCTGTCTGAAACACCGCTCGTTGCCCAAGTGGCCGCAGTATCTACAGGTATCGTTGATGGGCAGGTGTTGCTGGACCTCGATTACAGCGAGGACAGTCGAGCAGACACCGATATGAACTTTGTTATGGATAACGAAGGTCGTTTTATTGAGGTCCAGGGAACCGCCGAGGCGGCTCCCTTTACGGAAGGCGAACTTCGGCAACTGACGGCAGTTGCGGCAAAGGGCATCAGCCAACTTACCGACCTGCAGAACACAGCACGACAATCAGAACAGATGTGAACATGGAGATTGTGCTGGCATCGAACAATCGCGGCAAGCTCGAAGAGCTTCGAGCCCTGTTGAACGGAACGGCGATCAATTGTATCCCTCAAAGTGATCTTGGTGTGCCAGAAGCGGCGGAGACCGGACTCTCGTTTGTCGAGAATGCGATCATAAAGGCGCGCCATGCCAGCCAATTTACTGGCTTGCCGGCAATCGCCGATGATTCCGGAATCGAGGTGGACGGGCTGAATGGTGCGCCGGGCATTCGGTCTGCCCGCTATGCCGGTGATAGCGCCTCTGATGCTGACAATACTGCCAAACTACTGCTCGGACTTTCCACTGCCGAGACCGGCAACCGACAGGCTCGTTTTCGTTGCGAGGTTGTGTTCGTGCGTCATGAATTGGACGCCTCACCTGTAATCTGCAGCGGAACCTGGGTGGGTCGGATCGCTGAGACGCCACGTGGTGAAAATGGCTTTGGCTATGACCCGGTATTTCTGGTGGGTAACGGACATAAATCGGCGGCGGAACTTTCTGCCGAAGAAAAAAACCGCATCAGCCATCGAGGCCAGGCTCTGGCCCAGTTGGTAGTGCGTCTAAAAGAGCTGGGGATAGGTTCTTGAGCCCGGGTGCGGGGTTACCCGTAAGGAAGAAAATATGAAGACGCTGGTACTGGTTCGCCACGGTCAGAGTACCTGGAACCTGGACAATCGCTTCACGGGGTGGGTTGATGT
>LUSG01000237.1 GCA_001629395.1 Gammaproteobacteria bacterium REDSEA-S15_B12 | reverse complement strand
CCCCTGCAGCGCCTGAGGGCAGCGTAATGCAACGGCCAACAGACAGGCATTCAACCAGCATGCGCCAACCCTGGCCGGCCATATCCACACCACCGATGATGTAATCCAGGGGGATAAAGACGTCTTTACCCTTGATCGGTCCGTTCAGGAACGGACTGCCAATCGGGCAGTGGCGACGGCCGATTTCCATGCCCTTGGTATCCCGGGGAATCAGCGCGCAGGTAATGCCGTAGTCTTCGGTGTCACCCAGCAGCCCGTCCGGATCGAACATACGGAAGGCCAGGCCGACGACGGTGGCGATGGGTGCCAGGGTAATCCAGCGCTTCTCGAAGTTGAGTCGGATACCGACCACTTCCTTGCCATCCACTTTCTGTTTACACACGATACCGGTGTCCGGCAGCGACGTTGCATCAGAGCCTGCGCGAGGACCGGTCAGGCCGAAGCAGGGGATCTCGCGGCCATCCGCCAACCGGGGCAGATAGTGGTTTTTCTGTTCTTCGGTACCATATTTGACCAGCAACTCACCCGGGCCGAGCGAGTTGGGCACACCAACAGATACCATCAATGATTCATTGGCAGCCAGTTTCTGCAGCACCGCAGTCTGGGCTTTGGCGGAAAACTCCAGGCCACCGTATTCCTTCGGGATAATCATGCCGAAGAACTTCTCTTTCTTCAGGAAATCCCACAGCTCTTTCGGCAGATCCGCCCGCTCGACGGCGACATCCCAGGCGTTGCACATGGAGATTGCCTGGGTGCATTGGTTGTCCACGAACGCCTGTTCTTCCTCGCTCAGGCCTGTGTTGCGATTAATCAACAGGTTGTGCCAGTCGGGGCGACCGGTAAACAGCTCGCCATCCCAGCCTACGGTACCGGCTTCCAGGGCCACTTTCTCGGTATCGGAAACTTTCGGTGCGACTTTCTTGAACATCGCGAAAATGCGGGGTGTCAGCCAGCCCTGGCGGAACCCGGGCAGGCCGGCGGCAGCGGTGACGGCGGCACCAATAAACAGAACAAGGGCCAGCCAACCAGAGGCAAAAATCAGCGACAGCAGGCCGGTGATGGCCATGACGCCAATCGCGGACATTGCACCGGACTCGCGCCGCATCACTATCAGCAGGCCAGCCAGCGCCACAATAAACAGTATGAAAGTCATCATAGGTTCTCTCTGTCATCCATGGTTCGGGAATGTCGAAGACTATAAACCGTTACGTTTACGGTACCGCATCAGATGAGGGCTGACCAGCAAATGCCGCTCAGTCAGCCAGTTACAGCCGTCCCACCCCGATTTATGAGGTCACGATCACACGAATACCTTCCAGAGCCAGGCTGGCATGGCCTATGGCGTCCCTCGCCGCTTCGAACTGGTTCCGGAAAAAGTCGATCTCCTCCTCGCGGATGGCAGGATTCACTTTCTGCAACGCTTCCAGTCGCCGGATTTCCGGCTCGAAACTGGCAGCGAGCTGTTCAAGCGCCCGGGCTTTCAGGGGCTCCAGATGAGGCTCCGAGAGGCGCTCGACGTGATCCACCATGGTTTCGACCTGGGGCCGGATCTGGGGCACGATCGCCTGGGCCGTACGCCGGCGGATGTTCGAGCACATCTCGTTCAGCCGGTTGTGGGGCAAAGCCCCCGACAGCTCCTTGCCATTTACGTCCACCAGCAGGCGCAACGGCGAAACCGGCAGGTAGCGGGTCAGTTGCAGAGCGTCTGGCGCCGGGCAATGCACGGTAAACAGCGCTTCCATCAGCAGCGTTCCCGGAGGCAGGGCCTTGACCGACAGGCTGGCGAGCGCGGCTTTGCCCAGACCGGAGCTGGTGACTGAGTCCATCACCCCGGTGACCATCGGGTGCTCCCAGCTCATAAACGCCAGATCTTCCCGCTCCAGGGCATTCCTGCGATCCCAGGTCACGGTCATGCCATCTTCGGGCAATTCGGCGACATGGCCGGCCCGGTACTGTTCGCCGGGCCGCAGAATATCGGAGTGTTCGGCATGGTCTTCGACATCGACCCCGAGAATATCGAAGGCTTCCATCATGTAGTCCCGAACCTGCTCCTCAGATTCCTCTTCTTCAATGGCGGCAATCAGGTCCTCCGCCACGTCCGGGCGGCAGGAATTCAGTTCAATCAAGGCATCCCGACCGTTTTGCAGCAGGGTTTTCAGGCGCTCCGGTAGTCATTGGTGACATCCAGACGATGACCAATGAGAGAAATGCGAATGTGCCAGATGACGTTTCGGAGCCATGGTTGACTACGGTTTTCGATGCCGTGACGGCGTCAGGTTTGAACTATGCTCTGGAATTCAGTGAGGCCTATGATGCGTCTGACAATAAGTTCTACGAACTGGCAAGCCCTGAGCAAATCGGTTTTATCGCGATAAGTGCAACGGCGACCAGCACATTTAATGCGATCGGTAATCTGAATGTGCGCTATGAAGCTCAGAGTATCAATAACGGGCCTCGTGGTTGGGATGACGGGTGCGACACATTTAGCTTTAGCAGTGTGTTTGGAACCAGCCCGATCGCGCTTGCCAGTAAAACCAGCCGACGGGAAGACGACGGTGGTTGGCTGAGACAGTGCCAACTTTCCAGTTCCGGCATCGGATTGTTAATTGACGAGGACACCGCCCAGGATAACGAGCGGAATCACGGCAGAGAGAGTGTGGGGCTAGTCGCTTTTTCTGAGGCTTTTGCCTACGACTCTGAGGTCCGCCCGCCCGAGCCTGAGCCCTTGATGATGGAATCGCGCTCAGTCACCGTCAGTCCTGGCACATTTACCAGGGTTTCCTTCCAGCAGGTATACCCATCACCTCCAGCCGTATTTGTTCTGAGCGACGACAACAATCCGGAACCATCGGCAGTTCGGATTCGCCAGATCACTGAAGATGGCTTCGATATTGTGCCGCTGGAACCGCCCACCCGCTACAGTGATGTAGGCGATCAGACTACAACGGTGCATTATCTTGCGGTGACCTACGGAGAGCATGCCTTCCCAGATGGAACAAGGCTTGAGGTTGGCCAGGTACCGCTGCAATCGGAGCAGGGCCGGTTTGTATCCGGCTCGAATTGGTCACGCCTGAACTTTCTGACCGCATTCGGCGGAACACCGGTCTTCATAAGTAACATTCAAACCCTGGAAAACGAAACGTCTTCTCCCGGTGAACGATCGGTTCCCTGGTTGACGATGGCGCACAACCGCCTGGGAGTCTCGGGAATAGATCTTGCCCTGGAACGTGCAGAGACGAGGTCTGGGGCTGTTGTACGACCGGAGTCGGTCGCATACCTGGCAGTCGAACCGGGCGTTATCGGTCGTTTTGTTGATAATGACGGTAGAACGGTTCTGTCTGAAGCCCAGGTTACGTCGGACAACATTTCTGGAACGAACAGCTGTGACAGAGCTGCGTTTCTGCAATCGTATCCCTCTCCGCCCCGGGTTGTCGGGTCCCAGCTGACCCGCGATGGTGGCGACGGGGGTTGGCTGCGCCGTTGCTCGGTGTCCAACGATGCTGTTGAGCTGAAGATTGAAGAGGACTGGGCAAATGACCGGGATCTGAGCCACACCACGGAGCGGGCAGGGTTTCTGGCATTTTCCGGTGATTTTGTTGTCGACTTCTCTCTGCGGGCAGTCTACGGCCTCGAGGGGCCTCGATGGCAAGGTGATCCTGGAGAGGTTGTTGAGCTCCGCGGCACGGGGCTGGATGGACGAGCCGTCAATGGAGCGAGGGCGGAGCCAGCCAAAGTCTGCTATGGCGCCACCCTTTCGGGCGGCTCGTTCATAGACATCCCCCATGATGATGACTTGTCCAGCGCCGATGAGCTTACCGTCATGGCCTGGATAAATGTCGATGCTTTTCCAACTGGCGGTGGCATCAAAACCATCGTGTCGAAAGACGAAAACTATGAGTACCACGTTGACAGCAACCGCGAGATCTACTGGTGGTGGACGAACGAATCTGGTGTTTCGCGATCCTTTACCTCGGGCTATCAACTGCCATTGAACACCTGGGTTCACACAGCCATCACCTACTCGAAACGAGATGGGATACAGCGCATCGTTGTTGACGGTGTGGAACGGGCAAGGCAGTCGTTTGCCGATGAGTCGTTGCTCCTGAACGCTGATCCATTTCAGATAGGCGCCGATCAGGGGTTCGGCGGCCGAGAGTTTGAAGGCCAGATCGATGAGGTTCGCCTCTATGCCCGGGCGCTATCCGATGCGGCCATTCTTCGCGAAGCAAATCGCAGTCGTCCATGTGCCCAGGTACTTGATCATTTCCGTATAACTGTGCCTGCGACTGCCAGCGTTTGCGCACCGGTCGATGTCAGAATTCAGGCAGAGGATGCCGGCGACAACGTGCTGACTGGGTATCAAGGTTCCGTGCGGATCACAACAAGTGCGGGCCATGGCAACTGGCAGAGGGTCGCAGCGTCGGGCCCCCTGTCGCCCAATCCGGATGTTGATGATAATGGTCAGGCCATCTACGAGTTTGTTGTCGCAGATAACGGGGACATCACCCTGGGACTGGAAAACACCCGCGCCGATCGACTGACCATCCGTGCCGAGGACACAACCGGTGGGCAGTTTGGAGTTTCCAGTGTGGTCGAATTTCGGGAGAACGCCCTGGTCATCAGTCTGGCTGATAGCCTGGGCAATGATGTCATAGCCGGGCGACCACACGGCTTGCAGGCCGAGGTATTGAGGCGAGATCCGTCTACTGGTGAGTGCGGTCGCGTTGAAGCCTACGATGGTGCAGTGGATCTCAGAGCCTGGCTGAATCGGGAATCAGACGATCCCGGTGGCGCTTCACCCGGCGTTGACGCCGGCGCTGGGGTCCTATCGCCGCCATCGTCCCGGCCAGCCACTCCCAACCTAACGGTCGACTTTAACCTTGGCCTTGCGGACCTTGCGCTCAGTCCTACTG
>LUSG01000236.1 GCA_001629395.1 Gammaproteobacteria bacterium REDSEA-S15_B12 | reverse complement strand
CCTGACACTGGCATTGTTACTACTACAGTAATCATTGACTCTGTCGATGGTGTTGCATCTCGTAATCCACGCATAAACTCACTCAGGCCTATTGAATTTAGGCCATAGTGCTCAAATTCGATCACTAACAAATCTGCCCAAGATCCAGCAAACTGCCGTCCGCTCTCGAAGGTCAGCTCCGGCGGTATTGAGGGATGGTATACAAATATCGGTTTGTGTTGTTTGAACAAGCCTATGCTACGGTGGATATTCATGTTGATCGAGTTAGCGAAACAATACTACGGGACTGAAGAACCAGAAGATGAGGACTGACGTTTCAGGATATAAATTTCTAATTACATAGCAAAGTTATTGGAGACCTCACAATTTGTAAGGTGAGGTAAGTCATCGTTTTAATGGCGCGCCCGGAGAGATTCGAACTCCCGACCTCGTGGTTCGTAGCCACGCACTCTATCCAACTGAGCTACGGGCGCGTATTGATACCGCTGGGAAAACAAGTTTAGCATGTGGTCTCACATGCTTTACCGGAACACCACTCTTACATCGTTATGTAATCCAAATAGATTAGGATGGCGGAGAGGGTGGGATTCGAACCCACGATGGAGCTATAAACCCCATACTCCCTTAGCAGGGGAGCGCCTTCAGCCGCTCGGCCACCTCTCCGGGTCGAAACATTCGTAACTCGTCACGCTCTTTCGGAACGTGGGACCGACACCAAAATTATAGTCAATGTAGACGTTCCAGGTAAGTCTGAATCTTGGCTGGTGCCTCAGTGGATAGCTCTGACGGAGATAAGACCCCACTTCAGAGGAGCTTTTTTCTTAAGTGATAAGCAATACATCGGCACATGAAAACCACAGATTAAAACCACACCAATCTAAAAGACCAGATTCAGCATTACCATCATGACCACCAGAAAGAGTACCGTCATCACGCCACCGGCGCGGACAAAATCCCTAACATGGTAGCCACCGGGGCCCATGATCAACGCATTGACCTGATGGGTTGGAATCAGAAACGAGTTGGAGGTCGCCAACGCAACCGTTAATGCAAAAATTGCCGGATCTGCGCCCACGCCCAGCGCTATATTGATAGCCAACGGTACCAGCAGGACTGTCGCTCCGACATTAGACATTACCAACGTAAAGACTGTAGCCAGAACCGCAAGCGCCGCCTGCAGCACCCATAACGGTACATCACCCAACAAAATCAAAGTCTGCTGCGCGATCCAGGCCGCAGTGTTGGTGACTTCGACGGCTAGACCCAGGGGGATCAGGCTCGCCAGCAGAAAAACGCTTTGCCAACCGATGGAGTGATAGGCCTCTTCAATCCTCAACACACCGGTCAGAATCATTAACACTGCCCCTGTCATCAGGGCTACCGACAGCCGCATATCGCTAAACAAAATCAATCCTAGCGCCAGTAGAAAAGCGAACGCGGCAAACCATAGCTTCTCGGGTCGAGTGTCGTCCCTGGGCATATCTGTAACAACGACAACGTCTCGACTGCTAGAGAACAAAGCAAAGTCTCGCCAGCGACCATGCAATACAAGGGTATCGCCTGCCTGTAGTGATAAATCAGCCAGGTCTGCATCAATGACCTCGTTGATCCTGAACACAGCTAACGCTGTTGTCCCATACCGTTGCCGCAAACTGACATCTTTGAGTGTCTTACCGATAAAACCAGAGTCCGGCGGTATGACGACTTCAGCAATGCCGGCGGCCGTCGCACTCAATATCTCAGTGAAAACTTCGGTTTGCCGTTTTAGTTCCAGTCCGTTTTCCAGACAAAAACGCTCGACAGCATCGCGCCGACCCATGATGGCCAGATCAGTCCCGGAGTGCAGTTCGGTATCTCCGCGAGGAGCCACACGGATATCGTCACGGTTTCGAACAGCAACTATCCAGCCGTCCCTTCCACCCTCTTCGATATCTGAAATGGTTCCACCAACCAATGGACTGTCCGCCACTACCCGAGCTTCGTAGACCTCGCCTTGAATACCGTATACCTCTCGAAAATATTGAAGCGTACTGCCTGACTCTTGTGGCTTATCTTTGACCACGGGCAAAACAACACGGCCCAAAACCACAAAATAGAGAATACCCGCAACTACAAGGGCGAGGCCGATGGGTGTTACCGCAAACAAAGAGAAGTTCGCCATCGGTGCAACACCATCTGGCAGTGTGGAGTTTGATGACTCGATCAGATCGTTGAGCAGGATAAGCGGACTAGACCCCACCATGCCCATAGGCATGAGTAGCCTTGAGATTGGCAGGTTTCCACGTCTTGCAATACGTGAGACGACAGGTAAAAACAGTGCTGCTGCCCCAATATTCTGCATAAAACTCGATATCACACCTGCGGTTACAGAGATGATGCTGATCACTCGGCCTTCCGCCTCTCCACCGTATTTGAGAATCTTGCCGGCCAACTGACTCATGATCCCTGTTTTATCAAGCCCGGCACCAATGATCATCACCGCAATAATCGAGATCACTGCATTACTCGAATATCCGTCAAACAAGTGTTCTAGTGGAACGAGACCGCTGTAACCCGGGACCAAACTGGTCAATCCCAACAGCACCATAATTGAAACAGCTGCAACATCAACACGTACAACTTCGGAAACAAACAAAAAGATGGTAAGGCCGAGAATCAACATCACCGCGATCATTTCACCGGTGAGCGATAATGACTCTGTCAAAAACGGTCTCTCTATGAGGGGGTGGTGGGCACGAATCGCCGTCGACGACGACGACCGTTTAACTCAGGCAATCCACTATACCATAGCCTTGATGAAAAACGATAACTAAAGCTAGAACACGGCTTAGCATTCATCCTGGATGTCTGATGACTCGTCCCCAATTTCCGGGGTTAGCTCAGTTTCGGCGGTGCGGTAGATCTCTTCGCGTTGAATAGCGACTGACTTTGGCGCATCGATGCCGATTCGAACTTGATTACCTCGAACACCCAGTACTGTAACCGTAATATCTTCACCCAGTTTCAACGCCTCACCTACCCGACGGGTCAATATCAACATGCTGCCCCCTAAGATGATTCGTAACCAACAGACACCACAGATTTCAACTGATCGATTCCTTGAGTTCAGTCGATCGCAGTTGAGTCCAGGATCTCTTCATGTGTTTCGACCTCCAGGCCAAAGGCCTTATGCAATGCACGTACGGCAAGTTCAACGTAACGATCAGCCACCCCAATTGAAATCTTGATCTCTGATGTTGAAATCAGTTCGATGTTAATCCCCTCGGTCGCCATAGCCTCAAACATGGTCGACGCTATCCCCGCATGTGAGCGCATACCCACACCGACTATAGAAATTTTTGCCAGTTGGTCATCCCCGACGACCTCCCGCGCTTTTAGCTGAGTAGAGATCTTCTCCAGGATCGAACGTGCGTTTGTATATTCACTGCGATTAACCGTAAATGTCAGATCCGTCGTCCCATCCTGAGCGACGTTCTGAATGATCATATCTACATTCACGTGTGCATCAGAAATTTGACCGAATATAGTGGAGGCTACGCCAGGTTGGTCCGGTACGCCACGTATCGTAAGCTTTGCCTCATTCCGATTGTAGGCTATTCCTGCAATTAAGGGCTGTTCCATCTTGTTTACCTCATAGGTTATCAGCGTGCCTTTGCCTGACTCAAACGAAGACAAAACTCTGAGCGGCACCTTGTACTTACCGGCGAACTCTACCGACCGAGTCTGGAGTACCTTGGCGCCCAGGCTGGATAATTCCAGCATCTCCTCCACGGTAATCTGCTGCAGGCGTCTGGCGTCGGGAACGATTCTTGGATCAGCCGTATAGACACCATCCACGTCGGTGTAGATACGGCACTCATCAGCCTGTAATGCCGCTGCCATCGCGACTGCGGTCGTATCCGAACCACCTCTACCCAGCGTGGTGATATTGCCTTCCCCGTCTACGCCCTGAAAACCAGCAATCACCACCACATTACGCTGTTCAATGCCGGTCCGCACCATGTCCGCATCGATATCCAGAATTCTGGCTTTACCGTGGACATTGTCGGTCAGTATTCGGACCTGCCCCCCGGTATAAGAC
>LUSG01000235.1 GCA_001629395.1 Gammaproteobacteria bacterium REDSEA-S15_B12 | reverse complement strand
CACCTGCTCCGATGATACTGATCTTTCGATGATGATGTTGTCGGGCGGCACGACTGGTGTTTCAAAAGGCATTATCGGAAGCCATCGATACGTCAACTGCTTTTCTCATGGTGTGATCCGCACTTACAGCGTAACCAAATCGGACCGAGTCTACGCGCCATGGCCTTTGCACCACGCTACATCATCCGCCCTTGATGTGAACACAGCGCTAATCGTCGGCGCTGAGGTTGTTTTGATGGAGCCTTCAGTTCACGACGAACTGCTGGCACTGACCAGCCATCTCCCACACGCATTAGCATTTATTCTAGTGGATCTGCTATCACGGCAGAAAAATTCAAAGGATTGTTTCGACCTGTCAGCGGGGGGGTTCTACGATATTACTCGAGTTGCATCCGGTGATCCCGTGATGTGGCGGGACATATTTCTAAGCAATAAACAAGCGATATTGCAGCGGTTGACGGAATATTCGAGCGCAATAGATGATTTGGCTGGTTTAATAGGCCGCTCGGATTCACCTGCTTTGGAGGAGCTGTTCAAACATGCAAATAGGGCGCGCAAGCGAATCAAGGACAGGCGCTCGTAGCGAGATCTGCGTGTTTGAGCATGAACTCATTCATCATCAACGGTCCAGGCGTGCTAAGAGGATCAATCTCCGTACCAGGTGATAAATCAATCAGTCACCGCGCGGTAATCCTTGGGGCGATCGCGCAGGGACGCACGATGATTAAGGGGTTGTTAGAGAGTGAAGATGTTCTTGCAACTGTGGACGCATTGCGCAGGTTGGGAGTAAGGATAGACCATCATAAAGAGGGAGGAATAGTAATCGAAGGTGTCGGCCTATATGGACTGAAAGACCCGGGGCAGCCGTTGAACATGGGGAACTCAGGCACCGCGATGCGTTTAATGGCCGGTGTTCTGGCAGGACAATCTTTTCCATCGACATTGGTAGGAGATGACTCTCTGAGTCAACGGCCCATGTCTCGGGTAGTTGAACCGCTGGCTGCCCTGGGTGCCGATATCTCCGTACAGAACACGGGTTATCCACCGATTCAAATAAAGCCGGTTAAGCGACTTAATAGTGTCGATTATGTAATGCCAGTCGCCAGCGCGCAGGTCAAGTCAGCATTTCTTTTGGCGGCACTATATGCCGATGGGGCCAGTCGGGTAAAAGAACCAGAACAGACTCGTGACCATACGGAGCGAATGCTAAGAGGCTTTGGGCATTCTATTTCGCAACAAGGTGATTGGATCAGTGTTATTGGCGGAAAGGAATTGGCGGGTGCGAAGGTGGTGGTACCGGGGGATTTGTCATCCGCTGCATTCTTTATAGTTGGTGCGGTGATCGCCGTTGAATCCGAGCTTATTCTGAAAAATGTCGGTGTAAACTCTACCAGAACAGGCGTGATTGAAATTCTCCAGGAAATGGGGGCCAGTATCGTTTACTTGAACGAGAATACGATATGCGGGGAACCCACAGCGGATCTGGTGGTGAGTTCGACCCCGTTAAGGGGTGTCAACATCGAGACCCATCAAGTGGCACGAGCGATTGACGAGTTTCCCATCTTGTCAATTGCAGCTGCTTGTGCGCGTGGGAAGACAATACTGCATGGGGCGGAAGAACTCAGGGTTAAAGAAAGTGACCGGATTCGGTCGATAGTCTCTGGGCTAAACGAATTAGGAATCTCGGTAGAGGAGCGTCCCGATGGATATTCAGTAACCGGAGGTGAGATATTGCCCGGAGAGGTAAATAGCCGTTCGGATCATCGAATAGCGATGGCATTCGCGATTGCTGGACTGGTTGTTTCCGGTTCGATCTGCATTAAAGATACGCTAAACGTAAGAACGTCATTTCCAGGTTTTGTCGAGCTGGCAGCATCGATCGGTCTGCAAATATACGAAAAAAGCGGGTCCCCTCGTGGCTGAGGTGCCAGTTTTGGCCTTAGACGGGCCAGGAGGAAGTGGTAAAGGGACGGTTGCCAGTCGGATTGCTATTCTCCGGCATTGGCGGATTCTCGATAGCGGCGCACTATACCGGGCGTTCGCCTTCAGAGCTCAGCAGTTAGGAGTATTACCCGATGATTTACCCGGCATCCAACGGGTTTTAGCAGAGACTAATTTCGATTTTGCTGTAAACAAAACCGGTGAGGTTGGTATCTTGGTGAATGGCAATGATGTCACAACAGCCCTACGAAGTCCCGATGCTGGATTGGCGGCCTCGACTTACGCGTCCAAACAGCCTGTCCGGGAATGTTTGATCACTAGACAGCGCTTTGAACGACAGGCACCCGGTTTGGTCGCAGATGGCAGGGATATGGGGACCGTGGTGTTTCCGGATGCGACACTCAAAGTGTTTCTAACGGGAACACTCAGAGTCAGGGCACTAAGGCGCTATAAACAGTTGATGGAAAAGGGTTTTAGTGCTACCCTAGCCACCGTTGAACAGGAAGTATCAGTTCGCGATGAAAAGGACAGAAACCGGGCAGTTTCGCCCTTGGAACCCGCGAAGGATGCAGTCATCTTAGATACGTCCGAAATTGGAATTGATCAAGTTGTCAAGAAAGTTGATGATCTACTTACAGCCAAACTGGCCCAGGGCAATAATAGGTAAAACACTTGCACCAACAAAGGTAGAGGCTATCCACCTAGGTAGATCAATGATATACGCCATGAATCTTTCTTTGATATTTAACGTATGGTCGAATCACAGATCCGGAGTGTCCTCCGGTTGAATACTAACCACTAACTCCTTGAGAAGATTGGGCGAAAGCCTAGAATCCACACTATGTCAGAAAGCTTTGCAGAACTACTGGAAGAGAGCTTAAGCAGCTCTGAAATGAAGCCTGGTGCAGTAATTGAGGCTGAAGTTGTCGATATAAACGGTGATTACGTTATTGTTAATGCCGGCCTTAAGTCAGAGTCTGAAATTCCAGCCTCTCAGTTTAGGGACACTGAAGGTGCTGTTCAGGTCAACATCGGTGATCGAGTAGAAGTCGCCATAGAAACAATCGAGGATGGCTACGGAAACACCCGCCTGTCTCGAGAGCGCGCCCGAAGAGCCAAGTCGTGGGAAGTTCTGGAGAGTGCTTTTGCCGACCAATCGATTGTGAAAGGTTTTTTGACTGGAAAAGTTAAGGGCGGATTTACAGTTTCCATGGACGAAGTCAGAGCTTTCTTGCCCGGATCACTGGTAGATGTCAGGCCGGTGACGGACACCGTTTTTCTTGAGAACAAAGAACTTGAGTTCAAGGTGATAAAACTGGATCGGGTAAGGAATAACGTCGTTGTTTCCCGACGGGCAGTTGTCGAGAAAGAAATGGAGGCGGAACGTGTCGAATTGCTCCAAAACCTTGAAGAAGGCCAAATAATGAAGGGTACCGTCAAGAACCTGACAGACTACGGTGCGTTCGTTAATCTCGGCGGGCTAGATGGGCTCCTACATATTACTGATATTGCCTGGAAGCGAGTTAAACACCCATCAGATGTTTTGGAAGTTGGGCAGGAATTGGATGTTCGGGTGCTGAAATTCGATCGAGAGAGAAACCGGGTATCGTTGGGACTGAAGCAACTCGGCGAAGATCCGTGGGCAGATATAGCGCGACGTTACCCAGAAGGTACTCGAATATTTGGCAAGATTACTAATATTACGGATTATGGTGTCTTTGTTGAGCTGGAAGAGGGTGTTGAGGGCTTGGTTCATGTGTCCGAAATGGACTGGACCAACAAAAATGTTCATCCAAGTAAAGTGTGCCACTTAGGAGATGAGGTTGAAGTCAAGGTGCTCGAAATCGATTCTGAACGGCGGCGGATATCGTTGGGCATAAAACAATGTACGCCCAATCCATGGGAAGAGTTTGCAGCCACGCACAATAAAAATGACCGTATAACGGGCCAAATCAGGTCAATTACTGACTTCGGCGTGTTCATAGGTCTGGATGGTGGCATAGACGGGCTTATTCATCTGAGTGATTTGTCCTGGGACCGTCCTGGTGAAGACATTACTCGGGAATTTAAGAAGGGCGACGAGGTAACTGCGGTCGTCCTGGCAGTAGACCCTGATCGAGAACGCATATCATTGGGGATAAAACAGGCTCAAGAGGATCCTTTCGGGGCCTATGTTTCGGCCAACCCCAAAGGGTCTGTAGTGAAAGGCGTTGTTGACACCGTAGATGTAAAAGGTGCGGTAATCCGTTTGGAGGAAGGTGTTGAAGGCTATCTCCGGGCAGCTGATCTGTCGCGGGACTTTGTCGAAGATGCGCGCAACGCGTTGCAGTCGGGCGCCGAAATTGAAGCGAGAGTTACCAGCATCGAACGTAAGACTCGACGTATAACACTGTCGGTCAAAGCGCTGGAGATGGAGATAGAAGGGAAGGCGATAGAAGAGTACACGATTAAACCTTCAACTACCATCTCGCTAGGAGATAAGTTAAAGGAAGAGTTGTCTAAGAGAGAAAGCTGAACGCTGATAGTTACTGGCTAATAACTAAAAGGATACTGATAACCGAGTTGTATTGATGACAAAATCCGATCTTATCGAACGACTAGTAGCGGGACAGATACATTTGCCACCGCGCGATATCGAAACTTCTGTTAACGCTGTTCTAGAGCATATGAGCAACTCGTTGGTTGATGGAGATCGTATCGAAATACGTGGGTTTGGGAGTATCGGATTAAGATACAGGGCACCGCGTATCGGACGGAATCCAAAGACTGGTGAATCAGTGTCAGTACCTGGCAAGTACGTGCCACATTTCAAGCCTGGTCGACTTTTAAGAGAACGAGTCAACAAAACCAAGACTAATGTCGAAGTTCTTGCCAGGTGACTTGATCGACTACGGACCAGATACAGCTAGGACCGGTAACCCCGTTCGGTAACGGACCCTCGAACTGCTCGGCCAAATGAAAGTTGTCTTCTATTTATCGGCTTCGATTGTATTGTTTTTGTTTGTATTCACTTTCATTGTTCAAAATCCACACGATATTAAGGTTCACTACTATTTCGGAATGGTCTGGGACGGTCCTATCGCGATTCTTTTGCTACTTACGCTTGGAGTGGGCATCCTGTTTGGAGTATTCACGAGCGGCCTGATTCTTCTAAAATTGAAAATACGTCTGACAAAAGTTGTCAAACAGCTGAGCCGCTTGGAATCCAATCCTTCAGCTGGATACGAACAAATAAAAAAGGGCGGCAGTTAGTACCATGAACCCGACTTGGCTTCTGCTACTCTTGCCATTGGCGGCTGCATCGGGATGGTATGCTGCGCTGAGGGGCAGTCGATCTCCTCGCACTGTAAGGTCGGACATACCTCAGGCTTACATTAAAAGTCTTAATTTGCTGCTGAATGAGCAACAAGACAAGGCGCTTGATGTGTTGATCAGTGCTTTGGAAACCCACGAGGAAACAGTCGAGATCCAGCTTGCCCTCGGAAATCTTTTCAGGCGTCGAGGAGAAATAGAAAGGGCGACCCAACTCCACCAGAACCTGATAGCGAGGAGTGGGCTAGAACCTGACCAGCGGCTTCTTGCGCTGTATGAGCTGGGCCAGGATTATTACAAGGCAGGATTGTTTGATAGGGCAGAAAGTTTGCTGCTTGAGGTAGCTGAGGCTGTTGAATATTCGGAATCAGCCTACCGCCTATTATTACAACTCTACGAACAGGAGAAGGAGTGGGATAATGCCATAGATTCCGCGAAGAGGCTCTCTGAAGCAAGTGGTGAAGACCTGACTGGCCTGCTTGCGCAATATTACTGCGAGCTTGCTGAGGAGCGAATGGCGTCAGGAATGTATCAGGAATGTGCGGGGTTTATTAATCAGGCGCTGACCTCAGAAAGGAACTGCACCCGGGCGTTGATGCAATCTGGAAGGCTCAGAGCGATTAAGAATGAGCACCTGCTTGCAATACGAGAATGGACCAAAATAGTAAACCTGCACCCCGAAATGTTGACGGATGTAGTTGGCCTCGTTCGACAGAGCTACCAGAGTCTAGGGCGACTGTCAGACTATCGAAAATTTCTGGAACGATGCATCGAACTTAACAATGACGTTCGACTGATGATGACATTGGTCGATCTTCTCATTGAAATCGGTCAGCCTAACCAAGCCCGTAACCGTTTATTGACTTGGATGCGAAACACGGACTCGCTGAAATCACTAACTGGCCTTATCGAGTCGGGGACCGGTGGCGGGTTCGATTATCGATCTGATCGGAGCCTGGATTTTCTGATAGATTTGGTGTCGGTACTTTTTGGAAAGACGAGAAGCTATGAATGTCGAAATTGTGGGTTTAAAGGCAAATCGATGCATTGGCAGTGTCCGGGCTGTAAAAACTGGAACAGCACGGGACCATCGAGGGCAGCACCACTGCCTACAGGAAAGATAGATAGATAGCAAGTGACGTGTGACTATTGAACGTCAATCCGGCACTTAACGATACTCGTAATTACTGCAAGGACGCAGTGAATCCTTTGTCAACATTAATTTGGCTGATGTCGGTGAGTTGGCTGAGAATATTCACGGCATTGGACCCAAGCTCGCTCAGGCGATTGTGAATTATCGGGCACAGCATGGTGACTTTGGTTCTATCGACGAACTCGTGGGGGTTCGTGGAATCGGACTAACGATCATTAAGGCTAACCGAGGCGTGATTGTCGTTAAGGATGCTCCGTTGCAAACACAGATCGATGTTACGTCCGACTGATAAAATTGCACCATGGCGGAAAGGGTGCCTGCAGGCACCCTTTCTTTTGGTTGAGTCGTATATCTGGAGTACATAATGAAGGTATCGGTTATCGGGGTAGGGTATGTAGGTCTGGTCAGTGGTGCTTGTCTGGCTGATGTTGGAAATTACGTCACATGCCTTGATATCGATGAAAAGAAAATCACTGATCTGTCAGAGGGAAAGATCTCTATTCATGAAACCGGCCTGGAGGAGATTGTTACAACGAACCTGCTCGCGAAGAGACTGGTCTTTACCAACGATGTTGAGCGTGGAATCTGTGGTGCGGATGTGATTTTCATTGCAGTGGGTACACCACAAAAGGCGGACGGGTCTGCAGATCTTGGCTATGTACGGACTGCCGCACGGTCCATAGGCCAATGGATCGAAGATTATGTCGTGGTGGTTACAAAGTCTACAGTGCCGGTGGGTACATGTGATGCAGTACGTGAGGAAATAGCTGGTGTACTTTCGCAACGAGACTGTTCTTTAGAGTTCGATGTTGTCTCGAATCCTGAATTTCTCAAGGAAGGGGATGCAGTTGCCGATTTCCTAAAACCGGATCGAATCATCATTGGCTCCGACAGTCACAGAGCCCAAGAGGTGATGCGTAATCTGTATCTACCATTCAATCGGAGTCATGATCGTATGGTCTCTATGGATGTACGGTCTGCGGAATTAACAAAGTATGCTGCCAATGCAATGCTGGCAACTAAAATATCATTTATAAATGAAATAGCGAACCTGGCTGATCGAGTTGGGGCTGATATTGAGGCCGTAAGGCGTGGAATTGGCTCTGACCCAAGAATTGGTTATGAGTTTATCTACCCTGGTTGTGGATACGGAGGTTCCTGCTTCCCTAAGG
>LUSG01000234.1 GCA_001629395.1 Gammaproteobacteria bacterium REDSEA-S15_B12 | reverse complement strand
GAATTAATCATCGTCCCGTCAGGGTTCGATGCCGGGATCCATGATTCGCTCGGCCGGCAGTTGATGCATTCACGTGGTTACCGGGAACTCACTGCCAAACTGATGAGTACGGCAGATCGGGTGTGCGGCGGGCGCCTGATGATGTGCCACGAGGGTGGCTATGACGCATCGACTGTGCCCTACATGGGATTGGCCGTCCTCGAAGAGTTGTCCGGGATCAAGACCGATATCGACGACCCGTTGCTTGAAGTTTTCGAGCAGATTGGTGGGCAGGATCTGCAGCCCCACCAGGACGCGGTGATTAAACAGGCCGAATCCTTATTGGATGTGCTCAGAACCTAGGCGACCGACCACAATCAATGGTTGCTGTCGGGCACCAGCTCGCGCTTGAGCACTTTCCCGGTGGCGTTACGCGGCAGCATCTCGACGAAGCGTACTTGTTTGGGTTGCTTGTAGCGGGCGAGGCGGCCGTCGCAGTAGGTGGCGACGTCATCGGCGGTTAAGGTGGTGTCCGGTTTGAGTGCAATGATCGCTTCCCCCACTTCACCCCAGCGCTCGTCGGGAATGCCGATCACGGCGACCTCAGCCACCTGGGGCATCTGGTAGATGACGTTCTCGACTTCGGCCGGATACACGTTTTCCCCGCCCGAGATGTACATGTCTTTCCAGCGGTCGACTATAAAGTAGTAGCCATCGCTGTCGCGCTTGGCCGCATCGCCGGTGTGTAACCAGCCATCCGTGATGCTTTGTGCAGTTGCTTCGGGTTGGTTCCAGTAGCCTGGAGTGACATTGGGACCCCTGACCCAGAGTTCGCCGATCTGCTCCGCATCCAGAATCTCGCCACCGTTGTCATCGATCAGTTTGACTTCATTGTGCAGTACCGGCAGGCCGGCACTGCCGAGTTTCTCGATTGTGGCCTTGCCTTCGAGCCACAACACCGCTGGACTAGTTTCAGTCATACCGTAGCCTTGCTGCACATCGACACCTTTGGGACTGAAGGCCTCGAGGATAGACAGCGCGCAGGGGGCACCGCCCACACCACAGACCTTGAGGTGCGACAGGTCCGCATCGGCAAATGCGGGCTGCTGGCTGATGAATAAGTAGTTGGCGGGCACCCCGAAAAAATGTGTAAACGCATGGGCTGGATCACTGAGAAGACTCAGGGATTCAGCGGGGTCAAAGGTTTGCGTTACGACAACCGTGCCCCCGGCGTGGAAGACCGGATTAGAAAAGATATTCAGGCCCGCAATATGAAATAGAGGCAGTACCGACAAGTGCTTGGATTCAGGGGTGATCAGGGCCGGGCCGCCTATATTTACTGCGTTATAGAACACCATGCCGTGGGTGATCATTGCTCCTTTTGGTAGACCGGTCGTGCCGGAGGTATACAAAATGGCGTACAGGTCATCCTGATTAAGCGTGGCCTCGGTATAGCCAGTTGGTGCCTGGGTCAGGGCGTTTTCATAGGGGCTGTCTGCGGCCCCGTGGTCGAGCAGTAGCAGGTCCTGGATACCACACAGATCTTTGATTGCTGTGGCATTGGCTTCGAACTGGCGGCTGTAAAACAGCAGCTTCGGTCTCGCATCGTTGACGATGAACTCGAGTTCTGGCACGGCCAGCCGCCAGTTGAGCGGTAGGAACACGGCCCCCAGCCGGGCACAGGCAAACTGGATCTCGAAGATGTCGCTGCTGTTTTCTGCCAGCACTCCGACGCGGTCGCCGCGCTCGATACCCAACGACTGTTGCAGTGACCCCGCCAGCTGGTCGATACGTTGGCTAAGTTCGGCATAACTCCAGTTTCTGTCACTGTGGATATCGGTAAGGGCGATGGTGTCGGGTGCTCGATTGGCGTGATGTTTGATCCAATCGAATACTTGGGTGGCCATGAGGGTCAGGTTCCTTGTGATCGGTTGCGGGCCGTTTCGTTTGGGTCGTCTGCCCTCGTGTGATCGGTGGGTTGGGGAGTGACTGTCATCAGCCGGACCCCGGTCTCCGATTTGAACCGGTGCCAACAGCCCTGAGGCACGATGATCATCATGCCGGCTGTGAGTTCGAATGTTTCTGTCTCACGCTGGCTCATGATGGTCAACCGGGTTGCGCCACTCAGGACGTGGACGATCTCATCACCGTTACGGTGCCGTTCCCAGCGACTGACTCCGGAGAATCCGCCAGCGAATATGCCGCCGTCTCGGTAGTTTGCCAGCGTTGCAAAAGCTGCTTCTAGTTCTTCAGGCGGCGTATCGATATGCCGACCTTCCAGAAATGTACAGGTGTCCATTTCCTTCTGAATATCGATTACCTGTGGCATTAGTTTGTCCTCACGATCTAGAAAATTTGGCTTAAGCCTGCTCTAGTTGCGCGATAGCCTGGGCGGCTTCGTGTATGGCGGCTTCGACAGTACGCGGCGCAATGCAATCACCGACGGATCGCACAACCCGATCTGATCCAGTCAGTCCTTTAATCAGTTCGTCGCGTGGGTGCATGATGTGATCGTCGACCAGCGCATCAATCGATGCCAACACGGTTTCCTGTGCGGTAAAGACATGCTGGAGTTTTACGGTCCCTTGTTCGAATGCAGCGACGGTGTGGTTCGGCAGAAACTCAACACCGCTGTTCAGCAGGCGGTCATAGGCTGGGACGCGGACCGTAAGGTCGAGATCCAGCCCGACGGCGGGTTCATCGGTGACCACAATGACGTGGCTACCCTGTGTGGCCAGTGCTTCGGCAGCACACAGGGCACTGAGACCGCGACCCTGGTCACGGATCAATATACGACCCGTAAACAAGCTAGGGTCGTTCAGCAGTTCTACCGGTGTGGTCTGGCGAATGCTGCTATCGCCCGGGATAGTGTCCGGTACAGCTTCAGCGCCGGTGGCCATCACAATGATGCCGTCATCGCTGTTCAAGAGTTGATCGGTCGTTACGGTTTGATTGAACTCGGGCCGAATGCCGAGCTTGTCCAGTTGCCTGACCCGCCAGTCGATAATAGCCGCGAGTTCTTTTTGCGACTCAACCCGGCTCCACAACCTGAGTTGCCCCCCGCATTCGCGACTGCGTTCCAGCAGGCGTACGGGATAACCCCGCTGTGCGGCAGTTAAGGCAGCCTCAAGGCCAGCCGGTCCAGCCCCAACCACGGTGATCAGCGGCAAGTTGTTGGATGAAGACGGTGATTGGTCGGATTTGCGACTGATAACGTAAGGATTGTGCATGCAGCGAACCGGGCGTCCCTGAAAACGGGCACGGACACAGGTGTTGGCCCCCACGCAGGGGCGTATATCGTCGGTTCGGCCTTCGGTGATTTTGCGAACGATCTCCGGGTCCGTGATGTGGGCGCGCGTCATTGCTACCATATCTGCCTGGCCGTTGGCGATCACGGCCTCGGCCTGATCGGGATGTGTGATGCGGCCGGCAACCAGTACCGGAAGATTGACGACAGTTTTGATCTGACCGGAGAGTTCGGTGAACACTTCATGGCGTGCTGGTGTGGCGGCCCAATGCAGTGCCCGGCCAAACCGCAGTGAGTTGTTGTAGGCGATTACGTTGAGGTAATCCACCTGACCTGTGTTCTCAAGCGCCTGCGCAACAGTTTGCATGTCGGCAACCTCAAGGCCGCCGGGTACCATATCCGATCCTGGAATGCGGATACCGAGGATCTGATCGCCGCCGATGGCAGGACGGCAGGCTTCGATCAGTTCCAACAGGAATCGCATGCGGTTTCTCAGTGAACCACCGTAGGCGTCAGTGCGCCGGTTATTCAGGGGCGACAGGAAGGCATGCGGTAGAAACCCAAAGGCCGACAGGAGTTCGATCCCGTCCAGGCCGCCTGCCCGCACCCGGCTGCTGGCTGCGACAAAAGCATCGATAATCTCTGAGATTTCTGCTGAACTCATCTCGTGAGGGACGTTGCCGGTAAGCGCACTGCGTACCGGTGAAGGTGCCCAGGACGGTTGGCCCAGCAGTTCAGCAGACAGGGTACCGGCCGAATGGGCCAACTGGGCGAGCATGGTTCCGCCTTCACCGTGGACCGCATCAGACAGCGACTGGTAACCAGGAATGATGGTGTCGTCCAGATTGACCAGCGTACTGGGCGCGGTCGTAAGCAAGCCCGAACGGTGTACGGCAGTGCCACCCGTAATC
>LUSG01000233.1 GCA_001629395.1 Gammaproteobacteria bacterium REDSEA-S15_B12 | reverse complement strand
GCGGGCTTCCTCGCTACAGATCTCGTTACACCGGGATCTCTTGCCTGCCCTTGACGATACCCGTACACGGGTTGGACGGACCTTGCCATGATTCTGAACGATCTACTCAGTGCCGATACACCGGTTATTGTTCAGGGCGCGACCGGCCACACGGCGAGACACCACATCACGGTGATGAAACAACATGGCACACGGATTGTGGCCGGTGTATCGCCCGGTCGATCCACTGGGCCCAACGACGAGGTCGACATCTACCCGAGCTGCGCCGGCGCTGTCGACGCCACCGGTGCCGTGACGGCGATTCAGTTTGTGCCGGCAGGCAGGGTTGCCGGTGCAGCCTGCGAAGCGCTGACAGCGGGTATCAAATTGCTGGTTACCGTGACCGAGGGCGTGCCGGTACATGATTGTGCCCGCATTCTTCGTAAAGCCACGGAGCTCGGGGCCATCTGGGTCGGTCCTTCGACGCCTGGTATCGTGGTGCCCGGGATAATTAAACTAGGCTTCATGCCGGAGATCGCTTTAGCCCGCGGGTCGGTGGGTGTCATGTCTAAAAGCGGTACCCTGGCCTATGAGGTCTGCTACCGCCTGGTATGTGAGGGCCTCGGCCAAAGTAGCTGGATCGGCGTCGGCGGTGATCCGGTCAAGGGGACACGGTTTGCAGAACTGCTAGACTACTTTACAACTGACTCCAATACTGAATCGGTTGTTGTGGTCGGCGAAATCGGTGGTGCTGAAGAGGAAGAACTGGCTGCGGCGCTGAACGACAGAGCCTTTGATAAACCTTGCCATTGCCTGATCGCCGGGGCTACTGCACCGTCTGGCAAAACACTCGGGCACGCCGGCGCCCTGGTTCATGGCCACCATGGTAGCTTTTCTGCGAAAGCTGCTGCATTGGCGGGGGCCGGAGCGGCAGTGCATCACAATATCGAAAACCTGATCGAGGCAATGACCAGCTAAGTTTTGTGTACATACGCTTCTCAACTGGAACGATAGGATGGATGAAGACAACCTCACATTCAGATTGACCGGCACCCAGCGTGACATGGTGATGTCCGTGCGACGACTGGCACAGCAACGGTTCAAAGATCGATGGAAGCAATGGCAGGACGGTACATTTCCCTGGGAAAACATGCACGACCTGGCCGAGATCGGTGTGCTCAGCATGTCTGTGCCAAAAGCCTACGGTGGACTTGAATTATCGGCACTCGATGCTGCACTGGTTCTCGAAGAAATCGCCAAAGTCTGCTACGTTACTGCCATGGCGGCACTGGGTGAAGTCGGAACCCAAACCCGCATGATCGCGCACTTTGCACCAGAGAATATCAAGCAGGACATACTCCCCCGGGTCGCCGCGGGGTCAGCCGTGCTCTCGATCTGCATGACTGAACCCGATGCGGGCACCGATTTGGGCCGGATGCGCAGCAACGTCAGGCGCCAACAGGACGAACTGATCCTTTCAGGCACCAAAACTCTGATTAGCCGGGCCGACGTTGCCGAAGGGTTCGTCGTATTCGCCCGCATTGGTGATACACCGGGAATCGACGGTATCGGCGGTGTTTACGTTCAACGAGATACGCCAGGTATGTCCATCAACAGTGCCTACCATACGATCGGCGGGGAATACTTGTCAGAAGTGGTTTTTGACCAGTGCCGGGTGCCTGCCGATCAGTTACTGATCGACGCAGGTGGTTTTAAAGACCTGATTTCGGCGTTCAACATTCAACGCTGTATGAACGCGAGTATTTCACTGGGTCTGGCAGAGGGTTCGCTTGAAGAGTCAATTCGGTATATGCGTAATCGTGAAGCCTATGAACAACGTATCGGCGATTTTCAGGGCATGCGCTGGAAGGTTTCAGAGATGTATCGGGATATTGAAGCATCGCGGAGTCTGCTTTACCGTGCCTGCGCCAGTGCTGACCCGTTTCCAGACCCGGTACTTGCAGCTCTGGCCAAAATGACATGCAACCAGATGTCACTTCGAGTCACCAGCGAGGCCGTACAGATTCATGGTGGCTATGGTTTTGTCGAGGAGTCCCTGGTAGCCCGTCAATACTGCTGTGCACGTTATGGTTCGCTCGGCGGCGGTACCACTGAAACGCTGTCGAACCTGGTCGGGCGCACATTGGTCGACGGACTTGATGATGCCGACGGGTTATTGGGATATCAAAACTATTGAGAACCGTTTAAACCGGATCCAGGCGGGGAAGGCTCGATGCGCTGTTCATGGCTGATCCCCGTACGTGACGGCGGCAGCTGGCTTGCTGAGTCGGTATTATCTGCGCTAGCCGAGTGCGGCGATGAGGATGAAGTCGTACTGGTCAACGACGGCAGCGTTGATGGTGCAGTTGAAGCGCTCACGCCTCATCCAAATCTGCGGATACTGCACCAGAGGAAACAGGGTCTGGTTGCGGCGCTTGAACACGGGCGGCGAGAGTGCCGCGGCCACTATATCGCCCGTCTGGATGCCGACGACATCGCACTGCCCGGTCGACTGGCGCATCAGATTGCGGCACTTGATACTGATTCAAGCCTCGCTGCGGTCGGCGGCCGGGCCACACTTTTTACAGACCGTGGGCCGGTACCCAAAGGCATGCAACTCTATGTTGACTGGATCAATCACCTCGACGATCCGCACCGCGAGCTCCTGGTTGAAAGCCCACTACTGCATCCTGCCGTCACATTCAGAGCCGCCCACATCGAGCATACCGGTGGTTATCGCAGCGGCGAGATGCCCGAAGACTATGACTTGTGGCTTCGACTGGTGGCAGATGGCTTCCGCATTGCTAATGTGGCACATGAGGTCGTCTCGATTCGGGATCATTCCGGCCGGCTAACGCGTACAGATTCACGCTACAGTCGAACTGCATTCGACAGCTGTCGACGCGAATTTCTTCAGAAAACAGCGCTCTCAGGTCCACGTTGCGTTGTCCTCTGGGCCGGTGTGCGGGGTGGGCGGCCGTGGTTGCGCTGGCTGAAAAGCGGCGGTCATCGGGTCATCGCGGTAATCGATATTACAAAGACGACCGTTCGTTCTGGTGTTCCTGTTTTTCCCCCTGCTGCACTTGGAGACCTCGAACTCGACGTATTGCTGGTAGCTGTTGGCGCTCGCGGTGCACGGGATCGCATTCGCGATGAACTAACGGTGCGGCGGCCAGACCTGGTGGAGGGGCAAAATTGGTGGGCTCTGTTA
Source organism: Gammaproteobacteria bacterium REDSEA-S15_B12 (assembly GCA_001629395.1). Taxonomy (GTDB): domain Bacteria; phylum Pseudomonadota; class Gammaproteobacteria; order Arenicellales; family UBA868; genus REDSEA-S09-B13. Next base: position 7,882 of record LUSG01000233.1, on the reverse strand, counting down.
TGATGTCGAATAGAGACTACAAATCAACAGCAAAATTCAACCCTGGGGGGCGCAATGTCTGACGGAACCGTTTTTATTGACAATGACTTTGTATCACCGGCCGATGCAAAAATGTCTATCTTTGATGTGGGATTTGTCTGGGGTGACACCGCCTATGACGTGACCTCCACCTGGAACAACTGGTTCTTTATGCTCGAGGAACATCTCGACCGGTTTCAAAAGTCGGTCGACCGATTTCAGCTGAAAAGCCCCTACAACCGCGACGAGATCCGGGAGATTTGTGCCGAATGCGTCCAGCGTTCCGGCCAGTCGAACGCTTACGTCAAACTGCAGATGTCTCGTGGCGTGCTTTCAAATCGTACCGTAGATCCCAGGTTGTCTGACAGCAAGTTTGTTGCGTATGCCATCCCGTATGTGTGGATATGGGGTGAGGATAAGTGCCGCAACGGGGCAAACCTGTACCTCAGTTCCTTCGAACGGGTCTCTTCGAAAGCCGTGGATCAGCGGATCAAGAACTACAACCGCGCGGACCTTGTACAGGCCCGCTTCCAGGCGCTTGATGAAGGTTGTGATGATTCAATCCTGTGCGGGCCCGACGGCTACCTCACTGAGGGCTCCGGCTATAACATTCTGCTGGTCAAGAACGGCAAAGTGGCCAGTCCCGATCACAACGTTCTGGAAGGGGTAACACGAGGTGTGGTCTCAGAACTGTGTACACTCGAAGGCATTGGGTTTGAACTGCGCAAGATCCATCCGGACGAACTCCGCGATGCGGACGAGGTGTTTGCCAGCACGACTGCAGGCGGCATCATGCCGGTGACCCGCATCAGTAACCAACCCGTGGCCAACGGCGAAGCAGGGCCTCTAACTCGTCAATTACAAACCCGTTACTGGGAAAAACGCGAGCAAGGCTGGCACGGTACCCGAATAGACGAGATATTGAAATCGCCTGTGCGTAAAACCGGTACCGCTTAACATACCCCTCACTTCATCACTGCAGCTGTGGCCGGTCGCTGACTGGCTCGCAGTGCGTTAAATACAATGAGTCCTTCGCGTGACCGCATGAGCGTCGCAGAGTTTGCGTCGCTCATCGCGCTGCTGACCAGTCTGGTGGCACTTTCCATTGACGCGATGCTCCCGGCCCTACCCCAGATCGGGGCTGACCTCGGTGTCAGCGACCCGAACGATGCCCAGCTCGTGATTGGCCTTTTTCTACTTGGCAACGCCTTTGGTCAGTTGTTGTTCGGGCCGCTGTCCGATGCCTTTGGCCGTAAACCGGTCATTGTTGCAGGGCTATCGCTGTTTCTCATCGGCTGCTTCGTGTCGGTGATCGCTGAGAGCTTCTCTGTATTGCTGCTAGGCCGCGTACTACAGGGAGTTGGCGCATCTGGCCCACGAACTGTGAGCATGTCTATGGTGCGTGATCTTTACTCCGGCCGGTCAATGGCACGGATCATGTCGATCTCGATGAGTATTTTTATTCTGGTACCTACCCTCGCACCGGCACTGGGTCAGGCCATCATGCTGCTTGTTGGCTGGCGCTACATTTTTGGCAGCTTCATTGGTTTTGGCGTACTGGGTCTGTTCTGGCTGCTGTTGCGCCAGCCCGAAACACTGGCCGAGGAGCATCGCCGTCCGATGCAGTGCGCAACGCTAGTTAACGGCTTTGTCACCGTCTACCGCAGTCGCGCCGCATTGGGATACAGCCTGGCGATCGGCACCATGTTCGGTGCTTTTATAGGATTCTTGAGTTCAATCCAGCAGATCTTTCAGGATGCTTTCGGCGTTGGGAAATGGTTTCCCTACCTGTTTGCCATACTGGCCCTTTTCCTGGGTGTCGCATCGCTCCTGAACTCAAAGATCGTGATGCGCTTTGGGATGAAAAAAATCGTCCGGCTCGCCATGGCCTGCAGTCCGGTGGTGTCGCTTGCGTACCTTGTTATTTGTCTTTCAGTCGCTGATCCGGGCCTGATTGGCTTCATGGTCTGGGGCGCATTGTGCTTTTTTGGCGTCGGTCTTTGTATCGGCAATATTAACGCACTCGCCATGGAACCGCTTGGGCAGATTGCCGGCCTGGGGGCGGCTGTTGTGGGTTTCTTTTCCTCGTTCGTCGCGATTATGGTTGGAATTCCCCTCGGCCGTGCCTATGACGGCACCCAGCTTCCGCTCATCACAGGTTTCGTCCTACTGGGCGTTGTCGGCCTTGGTCTTGTCTACTGGGCAGGGCGGGACTCTACCCAAGACACAGACAAATAGAAGAAATCCTGCCGCACTATGGGTCAGCTGATCCGAGGTCTCGACCACCGACAAGCACGCCCTGACACTGATACTGTCTACCGGCAGGTTGACTGGATGTACAAACTGTGCGACAAAAACCATCGGCTGTTAGGCGCCTATCGGTAGTGGGATCGAAATGGAAAGAAGACTAAGCACAATATTTGCCTCTGACGTGGTCGGATTCAGCAAAATGATGGCCGCTAACGAGGAAATGACACTTAAATTACTGCAGCAACGCCGGCTGGTGATCGACGGTGTGATCGCTGAACACGGCGGCACCATTTTCGGCAGCGCCGGCGACAGTGTGATCGCCGAATTTCCAAGCCCCCTCAAGGCCACCGAATGTGCGGTTCAGATGCAGGGCAAAATGCAGGCCATGAATGAAGATGTACCAGAAGAACAGCGGATGGTGTTCCGCGTCGGCATCAATATCGGCGATGTCATGGTAGCCCAGGACAACCTTTATGGTGATGCCGTCAACATTGCTGCGCGCCTGGAAGCCGAAGCGAAACCTGATGGTATCTGCATTTCCAAGTCGGTACTCGACATGGTCAGCCGGAAGATACAGGTCTCCTACGAGGATGCCGGTGAGCTCGTGTTAAAAAACATCGACCATCCGGTTCAGGCCTACTTCGTGATCGAGAAACGAGGTGCCACGCGCTACGTCCAGCATACCGAGGCACCGCAGGTGAAAGTCGAGCGTACTGAGGCGGGCTCACTCGCCGTTATGTTATTCAAGAACCTAAGCAAGGATGAAGAACAGGCCTATTTCTGCGAGGGCTTTTCAGAAGATCTGATCTCGGCCCTGTCACGGTTCCGCAAGCTGACGGTGGTCTCGGGCAATGCCAGTTTTGCCTACCAGGACAAGTCTAGCAGCCCAAAAGAGATCGGCCAGGAGCTTGGTGTGCGCTACATCCTCGAAGGCAGTGTCAGAAAACTGGGGCCCAAAATGCGGATCAGTACGAGCCTGATCTCAGCCGATCGAGAAAACACAGTATGGTCGAACAACTTCGACACCACCATGGATGAGATCTTCGACATTCAGGACGAACTGGTCGAAACGATCGTATCCACAATCGTTGGCAGGGTAGAAGCAGATGCACTTCAGGAACTCACCAGTAACCGGCCTGAGAATCTCGCGGCCTATGATGTTGTCCTGCAGGGATTGGAATACCACCGACGCAGCATGACCGCCGGAGAAAATGCCCGTAAAGCGCATGAGCTTTTTAACAAAGCCATCGAGATCGACCCAAATTACGCCCGTGCTCATGCCTGGCGAGCCTGTTCGATGGCCAACACAGCTGGTTGGTATCCGGACGATTTTGACGACAGCTGGTTTGACGACTGTACGGCCAGCGTGACCCGGGCGCTCGAGATCGACTCCAACGACCCGGAAGCACATCGGATCATGGGCGCTATCAAACTAGTCACAGGAGATTTCGACCTTGCGACGTATCACCACGAACGCGCCGTCGAACTCTGTCCCAGTGATGCTTACATCCGCTCTCGTTATGCCTCGTTGCTGATCTATCTCGGAGAACCACAGCAGGCGCTGGACGAGATACACCGGGCGATGCGGGTGGACCCATTCTGCCCTGATGTGCTGTTCGAGGACGAAGGCATGGGCTACTACTGGCTGGAAAACTACACAAACGCGATTGAAAGTCTACGTAAAGTCAAAGTACCGACCCGAAACAGCCTGTTTTACCTCGCCGCTGCACTGGCCAAAGCTGAACAAACGGAAACAGCGTCGGATACCCTGAAACAGGCGGTTACCACCATGGACATGTCTGTGGAAGGATTTGTAAGTTCCCAGGGTTACAAAAACCAAGAACAAAGGGACGCACTTCTCCAGACACTGGAACCCATTGCTGTCTGATTAAACCTGCTGCAACCATTCAGCCGGCAACGACAAACATTCCCCCAGCTAACAATAATTAATGCACGGTGCTGGCTAAGATGCGTACTCAGATCTATCAGATTCTGTATAGCGATAGACGTCCACTTGCCCATAACGTAGTCAAAGCACTCATCTTGTTGTCTGTTGCTGCGGTTGTCGCCATCGCGATGATCAAGACGCTTCCCAGATTTGATCTGGTCGCCGATGCGATCATGAACACCGTTCGTATGGCAGCGATGGCCGTTCTTACCATTGAACTTGCTGCCCGCTTCTGGGTTGCACCTGAAGGTGCGACTCACGCATTCGACAACGCTATCCCAGACGCAGCCCGAAAAGACGAGGTTTCCGGTTCCAGATTCGCCTATCTTCGCTCGTCACTTGGCCTTGTGGATTTACTGGTAGTGCTGCCGGCCTGGGCTAATCTGTTATATCCGATTTCACCTCATTGGTTCGAACTCACTGCTGCGCTCAGCCTGTTCAAACTCTCCCGCTACGTACCCGCACTGTCCTTGGTGACTGCGGTGGTTGCACGCCAAGGCCGCTCGATTTATGCAGCACTGGTGGTCCTGGGTATTTTGTTGGTGTGTTCTGCAACCGTGATCTACATGGTCGAATACGAGACACAGCCCGCGCACTTCGCTTCCATCCCCCACAGTCTCTGGTGGGCGATCAGCACGATGGCAACGGTGGGCTCCGGAGATATTGCGCCGATTACCCCGATTGGCCGAATAGTCGGTGGAATCGCGATGGTGTTCGGCATCGCGATGTTTGCCGTACCTGCCGGCATTCTGGCTTCAGGCTTTGCTGAAGAACTGAGAAAGCGTGACTTTGTCGTTAACTGGCAAAGCGTAGCGCGGGTACCGCTGTTCGCACGTCTGGATGCCAATGCGATCGCGTCAGTCGCTCAACTGCTCAAGCCCCGCAGCGTCTCGGCCAACCAGGTGATCGTGCGACGTGGAGATATCGCTGACTCCATGTACTTTATTATGGAGGGGGAAGTTGAGGTCGACATAACCCCTAATCCGGTGCGGCTCAAGCAGGGTGATTTCTTCGGGGAGATTGCCTTGGTTGAAAACGTTCCCCGTACTGCGACGATATTGTCGCTCACCAACTGCCGGCTCCTGGTCCTGGAGACCGTCGACTTTGAACACCTGACGACTCAAATTCCGGATCTGAAGGATCAGATCAAACGCATCTCAGACAAGCGCCTTCCTGATCAGTAGGCCCAACCGTAGCGTTTAAATAGGAATCCCAGGAGCCAGATCGGACCGACCAGCAGAAACTGGATATCCTTGAAAAAAGATGGCTTCTTGCCCTCGATCTTGTGGCCGATGAACTGGCCGATCCAAGCCAGCACAAAGATGACGACACAGCTGATCAGCAATGCTTCACGTGAAAATAATGTAAAGCTCCAAGCCATGAGAATCACCGCCAACAGCATGACAAGGCTCATCACCATCGACAAGGTGAGATAAAACACCAAAGCCACGATAGAGAAAACCAGCAGTGCGTAGGGACTCAGTACCCATAAAAGGCCCAACAGGGTATAAGTGATTAACGGTACGCAGACCCAGTGTATTGCCTTATTGGTCGCATTCCGATGACTCTCGCCGTACTCGGTAAACCACTGGTCTATCGATTTCATTCTAAATTGCATACCCACAAACCTCGCCGTAAATTAATGACGCCCGTCAGTATCGTATCACCCAGGGTCAGAGTTCCCATCCGCAACACCGCCAAAGCGGTCAACCACGGAAAGGCAAACGGCAACCAGAGGACCAACCCCAAAGGCCATCATCAGAGTACCGATACCGACCACGCCACCGAGTCGCCAGCCAACAATCAGCACCGTGATTTCAAGCCCGGTTCTTACCCAGCCAATCGGATAATTTGTACGCTTCTGGATCCCCGTCATCAGCCCGTCACGAGGACCTGGGCCAAGGTTGGCTGTGAGGTACAAAGCACTGCCACAGGCCAATAGAAAAATACCCAGTAAACTCTGCGCCATTGCTATAGCGAAGCCGGTTGGCTGCGGAAACATCGGTATCGTCACGTCGATCGCAATTGCGACCACAATGATGTTCGCAATCGTGCCCATCCCGGGTCGCTCCCGTAGCGGAATCCAGATCATAAGAACCAGAATTCCCACAACCAATACGCAGGTTCCGATAGACCACCCGGTCTGTGCAGAGACACCTTGCGCCAGGGTTGTCCACGGGCTAACGCCCAGACCCGACACAATGAGCGAGGCGTGACCCATGCCAAAGATCCATAATCCGACCAACAGGAAAACCACACTATTGAACCCGGGACGCAGCGTCATCGGATCCACCGCGCTCCAGGTTGTGGTCGGCACAGCCCGGGCCAGTCGAAAGAACGCCCGCTGTTTCTGTTGCATTAAGCGTGCATCGACATCAGTTCATCGCCTATCACGACGACACGGCTTCAATCGGCTTCCCCTCAATTGCTCGGGACATTGAACCATCTACTGCCGTAGGCACCTCTCCCAGTAGCGTGACCCGATAGAACTGTCGGTCAAAATCAGTCTGGTAAATGTCACTGGGTGCCAGATGGGCTGTTGCACGATTGTCCCAAAAAGCAACGCTGCCCTTCTCCCATCTGAATCGTACCGTGAACTCAGGGCGTATTGCGTGCTCCCAGAGCAATTCCATAATTTGCTGACTTTCACGGGGAGTCAAACCGGTAATCGATTTAATATAACTCGGGCTACAGTACAGCACCCGCTCGCCGGTTTCCGGGTGAACAGTGACCAGAGGATGTTCACTGACCATCAGTCGTCTATTTACACGCGCCTCAAATTCCTTAACACTTTCCCCGTCCGCGGCAGCTTGCGCTTCGAATCGGTGAACCCCGCGTAACTCATCAAGCATCTCCCGGAATGTTGGTGACAAATTTTCGTAGGCTGTAACTAGATTGGTCCACTGGGTATCACCGCCATAGGGCGGCACGACATCACCGCGAAGAATAGACGCGGCGGGTGGGTTGACTGCAGCAGTCACGTCGGTGTGCCAGCCAGACCACGGTCGGCTCGTGGGTGGAGCCGCATTCTGGGTTGCTGTTCTGAATTTACTCACCGAGTAGATTTCAGGATAGGTCTCGTCATGGCCGAACACAACGTGCCCCGGTGTTAAAGCGCCGAAATGGCGCGCGAACTGAACGTGCTGGGAATGGTCAAGATGCTGGTCTCGAAAAAATACAACTTTCCATTTTAAAAGCGCTTGACGGATCTTGCTGACTGTTTCCGATGAGAGCGATTGAGCAAGGTTAACGCCTTCGATCTCCGCACCAATGTGTACAGACATTGGTCGAACATTAATCTTTGAATTTGCTGCTGGCATGATATTTACGTTGGATAGATCGCGGTCCGTCAGGGGCTTACCCATCCGCCACAGACATCCAGCGTGGCACCGGTCACGTAAGAAGAATCATCCGACAACAGGAAGATCGCGGCACGGGCAACTTCTTCGACCTGGGCTGGCCGGCGCATCGGGATCTGTTCGATGACCCAGTCCAACCACTGTGGATTCTGCTGGGCCCAGTCCACACTCAACTCTGTCATCGTTGCTCCTGGTCTTAGACAGTTGACCCGTATCCCCTCCTCAGCCTGCTCTTTTGCCAGACCGACAGTGAATGTGTCAATAGCGCCCTTGGATGCGGCATAGTCGGTATAAGTACCAGGCCCGC
>LUSG01000232.1 GCA_001629395.1 Gammaproteobacteria bacterium REDSEA-S15_B12 | reverse complement strand
CGGGTGATCGGCGCTAACGGGAAACTGACAGGGTATGCTGGTGGTTTACAGTACAAGCGCGCCCTGCTTGACCTGGAACGCAATCAAAAGCACATCTTTTAAGCATCACACTCCATGCCTGAACGATAGAATATTTTCTGTATTAACACATAGCGGTATCGAATCAGGACACCAGGGCTACACCCACGGTGCAACTGAACTAACTGGTAGACGCAGTAACCAGTTCGTCTTCGAGTTGCGCCCAATCATCTGCGTGAACGACCCGGCAGAGACAATCGAGGTTGCCGATCCAGGCATAAAGGCATAAGAACGGTATGTTATAAACTCGCGTCGCATGGGGCAGCCAGGGTGCATTCCAGATAATGGAGTCGGCCTGGTAATCCGACCATCCGTTCACATTAAAACGAAACCCATGCGGGCCCGTCAAATTAAAGTACATCTCTGATGCTTCGTGATCGTGGTCGCGGTAAAACGTGTAGGGTCGCAAAAAAAACAGGCCCATAAACAGTTTATCGCTGTGAAAGAACCCGTTTTTCGATCCGATCAAAATACAATTCATGTTTCCGTTTCTATAGCTGCCTCCGACATCGGCATCTTTGACATAAAACTGACCCAGATCTCTATTCCATTGAACAATATGTTTTGACGCATCAATAGCACTGGCCAGTGAACTCAATTGCGGCGGAATATGCTTGATTGCGACATCTAGATCGTTAGCAAATGCATCCGGCATAGATGGATCGGGCCACAGCATAGAGTCAGCTGTAAAATCCATTTCCGCCAGGCAACTAAGCGTTTGCTCCACAATAAGAGGGCCCTGGCGTGCCGACAGTGCGGAAGTGATCTCCGCAATCAGATTCAGCACCGGGGGGTCGGAATTCATGCGCAAAGCGTGATGATCGATGTCGGCAATGTACCCGACTCCCTTGGCTATTTATGTGGCATAAATTTTTCAGTCAGCGCAAAAACGAACCCACTGGCGACGAACACCGAGTGAATGATGACACGCCACAGTATCTCACCCTCCTCATAACTACTTGAATTCAAGAACACCTTGAGCAGTTCGATACTGGATATGGCCACCAACGCGGAAATGACCTTTAGTTTCAAGCCGGCAAAGTCGACTTTACCCATCCATTCCGGACGCTCTAAATCATCCTTGAAATCGATCTTCGAGACAAAGTTCTCATAACCCGCAATCGCTACCATCGCAACGAGACTTCCAATCAGGGTCAGATCGATCAGTTCCAGGATAAAAAGAGCGGTGGCCTTGGAATGAAAGATCCCGTCGGTAGAAAAAAAGTGCACGAACTCACTGATAAAACTGACCAGCAACAACACCAGCCCGAGGGCCAACCCAACAAACATCGGCGCAAGCAACCAGCGAGAGTAAAATACTGTCGATTCAACAAGCCGCTCAAACATGACTGGGATTCCTATGGATTGATGCCCGTTTCCCTGATTGTATCGTTCTATTTAGGTAACGGAAACTCGGTGTAAGTCACTTGGACCTCAGCCGCGGAACCACAATCCGCCAACACAGCCGCTTGGGCGACCTTGCGGTTGCAAACGTGTTCAAGACTGGCCTTAGGATCACCACTATGTCTCAAGATAGTTTGCGATGCGTTCCGGTATCAGCCGGAAGGCCGCAACGTTGGCCGCCTGGTCTTTGTACCCCTCGGCGAATTCGCTACCCGCTTCATCGCCGTAGTAGCGCAGTGCCATCACCAGCACCAGTTCATACAGCGATCTATCGACTTCCTCAACGAGCCCGTCGAGGATGACCGACCTGTAAGGCGGTTCCCGCCAGTCCACACACAGCGACGCGCACGGGTTGCGCTGGATGTTTTTCCACTTTAACGAGCTGCGGTCCGTAAACATATACGCCGCTCCATTTTCCCAGTGAAACCATATGGGCGCCGTTCGTGGACGGCCATTTTTGTCAATGGTGCTGATAACGCCAACGAGCGTCTGCCGCAGGAATTCTTCAACGGCTTGATCGATTTCAACCATGACTATCTCCTGGGTTATCTGTGTGGTCAGACAGGGTAAATGGCCTTTACCGTCTTGCAACTTCCCATTACTTGATTGCGTTGCCTTTGAAAAAGGTATAGCAGAATATTCCCGTTTCTAAATGCCGGATCCTATGCAGATCACTGATTCCATTATCCCATGATGATACATCGATCAAACCCATCTCCAGAGCCTGCTCCTTGACACCTTCGACCATAGGAATAATCGTCTTGTGAACAAAACTTTCCATAAGCTCAGGGTTAGATTGATCGATGTACACCATCTTGGGCTCAACCCACACCCGGGTGAACCCGGCATTTGTCATCAACGGGAATAGCTCACGCCCAATCAGTGAGTTGGCACCCAACTGGCGCTGTACCTCAATGAGGCAGTTCCAGGCCAGCAGGGCATCCTCACTTGGTGGATAAAAATAACAAGAACCATGATCCCCTTCAAACACGGTCACCGTTCCGCCAGGCTTGAGGTGTTTGCGTATTGCTGTCAGTGCAGATACTGGTTCGACCTGATGCTCCAGCAAGTGACAGACAAAAAGATGATCGAAGTAGGACGCTTCAAAAGGCAGATCGAACAGATCAGCTTCACAGAATTCCACATTGGTAATTTCCTGACGGGTAACCGCATCACGCGCTAACTCGAGTGATTTTCCCGCCCAATCAACTGCATAAAAGTAAGCCTCGGGACTGTTTTGTGCAAGCGTCAGGGTTTGTGCGCCCACCCCGCAGCCCGCTTCAAGCACCTTCGAACCTGGCGGATAGCGAAGTTCGTGATGAATCAGATGCCGCACTGACCCAGCCTGGTCATAAAGCCGTTCGGTCTCTCGTTCGGAGTAGCCGTGAACGTAATTCTGGGGATCTGGCTTTGTCACTGGTTCGAAATCGTCACCGAAGGGCGGTTGATTGCCTAAAAGCTGTAGGTTAAAAACTTGGTGGTATTAACTGTTGTGGCCGATGTTACATCACCCCCTAAACAAGGCCAGACAATACATGTAATATATAAAACCTAAACAAAACTTGCGGCAATAAATTCACACAATGTCGATTAACCCAGAAAAAGGAGCTATAGATGACAACCCATAAGGGCAGTTGTATGTGCGGTGCGGTTTCAGTAGAAGTAGAAGGTGATCCCCAAGCGATGCTGGTCTGTCACTGTAAGGACTGTCGCGCCTGGTCGGCCAGCCCGGTAAACGGTGCCGCGTTGTGGCCTCGTGACAAGATGACCGTGACCCAGGGTCAGGACAACGTGCAAAGCTATGCCCATTCAGAAGGGCATAACCGGTCCTGGTGCACAAAATGCGGTGGTCATGTATTCACGGACCACATCCCTTTTGGATTGGTCGACGTGTACGCCTCTGTGATTGAGGACTTCGACTTCCAGCCCGCAATCCACGTTAACTACGAAAGCACCATCATGCCGATCAAGGATGGGCTGCCTAAATTCAAGGACTTCCCGGAAGATTTTGGCGGCTCGGGAGAAACACTCCCAGAATAGGTTCAGCCGCATTCCTGACTACGGCGTGGGACACTGGGCTGGTTTGAATAACTTCAGCCCGGATCCTCCGCGCTGTGCGTTGCATGGTAAATTAATACGGCCACCCGATTACACGCCACGCCAAGAGAAAACACTATGAATCGAGCTCCCAGTCCCTATGATTTTTTACCGTCCGTTCCCTCATTTCAGGCATCAAGCCACGATGTCGCAGAAGGAGAGATGCTGGCTATGCCCCATGTGTCCGGAGTCTTCGGCGCCGGGGGTGAAGATGTCTCACCTCATCTTTCCTGGTCGGGTTCGCCAGATGATACACAAAGTTATGCCGTGACCTGCTTCGACCCCGATGCACCGACAGGCAGTGGTTTCTGGCATTGGGTGGTGTACGACATACCAGCCACCGTCATGGAACTGGCAAACGGCTCCGGCGCCCAGGACGGCAGTGGGCTGCCTGATGGTGCAAAACAATTAAAGAACGACGCAGGGCTTGTGGGTTATCTCGGTGCAGCACCACCACCTGGCCATGGTCCGCACCGCTACATGTTTGCCATCCATGCGTTAAACGTTGAAAACCTACCGATCAATGAAGAAGTCTCGGCTGCTATCTGCGGATTCAATATGTTCGGGACAACCATCGGGCGGGCGATTATCGTTCCGATCTACGAGCAGACGTGATCTAACCCGTCGACCGCTAGAACCGATACTGATATCTGAGACTGGCATTGCAATTAATCTATCACCCGGCCAGTAGTGCCTCGATGCGGGTGACGCTGTACTTACGGTGCCGCGGCATAGCACCCGGTACGGTTGATCTGGTAAGCACGGGACTCGAAACAGATCACCGCGGAATACTCGTTTTTACACTGCCGGATGACCATCCGGAAACACTACGTCTGGGCACCAACGACCTGACCGCCTTAAACCCCGAAGGTCGAGTGCCCATTCTGCTGCTAGCCGACGGACGCAAGATGACGCAGTCTGGTCCGATAATCGACCTGATCGAATCAACTCTCGCACCCGACAATGACATCACGTTACAACCCACTGATCCCTGGATTCGTTCCGAGGTCCAACGCATCATGTGGATCATCGCTGCCGACACACAGCCCTATCAGAACATCCCGTTTATTATTCAAGCCATGGGTGAATGGGGTATGGTTAAAGACAATCCCACCCACCATCCTTTGCGACTGCATTTCATCCGCCGCGAGTTCGGTGCGATCGAGAATCTCCTGACACAGTGTGCCGGCAAATTTGCGGTAGGCGATTCGGTCACACTGGCTGACTGCTTCCTTGTGCCTCAGATACGAAACGCCCTGCTGGCTGAAATCGATCTGCCTTCTGAGTTCCCAATTCTCTCGACTGTCTGGAACAATCTGCTCGATGTCCCCGAGATACGATCGGTACTGGACGATGCTGGCGGTATTGTTCAGCCACTGGTTTATGATACTGAACAGTTCGAGGTGTACAACAGATGAAAACCATTGATTGGTTTAAAACGTCATTTCTGTTTTCCAATAAGTACCAGGCAGCATGGACCTGGGTTGGCTGTATTCTCCTTGCGGGCTGCCTTGCACTGACAATCTATTTTTCGTTCTAAGCCAAAAGATAGCTTTACTGCTCGATGAAACCTCATGCACCCCTGACACTGGAAGAATTACAGCATGCCCAGGACAATATTCGCGGTGCCGTGGCACGCACACCACTGGTTCAGTTGAACGTCGACCTTGCGGATACCGAGATCTATCTAAAACTTGAGAACCTGCAGCCGATCGGTTCATTCAAACTACGTGGTGCAATAAACGCAATACGCAATACTGACTCAAAAAAGCTTGAAGCCGGTGTGTGGACTGCAAGTATGGGCAACATGGCCCAAGGTGTCGCCTGGGCTGCCCGTGAGATAGGCATCAAAGCAACTGTGGTCGTGCCCATAGCGTGTGAACTGGAAACTGGTGCACCCCTAGCGCCCTCACTAGCCGCCGGCGAACCCGTGACCATCACCACCAAACCCGTCCCGCGGTATGCCTCGGGCTTCAGCGGCGCACCTTCTGTTGCGGAAGAAATGTGGCCAATTCTCAGTAGTGTCGTCGATGACTCACTGCTGATGTCGGTTCACGAACTGGCTACTACCATCAGACTGCTGGTTGAACGCAATCACATCGTCGCCGAGGGTGCGGGTGCTGCAGCGGTTGCCACCGCCCTGGCTGGCCTTGCCGGTACCGGAAAGATCGCCTGCGTGGTTTCGGGAGGCCACATCGATCTTGATGAACTCAACCAAATCCTGAGCCCCCCTGATTAGGACATTACCTCCCAAGAGTTGCTAAAACAACAGATTCTAAAGAGTTGATCCTTATGATCGAGCGCAAATCTAGTTCGAGACTATAGTCTAACCAGCACACCACACATTGTTTGCGATTACACACTCCTGTGCTCAACACACCAGTGTGGCACCGTCTGCGTCAATGATCTTCTCGCCCGCCAATACATAGTCAATAATTAAGTGGATCCGATCCTTCATATGCACCTCTGTATCGCCCACAGAAAACAGGTTCTGTTCGTTGGTAATGATCGGCAGATGCATGCGGTGTGATTTTGCCAGTGTCTCGCCCTGGTCCACATGTCGCGGGATGCTGCCATCAGCAAGAAGTTTGACCAGGATCATACGGATGAAATAACCCCGACCATGCTTCTTCCGCAGACGCTTGGCTTTTAGGGTCTGCTCGAACTGTCGCCGGATGAAGATTTCAACTGGCTCCAGCAGCTCTTTATAGGTCTGATATGACGAATGGTAGGTAGGATCACGATGACGGCCGTCTTCATCCATAATCAGCCGAATTGTTTGCGTCTGCTTGTGTACCTCATACGTTTTCTGACGAAAAGCATCAGCGGTCCAATCCGCGTCGGTAATTTTCGCCGCCTGCTGTGCAAAACGAGTGACGTCTATGTCCCCGATCTTTCTGAGATCGCCGTCAAAGTTCATCGTATCCCCTCACAAAATCCTATTACTTTGCTCTACGAAAGCCAACGATCAACCTACCGACAGATATCTTGAAACTTCCCAGCAGTTTCAAATACAAGTATACCTGGTTCGTTCATTTCGATTGCGCAATGCACCCCGATTACAACACTTAAATTGATGAAGGAGATTATTTCTGATTAGAAGAGCCTAAAGCGCACTTTCCCATTTCCCTTCCGTATAAGTACCCGCCACCGTCCCCCACTGGCTGTAAACCGTGCCGGTCCATTTTTGGTTGTTCTGCCAAACACCCTCAAAACGAAGTCCGCCAGCCCACGTATAGACACCGTGCCCGTGGAACTTGCCATTCCTAAACTCACCCTCGTAGCGCTCTCCACTGGCAAACTTGAACACCCCTTGGCCATGGTATTTTCCCTCGTGAAAGGCCCCTTCGTATTCATTGCCGTTTGAAAAGAAATACGCACCCTGTCCGTGAAACTGGCCGTTCTGCATCTCTCCCACATAGCGATCCGCGTTGGCAAAGGTCTGCATAGTCGTCTCGGCAACCGCTATCGGCTTGAGAACGCTCAACAACACACATCCTACGCAGAAGCCTAGGAAAACAATCGATTGAATACTCCGGATAGGCATAGAACTATTGTTAACTGGTTGGCCTAGTTTCGCTAAGGCGAAATGATGTATAAGAGACAGGTCCACATCGTCTTGCATATTCCTCACCACGTCAGTTTACGCTTATTGGAGAAATTCATCCCAACAAAGACGCGACAACCGGGCTGTCAAATCATAGGCCACGGTATGGCCGGGGTCACCTGAGGGTAGCTCAGCGGGCACACTGTCGGTATAGGCGCTGATCAGGAACAACGGCTCACCATCGGCATAGACAATACCCGCATCGTTATAGTTCTTAGCTGTAGTGCCCGTTTTGTGTGCAACCTTAGTCCCTAGAGGTAACCGAGCTGGTATCCTGTTTCGCAAACGCTGCCAGCTCAGAATGTCGATAGCCAACTGGCATAACTCAGACGTACATCCCAGGTGGCTGGCCAGATCGTTGTCGTGCACACCCTTTACAATGAGTTCGAGAAGCCGTGCAACGTCAGCAGGTGGGGTCGAATTAGTCTTGTCAGCCGGCAGATAGCCCGCCATACCGGCAGGTGGAATACCATAGCGGTGCACCGTATCGGCCATACCGATAGACTGGCACAACGCATTGATCGCTTCGAGACCTACCAGGTCCGCTACGGCCCCAGTGCACGTGTTGTCGCTCACGATAATCATCATGACCAGAGCGTCCTGAAGCTGGATCACAAAATCACTCTGTAAATGCTGAAAACAACCGGAATCGTTGTTCTTGAAACGAGATGCCATGGTCACTGGCTGGGACAGCGAGAGCTCGCCCTCATTTACCGCCTTCAGCGCTGCCATCATGATTGCAATCTTACGGGTACTGGCCGATGGCACCACAACACTACCATAGCGCTCCATTACACCACCTGTTCTCAGATTCTTGATAAACCAGCCCGTGTGGAACGGCTGCTCATCACATAACTGGTTAAGTTCATTTGCTAGGGCGACTGACATGATTTTCAAACCTCTTGTTCTTTATCTGAAGCCTCTAGAGAAACGTTACTTTGTAATATGAATGTCTTCTCTTAAGCGTGGTGGCCAAAGCAGCTATGAATAGGCTGCATCCTGTCGGTCGTACCAACGCAACGCGAGCGGGACAAACCACGGATTTCCCGTGTACAGCGGGTGACTACGAAACGTACGATCCGCAAATACAGTTGAAGCGTCTGGTAACCCAAGAACTTGTTTTGCTGCCTTGTCACCGAGGTATGTGCCCATCGGCAGGCCAGCAAAACAGTACCCCAGCGCATAGTGCACTCCTTTATGCATGCCCAGATGCGGCCACAAATCGAATGTGCCCGCACATAGGCCGCTCCAGATTCGTGAGATCTTTACCTCGCTCAATTCAGGGAAGATAACGTCCATACGACTCTTCAGTTTATCGGCTTTCGTCGACAATCGGTCAACAGGACCACCGGTATAAGCACCCATAAGCAGGCGAGGTTGATCCGGCGCCTGCCGGATATACACCAGGTTGTTGTTGTAGTCATGAAAGGTTCGGTTGTTGGGCAGAATCCTGGTAATCACGTCTTCGGACAGAATATCTGTCGCTATCATATAACCGTGGAAAGGGATGACCCGGCGCCGCAGCCAGGGCACGGCCCGATTGGTGTACCCATTGGTGGCAACAATCACATCTCGAGTTGTCAAAACACCGCTGGGCGTATCAACTTTAAAACCGGCGCCATCAGGACGAACTGCTGTCACCGGTGTGTGGCCGATGACCCGTGCACCGGCCACCCTTGCAGCATTCAGCAACCCCAGATGGTAGAGCCCCGGATGAATGCTCCCCAGATCCGGTATCAGCGCACCCCCAACATAGCGACGCGAACTGATCTCTTCACTTTGCTCAGATTCCAAGATCATCTGAAACGGGTGACCAAGATGTTTTTGCCGCAATTCAAGTTCGCCCTTCATTGAATCGAGATGTTCAGCATTTAGTGCGCCCATGAATCGACCACAGCGTGTCAGATAACAGTGTATGTTCTCCCGGGATACCAATTCGAATACAAAATCAAACGCAGTGTCGAGTTCCCGGTACACCTGCATTGCGTAGTCAAGGCCATAGGCCTGTATCAGTGCGGAGAAACTGTGTTTGAGTGTTCGCCCAACAAAACCCGCATTACGCGAACTCGCCCCATAACCTGGGGACTGTGCTTCCAATACCACAACATCGCGCCCCGCCCTGGCAAGTGTCAGCGCGGCCGATAGACCCGTAAACCCAGAACCTACTACGACAACATCGGCGCGGTCCGGAAAATTGTCCACCGAGGACTGTGCAGGCCGAGGCGCAGCATGCCACCACCATGGTTCTTCTTGAAAGTCACCCGCTAGAAGATGATCATTCATCATGACTCAGTCTTGAGTCGCTGTGCCAGAACATTGCCAAACAAAAACCCTTTCCACCCTAATCAGTATCCACGTCGTAGTAGTTCGGGAGCCCGTCTTCACTGTGGCTGATATGAAATCTCGACAATGCTTGAACTTGCTTCTCCAACTCTGGAGAGCTGAGGCTACTTTGCGCTGGATCACGCACCCCATGCAGATAGTCTTTAGGATCCATGTGGTCCACAACACCGAGACTGCTCGAGCCCAGCGAATATCCGATCAGTTCTTGGATCTGATCCGGCAACTGTAGAGCCAGCTCCGGGGGCACGGCCATATACTGGTTCTCTTCCTGGCGCAACCAGCCCAGGTTGTAATGCAGGGCAACACCGCTTCGCGGATGGTCCGCGTGGTTCGAACCACCGCCATGGATGGTATTTCCGGTATAATTCAGCACAGAACCTGCCGGCATTTCAGTGGCCACAACTTCCTCCGGTTTTGGTACCCGGTCACTGGTTGTCGCTACAGTTAACGGGGGGCATGGACTCGCAATCGGATAGAGACCAATATCCCTGTGCAAAACCTGGCGGGTCTCACCCGGTTCAATATGCATCACGCCGGTATAGTGCACACGATAGCGGACACAATGAGGCAACAAAGCGTTGTCCGCCACTGCCAGCACCATGGGGTGAACCAACAGCGCCTGAACAGCAGTCGACTTCGCAAGCAGCGCCCCGAACCGCTTGGTGAGCTTGCCATAAAACTCTTCGTGCCCATCATGGGCTTTCTCAAAATAAGGTGCCAGGTCGGCATTTACGGCAGCAACCGTATCGGCGTTGACCGCATCACGTACAACAGCATACCCATCGGCTGCAACCGCCGCAGCAACGGCTTCAGACGATGCATCACCTGCAAATGTGTTTTTCAACTCCATCGCCTTCATTCCTTTTGAATGTGTGTTTAAAACAGCTTCTAGTCCACCGATCCAACTGGAGGCAATCTTTGCCCGGTATCTAGTATATCGAGTATCCAGCGCGTCGCTGGCGAATACACATCAATAAATACTGCCTTTTCATCACCAATAATTTGACCACCATGCGGCACATTACTCGCTGCATACCAGCCATCGCCAGGGCCGATCTCTCGCGTTTCATCGCCCACCGTCAAAAGAATCTGCCCGGACAGTACTAGACTGAACTGCTCATGCGGGTGGGAATGCATCGGGTAGATTGATCCTGGTTCAAACACCGCCCGAAGAAAATGCATATGCTCACCACTGATGATCTGAGCTTCACTGCCGTCCTCATCAAACCTATAGCGATCGATATCCTCCCAGCCAAATATCTGGCGAGGAGAAATTTCAGTACTGCTTGGGTTTTTCCCATCGTTCTGATTGTTCATACCAAATGACCCTCTCTAACCCGTTTCGCTGACCAGGCCCGCTGCGGTAATTCCGTGAACAGCAGCTGCTTCGTCGTTGTCCGACGTATCACCTGAGATACCAACCGCACCCAGGAGCACCCCTGTCTCATTTCGGATCAGAACACCACCGGGTACCGGCACAAAATTGCCCTCAGCCAGGCCGTTGACCGCCTGAATGAAGTAGGCCTGTTGTTCGGCGCGTGCCATCAGCGCCCGCGTGCCCATACCCATCGCAACGGCCGCATTGGCTTTCCCCTGGGCAATACGGGGCCGCAGCATACTGACGCCATCTTCAGACAACACCACAACCAGGGTGGCTCTTGGATCCAACACCACCACACTGACGGGTTTTAGAGCCAACTCCCTGGCTTTGGCTAAGCCGGCCGTTGCAATAATTTGGGCCTGTTCAAGCGATATGGCCATCCTCAGTTCCTCAATTCTGATTCAGTTCGGCACGATGATAACCGAATCTACCGTGACCCAAGAACCGGACTCTACGCAGCCGACACAGCGCTGTGAATACTCATCCAATGAGCCTCTAAGGCACTACACTATCTTGATGCCTCGTTCCCATTTTCACCCAGCCGTTGCCAGCTGGTTCAACAGCCAGTTCGATCAACCCACCGAAGTACAGGTGCAAGCCTGGCCGGCTATTCAGGGGGGTTCACACACTTTGATAGCCGCGCCCACTGGATCGGGCAAGACCCTGGCGGCCTTTCTTGCGGTCATTAACGAACTGGTGCGCGACGGTGAACTGTTCGGCTTGCCTGATGAAACCCGTATTTTGTACGTTTCTCCACTCAAAGCCCTGTCTAACGATATCAACCGAAATCTTGAAGCGCCGCTGGTGGGTATCACACAGGAATTACCTTCACCCAGTCCGCTGTTGATCCGATCAGCCGTACGCACCGGCGACACACCACAGGCTGAACGCGCCAAGGTACGCCGGCAACCACCGCACATCCTGGTCACGACTCCGGAATCGCTCTTTATTTTTCTGACTTCTGAGTCCGGACGTCGAATATTGCAAACAGTACGTACAGTCATTGTTGACGAATTACATGCACTGGCGGGCAACAAACGCGGCGCGCACCTGTCTTTATCCCTGGAACGCCTGGACGCCCTGTGTGTCAAGCCTCCTGTTCGTATTGGAATCTCCGCGACCCAGAAACCAATCGACCACATGGCAGCTTTTCTAATCGGTGACCGGACCGGCAACGATAAGTGTCGGATCATCGACACCGGTTTCGTGCGTGACCGAGACCTTGCCATTGAACTGCCACGCTCACCCCTTCAACCTATCATGCCCGCCGAAGTGTGGAGTGAGATCTACGACCGCCTGGCTGATCTCATTGCCGAACACCGCTCTACATTGATTTTTGTCAACACCCGTCGCCTGGCGGAACGTGTCTCCCGGCACCTTGCCGAACGCATGCAGGAACGCGGACTTCCTGCCAGTGGCGTCACCGCACACCATGGCAGTCTTGCCCGGGACCACCGTCTTGATGCTGAGCAGCGCCTCAAAAATGGGGAACTCAATGCACTGGTGGCCACAGCTTCACTCGAACTCGGCATCGACATCGGCGATATTGACCTGACCTGCCTGCTTGGCTCACCCCGGGGCATTGCCACTTTTCTTCAGCGCGTCGGCCGATCCGGTCATGGCGTTAACGCCCTCCCTAAAGGTCGCCTGTTTCCACTATCGCGTGATGACCTGATGGAATGCACCGCCCTGCTGGATGCTGTACAACGCCAGGAACTGGATGCTATTCAGCTGGTACGACCGGCCTGGGACGTGCTCGCCCAGCAGATTGTCGCCGAGACAGCAGCCGAGGAATGGCGTGTCGATGACCTATATACGGTACTTCGCCGGGCCTGGCCCTACCGGGAAACAACACGCGAGCGGTTTAACGAAATTATCCAGATGCTCGCTGATGGCTATACCACCCGTCGGGGCCGACGTGGGGCACATCTGCATCTGGACGCGGTCAACGGCAAAATACGTGGAAGACGTGGTGCCCGCCTCACTGCTATAACGAACGGCGGCGCGATACCCGACCAGTTCGATTATGACGTTGTGCTCCTGCCCGAGGAGTTTCCCGTTGGGTCACTGAATGAGGATTTTGCATTCGAGAGCCTCCCCGGTGATATCTTCCAACTGGGCAACACAGCCTACCGTATCATCCGGATCGAACTGGGCAAGGTCTATGTCGAAGATGCGAAAGGACAGTCTCCCAGCATTCCATTCTGGTTTGGAGAAGCCCCGGGACGCAGTGATGAATTATCGCTTGCGGTATCGAGGCTTCGGGCACAGCTGGACCACCAGCTCAGCGCATCAAAAGATGGCATAGCCCGAACGAGAGATTGGCTGCAGCGCACGATCGGCTTGACTGCAAGTGCTGCGGGACAGCTTGCGGAATATGCGGCCCTCGCCAAAGCCGCCCTGGGCTCCCTGCCAACTCAGCACTTTGAGCTGCAGGTCGCAGCACTGGACGACAGCATTATCCTTTCGCTAGGCCCCACCCACAGTTTTCCGTTGCTTGAAGTGGTTGATTACCTGCGACCACACAGCGTGCGGGAGGTGCTGATCCAGGCATTGCTCAATGCGCCCATGTTCCCAACTCGATGGCGCTGGGTGACGACAACGGCGCTTGCAGTCCGTCGAAATCGAAATGGCAAGAAAGTGCCTGCACAATTCCAGCGTAGCGATGCCGATGATCTACTGGCTGTGATCTTTCCGGACCAGCTCGCCTGTGCCGAGAACATCACCGGCCAACGCGAGATTCCAGATCATCCGCTGGTGGCCCAGGTGCTGTCCGACTGCCTGACCGAGGTGATGGATGTTGACGGACTACAACGGCTCATCAGCCGGCTTAATGATAAAGACAATTCGACCCCCCCAATAAAGATAACCGCCCGTGAACTCGCATGTCTGCACAGGTCGCGGAACTCGATCCAACTGCAATTGAGACCGTCCGCGCTGAGGCCTGGCCCGATCCACAGAACGCCGATGAACTCCACGATGCACTGGTGTTATCCGGGTTTCTTGAAACGGGCGAGATCCGTGATTCGCTGCCTGAGTGGTCCAAGTATTTCCAACAACTGGTGCTCGACAAACGCGCAACCGCACTGTCGCTCGCGTCGGGGTCCGTACTCTGGACCAGTGCAGAACGGCTGTCACAGCTGGCACGGTGTGTGAGTGGGGACTACTCGCTGCAACCGGTTATCACGCCTACGGAGCCCGCTACTGCACAGCTGGAAGATCCCGAGTCCGCTGCAACACAGGGACTGGTTGAAATTATCAGAAGCCGGCTCGAAACGTTGGGGCCTGTCACCGCCACAGCACTGGCCAAACCGCTGGATATAGACAAAAGACTTGTCAGTCGGGCACTGCTAACACTCGAGACCGAAGGATTCGCCATGCGAGGGCTATTTCGCGTCAACTCGATCAGTGCTTGTGAAACCCGCTTTGGCGACAGCGAAGAATGGTGTGAACGCCGTCTGCTGGCACGCATCGGCCGTTACACCATCAAAACCCTGCGCAAGCAGGTCGAGCCCGTACCCCCAGGCGCGTTCATGCGCTTTGTACTGCAGTGGCAGGGCCTTTCCGGTGAAAAACAACGCGGGCCTGAGGCACTGCGCGATGCACTCTATCGATTACAGGGATTTGCGGCCCCCGCCGTGGCTTGGGAATCATCCTTATTGCCACACCGAATTTCGGGATACAGTCACAATCAGCTCGACCAACTGCTCACCGCCGGTGAGTTTATGTGGCTGCGCCCCTTTACACCCGTCAAAAGCACACGCCGAATTGGACCAGTCCGAAATACGCCGATCATGTTTTTTGAGCGCAGTCAGATCCAGAGCTGGTTGCCCTGGATCACACACCCTGACCTGAGCACCGGCAAGCTGACAAACTGGGCCTCACTATCGGGGCAGGCCAGCCGCCTGCGAGATGTGCTGTTATCAAACGGAGCATCATTTTTTACCGATCTGATGTCGATGACCGGCCTGTTGAGGAGTCAACTCGAAGAGGCCCTGGCAGAACTTGTCGCCTGGGGCATCGTCACGTCGGACAGTTTTGCCGGTCTGCGCGTACTGATTGCACCCTCATCCAAACGGCCCGGTGGCGGACGCGCCCGCCGACACCGCTCCACAACGGTGGAGACGGCTGGCCGCTGGTCTCTGATTGAACAGACACTCTCCCATCAAGCTGCACTGTCCAACGGACCCTCGGAAAACGACCCAATTGTGCCTGTTCAGAATTTCCCGATCGAACCCGAACAGATCGCCGTGGCTTTACTCGATCGTTACGGGATCGTGTTCCGGGCACTGCTGATTCGTGAACACCGTTCACTGCCGCACTGGCGGGAACTGGCCCGTGCTTTCCGCCGGCTCGAAGCCAGGGGTGAGGTTCGAGGTGGCCGTTTCGTTAACGGATTTAGTGGCGAACAGTTTGCGTGGCCTGAGGCAGTAGAACGCCTGCGCGAGTTCCGATACCCAGATAATCAAACTGACACTTCACGACCGGTGATTGTGTCTGCTGCAGACCCAGTGAATCTGCATGGCATCACCACACCGGGAGACAGGATTGCTGCGGTGTCTGCTAATCGCTTGCTTTACAAAGATGGTGTCAGTATCGCTCAGTTGGTTGCCGGAGAATTTCACTGGCAGCTGCCACCCGACCCCGCGACCGAATGGTCTGCCCGGCAGCTGTTGATTCGAAACGACCCGACGACAGCAACGGTAACCAACCTGCCTCGAACCCTTTCGAGTTAGGTGCGCTCGTCAAACTCTTGTTGCCCGAATAGAAAGTCGGCTTCTGCGGTCCAGATTTTTCCATCGTGCCGCAGCAAAGTAATACCTCCGGCTGTGAACCGGTCGACAAAGGACTCATGTTCAACCTCATCCCACAGTGACCTGAAGTGACGCTGGATCAGATCGCGAAATGCGATGGTGATGTGCGGATGAAAAGCACGCAACGCCTGTTCGCCAGAGCCGACGATCTGATGTTCTGTCAGCGTTTTAATCAGATCGTGTTGAATCAAGGACAAAGCCTGATTTTCAATTACACGGACAAATACCACCCGGGGTGGAAAACAGCCAAAACCACCCAGCTCAATCGAGAAAGGGGAGTAACTCGAGGCAAACTCAGTCAGAACCTGCTTGAGACCCCCGACCTGATCCAGTGCCAGTCGAAACGGTGCTTGCAACGTGATGTGCGGAGGTGATCGGAGCGCTGCACGGCTATGGTACGCGGTATGTGCCCTATTCTGGAGTGTCTTTACCGCATCCGCTTGCGGTGAGGGCAGCACCACGGCAATGTAGTAGAGCGCCTTCAAACCCGACACACCCAATATTCACTTTGGGCTAGCAAGTTCAAAACCAACCGTAGCGGCTTGTTCTTGATAACCCTCTATTAAATTTATCCGGCAGTTTCACCTGCCGATCGCGTAACCCACTTCTGAAACACCGGTGCCCTAGGTGGCTCTAACGTGGTATCCGTTTTGCAACGCGCTTTGAGTTCTTCAACGGTTCCGCCAAAATTAAACAAATCTACCTTGCCGCGTTCAGAAGACATCTGTCTACGCAGATTCGTGGTGGCAGATTCATCAACAGTCAGATCCGACTGCAGCACCAC
>LUSG01000231.1 GCA_001629395.1 Gammaproteobacteria bacterium REDSEA-S15_B12 | reverse complement strand
TTTTGGACCTATTCGGATACCACTACATCTTCGGAAGGCAGGGGCCAGAGGTTCAAATCCTCTGCTCGTAAATGGGTATACCGTTCAGTCACCTTGTGTAACAGTAAAGTCTCTGCTGTTCTTCAACAGTGAATTGTCCCATTCAAGCGCAGCAGACTACCCCTCATAAAGGCCCGCGCACATCTGAATTGTCTCACTGTGTCGATGCGGCCTGGGACCAACGCCCAGTCCCCGGCTTCATGGCGTTTTTGGGGAGCAAGATATTGAAACGGTTCCGGTACTCGGCATCCAGCTTCATCGATATGTGATCGGGGTAATGCGTGGACAGAGTCTCCACAACTGTGTTCCGGGCCCGCGCTTCCATCTCAAGCGCGCCCTCTTCTTCCCACACCGTCGGACTGGTGCGATCAGACAGCACCGGATAGCGATATTCACTCTCCATCAGGCTTAGGGTCTGATTGTGGCCCAGATAATGGCCTGGACCATTTACATTCACATCTGCAATGACATCGAGCGATAGAGTCTCGTCGGTGACCTCAATTCCGCGCACGGTACGCAGGATGCTGCCCAGCATATCGTTATCGATGACAAAGCTTTCCAGGATACAGCCCATGAGGCTGCCATGCATGCCGGCTGATTCATGCACCATGCTGGCGCCAGCCAACCCAGCCAAGGCGGTGGTATAGGCTTTCTCGTACCCCGATTGGGCATCCGGCGCTTTGGAATCCGCCATCCCCGCTGGAACGCTGGTCGGCAGATTATAGAATTTACCCATCTGTGCCGAAGCGCCGGACAGCAGGGCCTGTTCAGCGCTACCGCCACTCATGGCGCCAGTACGCAGATCCGCAACGAATGGCCAAGGACCGAAAGCTACCGGATGGCCGGGAACCACGGCATGCGTATAAACCAGACCGGCAAGAGCTTCGGCGATGACCTGGACGAGTGTGCCTGCCAGCGCGGCAGGAGATGTTGCGCCGGCCTGTGGCGCCGAAGCAATCATCAGGGGGATGCCTGCACGGATCGAGGCTTCCTTGATCTTGCAGCGTTCTTCTGCATAACGCAGCGGCGGCACTCCATCCCCTTGAACTGAATGGCAACACGGCGTTTCGCGGAACCGACCCGACCCGCCCAATGCCATATCGAACATGTCGGTGACGATTTCGACAGATTCTTGCGAACCCAGCGTAATGCCCCAGGGCTTGGATGTGCCCGTGATCAACGCATAGGCCGTATTGATGTCTAGATCCATGGACGTCGGCATATCCCGCGCAATCAAGGGGCGATAACACCAGTGAATATGAGGTAGGGTATCGATCAGCCGTACCACGTCATAGAGATCGAGCAACGTAGTGTCACGATAGGTCTTAGTGTGAAAATCACGAATACTTACTGCCCCTCCGGCGGTGCCGAAGTGAACGTGATCGGGTGAAATGTCGAGACTTCGCTCTCCATCAAGGGCGTGCAGCGTCCATCCTCGCCGGGTCGAGGCAAGCACATCCTCGACCATGGCGCGTGGAATTAGAATGCGCCCAGCATCACTCAACCGAGCCCCCTGCTCAAGCATGGTATTAGCGCCCTCGGGGATATTGCCGATGATACCTACACCATCAGGGCATGATACTGGCAGCCGGTATGTCCGGAGCGAGTGTTGGCTCGGTCATCCGTCGGCGCCTCCCGCTGAGCAATGCGGGCGGTGCGTCCGCCGCCGCGTCGAGACGCTTTTTTGCCAGATACCGTCATGGACTCAAATCTCCCGAGCAATCATCAAACCTTCGTAGATCGCCTCTTCGGCGGTCCTCGGGCTCAGGCAATCACCAACCATGTGGATTTCCACGCCGCTGCCCTGCAACTGGTCTTCCAGAGCAGTCACCGATTGGTGACCCTGTGACAGCACCAGGGTGTCTATATCTTCACAAACAATGGGATCACCATTGGCGGTATGGTGGAAATAAGCGGTATTCTGGTCTGTACCGAACAGGCGAGCATAGGGAATGATCTCTACGTCGAGCGCATTTAGTTTTCCGGCCCATGTGTCGCGCAGGTAAATTTGCAGGTTTTGTCCGGCATGGGTTCCATCCACGGCCAGCCTGACGCTGCAGCCTTCCTGAGCCAGTTTTTCAGCCAACCCGACCCCGATCCAGTCACACCGCCAGTCGGCAATAACCACCGAGTTGCCAGGGTTGGCCTCACCTTTAAGGACCTGCCAGGCTTCAACGACATGGGTGTCGAGATCAATTCTTGCATCCGACTGAAACGGTGTCGCTCCAGTTGCGATGATCACCGTATCGGGGCTTGTCTGTTCCACCCAGGTCATATCCACGTTCGTGTTCAGGCAAACCTCAACTCCAGCCAGTTCCATCTCGTATCGCAGGTTATCCACCAGAACACCAAATTCCGCCCGACCCGGCAGGGTCTGCGCAAGCAGGACCTGCCCGCCCAGCTGCCCTGACTTTTCACACAGGGTGACTCGGTGACCCCGTTGTGCGGCAACCGCCGCCGCCTTCATGCCACCGGGACCACCGCCCGCCACCAGAACCGACCGTGGCTTGTCGGCTTTCTCGTGAGCACCCAACGTCAGCTCCCGCCCCGAGATAGGGTCCTGGATACATGAGATCGGAACACCCTGATGATAGTGGCCGATACAGGCCTGGTTACACCCGATACAGGCACGAATATCATCGAGATCGCCTCGCTTCGCCTTGTTAGGCATCTCGGCATCGGAAATCAAGGCACGGGTCATGCCGCACAGATCGGCTTGCCCTTTTGCCAAAACCTGTTCCGCCAGTTGTGGCTGATTGATGCGTCCGGCAACAAAAATCGAGCGGGTAAATACGTCCTTGATGGCGGCAGCGTGGGGGCCTATGTAGGCATGTTCGAAAGACATCGGCGGCACCACATGGGCTGAACTCCCCAACCCGGCCATGGACCCCATAGTGACATTCAGGTAATCCAGTTCCGCCAGGCCATCCATCCGCCGGCAGGCATCCAGCACCATCTGGCTGGTCAGGCCTGTCGGTTCGTCTTCGGCCGCAGAAATACGGATGCCGATAATACGATCCGGGCCGATTGCTTTGCGGACAGCGGTCACGACCTCGGTGATAAAGCGGAAGCGTTTTTCTTCCGATCCACCAAACTCGTCATCGCGACGGTTGACATCGGGGCTGAGAAACTGCGCCAGCAACAGACCGTGACTGGCGGTCATCTCGATGCCGTCAAACCCCGCCTTCGCCATGCGCTCGGCAGCATCGGCATGGGCTTGGATCACCTCCCAGACATAATCCGTGGACATCTTCCGCGGCATGGTATGGAAGCGGTGGTCAGGAACCGTAGATGGCGCATATGGCACCGTCAGCAAGCCCCCGGAGCCATGGGCGATGCGGCCGCCATGCGCTACCTGGCCAAAAATCCTAGCGCCATGTTTATGAACCGCCTCGGCGATTTTGCGGTAACCGGGGATACACCTATCCGTGCTGGCGTCGATGTAGGATGGTGTGGTAACGGCATCGCTATGGGGACGGGCCGCTTCAGTGACAATTAACCCCACCCCGCCTGCGGCGCGGGCTTCATGGTAGGCCGCCATCTCATCGGTGGGTAGCCAGTCTCGAGCTAAAATCGTTTGGTGCCCGCTAGAGAATATCCTGTTGCGGATTTCCATACCGCGGATGTTGTGGGGCGTAAACAGGTGCTTGAATGACATGGCGGACCTCTTGATTTCCTACCATACAGGTGAGCGGGTATTTATGCTTTTACGCAACGCCAGACCTGAGCATCAGTTGCATGAATCAGATTCGTAGTTTTTATAGCACGGTTGTGAACTACATTACGCATAGACTATCTTATAATTTTTGCTGTCTTAGAAGCATCTAGGCTCCGGGCCGATGTACGCGCTTGATATACCAAAAATATAGTACCCCCGGACGGTACATGACACATACCGTGCTGAAACTGAGTCCCTTCGTACCCTCTCCAGTGTCCCTTCAGGCCCCTTTTAGGAGAAAATAGCCAAAAGCGGGGTACACCATTGTATGTCCCGCTCACCTAAATTTAGCTTGTTGACTGCCAGTTGCTCCACGAGCGCACTACTAAAGCTCCCAGATGGCTGGTCCTTCCTGGACTTCTGGCGGCGCATTCAAAAGTTCCGCCATCCGGCCGAGTAGTTCTTGAACCTTAGGCTGTGCGGCTGCTGCACTTTCCGCACTGTCGTAGACACCGACAGTTACAGACCTACCTTCAGCTATTCGCACACTACAGCCGGATTGCAGGCCATCAATAGCCTTCATCTCGTCTCTGACAGAATCAGCTAGAGCGATTACTTCGCTTTCCCGGGCGGGATCGTATGAAAAAGTCGTCATTCGGTAGTACATAGCATGTCCTCCTTGAGAAAATGTGGATCAAAATTTTACCGGTTTGGCAGAACCATCCACAAGCGTGTGAGTGTGCGAGAATGACATCATTCGACATGGACATAGCATCATTAATTTGGTTATCCACCTTCGGCGTCGTGATCGGTGCGGCAGTGGTGTACTGTTGCATTTTTGTCTATCGGTTTATTCGCGCCTACTGGAACGCTGACAGCGAGTAAATTCCTCTGGCTGGTAGCTAGAAGTATCAAGGACTTCAGGCACAACACAAACGGCACTTCATCGTTGACAATTGTCTGGCACGCTGTAGGATCGCAGGTCGCTTACAGGAGTACGACCCTGTTATCCTTTGAGTAACTGAGCGTGATCATTACTCCGTTTACAATTGTTGCATCAAAACCAGCTGCCCCAGGACAAGGAGGCATGTCGTGAAAATTGGAGTCATGATATTCCCAACGGACAAGTCAATTCAGCCAATTCAGCTTGCAAAGGAAGTCGAAGCACGAGGATTCGATTCGCTCTGGTTTCCCGAACACAGTCATATTCCGGTCAGTCGCGAGACGCCTTGGGGTGGCAAAAAAGGCGCACCACCGCTTCCGGAAATGTATTGGCGTGCACATGACCAGTTTGTCGGACTCGCAGCCTGCGCAGCCGTGACTAAAAACATTCGTCTCGGTACAGGTATTACCCTCGTTGCGCAACGCGATTCCATCTGGCTGGCCAAAGAGGTGGCGAGTGTGGACATGATTTCCAACGGTCGATTTGAATTGGGTGTTGGTTACGGATGGTGCGTGGAAGAAATGCGCAATCATGGTG
>LUSG01000230.1 GCA_001629395.1 Gammaproteobacteria bacterium REDSEA-S15_B12 | reverse complement strand
GGTATTCCCTTTAAAACGCCACCAGCCCATCCATTTAATCCACTCAAAGTTCTGCGACTGGCGATCGCACTGAATGCCAACCACAACGCAGTCGCTGTAATCTTCGACCATATCTGGGGTGATGGCAACGACATACATACAGATCTCGGATTTCAGACGCTGGCTTCAAGTCTCGGGGTGAGCGACGCAGAAAACCTAGTCTCCTCAGATACCGTCAAGAAAACACTCCGGGACAATACTGAACGAGCAGTGTCCGTAGGTGTTTATGGTATTCCGACCTTCGTGATCAATGATGCGCTATTTTGGGGATTCGATCGCACAGATATGCTGCTGGAGTACCTCAAGAATCCCTCTTTACTACAGACACCTGAAATGCTGCGTCTGGCCGCAGTACCATCAGCCGCTGAGCGAAGTCGTTGATTCCAAAGAGCATACGACAGTCAGCTGTCGTCGGCCTACCATAACTACAGGTTTCAGCCTCAACCCGCAACCGCCTTTGAGCGACTAAGACACCATCGACTACAAGAATGTGTCTTGGATACCAGAACCGGGGGCAGCAAAGATCACGCTGCTCGATATATCAGCCGATAAAAACAGCCGACTCGCCAAATAACATTTTTTTATTTGCACGCAGCGCGTAACTACGGATATTCTCAGCCGGACAGTTTCATCATCACTGTCCTCCTTATAGTTGCCATTGTGCCGCGGTAGCATCCAAAAGTGCTATCGCGGTTTTGTTTGCATCAGTCTACAAAGATGGCTCTAAGCGCTGGGAAATATATACGCCATTGCAACCAGGACTGAAGCCCAGCCAGCCAGCGCAATCACAAAACCTAAAAAAGTACCCATAGTTCTACCTCAATAGCTACCGCTCGAATACAACCGGCCCGGAAACCGGATCTGTAACACCCAACTCCGGTGAAATCTCCTCCATCATATGACGGATAGAGTTGAGAAACTCTATCATCAGGGGTCGTGCTTTTATCAAATGATCCTCTGAATCCCATATACCCACCGAACAATAGCTGTACTCACCCGTCTGGATCAAGGAGAAGCTAGCCAACCCATCGAATTCTAAACCCTCAGAATGCTGCTTAAGAAATTCATCACGACAGTCTGCTTTTACAGTAGTTCGAACAACGTTCATGAACTTTGCCCTAATTCCTACTCCTAGGTAGGCGCTACCGGCGAGATAGCGCTGTAGCAAATGCGAATGCCGATTTCTAAGTGGAAGTTTAACCCATAGACCATCGAGGTTCTCAGTTTAGTTGAGCTTCACCATGTTTAATTGAATGCTCCATGGCCTAGTAGTACAAAGTCTTCAAGAAGACGTATAGATTCTGTACACTAGATATAAGAGCCCTGCTGCAGCGCTGAACTCCATCAGGAGCACGCCCATGATCATCCACCGATTGAGTTTTCTTTTCGGCAAATACGTGTTGCTCTTCTGGGCAATCTGCCGCTCTTCTTCATAACTCAACTCTTTTTCTAATTTACCGCTCATTACCATAGCGCCTGTCAAGGCATTTCCGACCAAAAGTCTGTTTGTCATATTTTATCCTGATTCCAGCCTACTTCCATCACCCAACATCCCAGAACAGACCTCAATTTTTTCAAACTTCTGTTACTCTATTGACTGCAACACCTATTATTGCAATTTATACAGTATTGGATCTATACCTCACTAAACATAACACCTAAGGAGACCAACATGGCTTCGAGAAACGGACAACTGACCTTTAATTTCGCACTGCTTGTACCCGCTGAAAATACGGCAGCAGTCGAGGAAATCATTGCGGCGCATGCAGCATGGATGAAAGAAACCCACTCACTAGAGGCGGGATCCATCTTGTCGACTATCACGTGGCCAAGGGTGAAGAAGCTAACGACCTTTTGGATCCAAGTAAAGGTACAACTGGTAATGTTCTGTATTGCATCAACGAAGTCTACGTCGAACCAGATGGCATTGAACAGCACATGGGACAAGCCATGCAATGGGATGGACTCCAAGCTTTTGCGGGCACCTTAATGCAATATGGGAAAGTGCTCATCGGTGGTGGATCAGTCATACATTCAATGAATGGATAGCTGACGGTCGGCTAATCTATTGATTGGTCCCGCCAGTCAGGGCTTAACTAGATATCAATCAACAACTATCGCACCATCTATACAAGGAGCATCGCATGAGTATCACAGTGGTGATATCAGCCCAAGTTTCAGATTTTGATTTGTGGAAATCCAAGTTTGACGGGCTTGAGGATCAACGCGTTGCTGCTGGTATCAACGCAAGAGCATACCGCAACCCAGATAAACCAAACACCAGCTACGTAATCGGCACCGCACCTTCAAAAGAAGTTTTTGTTGAGTTTTTTACTTCGCCGGATAGACAGGCAATCCAAGACAGCGGTGTAATTACGTCACCGCCGGATATTGTGTTCCTGGAGGAATGCTGAGGCAACTGCGCTACATACTCCCAGTGAGATCGGCAAGAATCTACATCTGGGAAACTGCAAATGTCTGATTCACTACTTCAAAAAGGAGAATACGTATGTACTTGAGAGTAACCACCTATGGGTTTGATGAAAGTCGGTTTGATGAGTTTCTCGTGAAGGCCGACGCGACGTTGCGAGATGATCTGAAAGCTATTGCCGGGCTTGAATCTGTCCACTCGTGCCGAATTGGCGAAGGACAAGGAATGATCGTCGCAACCTATGATAGTGAGGCATCAGCTGTGGCCGCACAGCCAAGAATTCAAGCTATTTTTGGCCAGATGGCTGAATTTATGACCAGTCCACCTGAAGTTAAAGAAGGAGATGCCGTCTGGACGATGTAGCGGTTCAAACAGCTAATGAAAAGCCCCGCACAAGCGGGGCTTTCTGTATTCAGCTATGGGGGTTGATTTGCTAAAGGTCATCTGGAATTTTTTTCCATTGCTCGGCTGTGATTTCCCTGCCGGGATAGGCGGGACTAGTAAAGGGCCAAAGCTCGCTGATCCACTTCCTAACCGCACCGTAGAGGTCCGAATCCAAACCATTACCAAGTTCCGATATCCTTACCCACATTGAAACCACCACATCGAAACTACTCTTCCGACTGGGCTCCAGGTAAACACAACCAAGGCATTGCGTTTCATCCAGTGTCATTACGGTATAAGCAAAAGAATAACGAAGCGTAAACTCTCTCTGGTGCCAGCCAAGGTCTATCAGATCCTCTTCAAGCGTAAGCCCGACAGGCCAGTTAGAACCCGAAATCAGACTGTAGGTATTTCGGAGATGATCAACGCTAGACATCACGGCATCATAGTCTTTGATTAAATCGTTAATGCCCAACATCCGCAATCTGAACTGATCTGTTACCAGCTCGAAAGGAACGACGAAGTCGTCGTCAACCAGAGTTTTCCGATAGTCCATAGTGATTAAGGGCTAAAATCTATATGTAGGTTCCTCAAAGTGGTTACGAGGCACCTAACGCCTAAGAACTGCTGGACGCAAAACATCAATCTATTAGTTTGAAACCGGCTTTCATTTTACTTAGTTTAAATACAAAGGGTATACACCATCAGGGTGGCCCAAACTAGTCAACCAACTACTCGTACCTGTAATATAGAACGCCTATTATTTCCACAGCCCAGTAGGAGATTACAATGTTTGGAAAGTACAACGACACCCCTGCCGCAATCAGCCTAGGCATTTACCTATTAGGTGGTCTTTTTTATACCGTGCAGCTCCTGTTTATGACTGAAGCATGGCTGGAAGGAAACGGGATCGGCCCCGAAGCAGTTGGTGTTGCTAGAGTTTTGGGCTTTACCTGGCTCGGCTTGACGATCAGTTTATTGCGGACTTATTCCACTGGTCCGGACGGTCAGAACGCCTACTTCGTTGCTATGGTAATCGCACAAATCGGCATACTGCTCAATTTATGGCACCAGCATCTTTTTGCGGGCGCGGCTACCGTAATTGACGATGCGATCATAGTATCGGTACTCACCGCTTTATTGCTATTTGGCTATGTGAGGATCCGTTCCCGACTATAAGATCAGAAATATCGCGAAGCCCCGGGTCGGACGATGCCGTCGCCTGAGTCTTGTCGACCAGGTTGGGGTTATCCGCAGTTGATCAGGTGGGGTATGCCGAGGTATACCCCACTTTTCAACAACAATTGGTCTTTTGCTGGATTGGCGGACAAGGCACCGTACCGTAGGAACAGAATACGCAACAATCCCCCAGCTTGGGTTTCAGTATCTCGTGGCAAGATTCACACTCGTAGAACCACAGACAGGAATCAGTCGGCATTTTCTCTTTTTCCTGATGATGGCACTCAGGACAAGTAATTACCGACTCGAGGGTTACATTTGAATTCATGTCTGTTCTCTCGATTCCACGTGACACAGGAGTGGTCCCGGGCCCTTAACCTGGCACCACACTCATCAGATTCATATAGTGGGCTCTTTCTTTTTGGTTCAATTTCTCAATGGCATAGCGCAGCATCGTGCGTGGCATCGTGTCGTAATGTTTATCTAAGAATGCAAGCAATTCCTCTTTATCGCGCTTTCCAATTTCTCGCAACATCCAGCCTACGGCTTTGTGGATAAGATCGTGCTCATCATTCAGCAATATGATCGCGATTGCCAGTGCATCTTTATACTCTCCTTGCTTGATGAAACCAAAAGTTGAGAGTATTCCAACTCTTCGACGCCAAAGGTTAGGCGACCTGGCATACTGGTAAAGAATGTTCTTTGATCTAGTTCTGAGAAAATTTCCCAAAAGGTATGGTGCCGAACTATCAACCAGATCCCAATTGTTCACGTAGCGAAGATTTTTTTTGTACAGGTCAATCAGTTGCTTTTTCTGCTTATGATTCCCCCGCTCAAACTGGTGAATCATGATAAAAAGTGAAGTAAGACGGTGTTCGTGGATTGAGCTCTGTAGAAGTTTTTTTAGATCGGCGGATGTGAGCGTGTTGAACTTGTTTGCAACCTTACGCTGATTTGGGACTGTGACCCCAAGAAATTTGTCCCCCTCTCCATATCCCCCTTTTTGAGTCTGGAAAAAACGAAGCAACACCGCGGCCCGCTTCGGCTCCGCCAGGTTTTTCAAACTATTTTTTAGTTTAGCAACAGTCATGTCTAGAATTAAATTACAACAGAGCGCTAGTTTGGTTGGAATTTCTTGGTTGGATTTGAATCGTCTCGGTCCCCTCTAAACATGCTCGCCAAAGCCCACGATGAATTTGTTGGGCCAATCAACCGAAGACGATCTTTGTATTCCATCACGGCATTTTAGTGGAGAAATATGGAGAGATCTCGGGGATATAGCTTGAAAATGAGGATGTTGCCTCGTGATTATTATAGAATTCAGATACTGAAGATAAACACTGCGAGGATTAAGCTATGGGCCATCGAATCAAAAAGGGGAAAGTGATGAACAAGGTGCGGCCTGTCAATAAGCGCAATGCCGCTAAGCAACAAAAACGGATCAGGGAAAATGCAGAAGTCTTGAAATCTCTGGGTTCAACATCTGCATCAAATGCGTAGAACGCCTATTGCCCTGTCAGGATGGGGGTCGCGGATGTACTCCCACTGTCCACATATGGTGGCCGAAAGACTGTTGAAAGCAACACCCGCAGACCTCTCTTTAGTTTTGGTTTCCTACCTCAAAAACAGCAGGAAACAGGACAGTACACAGTCACTCGAATATCGCGGGTGAGCCTGCTTTTCTGACCGAACAGTTGTATCCGATGTCACGAAGTTGTTCCATGATCTCTACTTCAACAATTCTGAACTTATCCCATTCAGATAATCCTTCATACTCAGCCTGGCTCCGGACTTTTGCTTGAAACGATTCGCCTGTTTCCCGATTTGTGATTGTCACGGTCTGCATTTTCATCTCCATTTCGCTGTGGTCTGAGTGATACATAATGAAGGCCTTAGAGGCTCAAGGGATGAGCCTCAGAACCTAAAATCGAAATGGAGTCGGGCAGGGATCAACCCTTTAGAACCTGTAGATCTACCCTGTCCGTCTGATGCTACCTGAAATAGTCAGTACTGCTGTGAGTTTTAGCGCTTTTCTTTTTTAGTCACCCTGTTCGTTGCCGAAAACGGCACAACATTTTCCCGCGTAGCTTCTTCTTGTGTATCTCTGTCCTTCCACTTAGCTATTAACTGAACCCTTTCCAGAAAGTCTTCATACCTGTTTTCGTTATTACCGTTAACGCCTTCATATTGGCCTTCCATTCTCAACAACATAAACCTAACCAACCAGGTTAATGCTTGGTTATCTAAGCTGTCGTGAAAATCCCAGATTTCTTCTTGCCTAAAACGTCCATCAACAAGTCCTTTGTAGATTTCCCGTTCCAGGTCGTCGTAGAAATACTCGATATGAAATCCCTCTTGTTTAAGCTCATCAACGCCTTGTTCTGCCTCTGTCTCTGATATTTGCTCTTCCGGGAACCACACTTCTAATTGAAACTCTCTAAACCGATCCCAAGCCAGTTCGCTAAAACTCATTTCATTTGTTCCTTATGAATTCTTCCCACTTCTTCCGCTTGGCACAATTGGCACAACAACTCCCACGTCATTGGCGCGGTTTGGTACACGAAACCGTGCCGATCACTCTAGCACTGCGTTAAGGTATTCACTGACTTTTTGTGCACCGCCTGTACCATGTGAGATATCCAAGGCACTCAGCCAAATTTCAATGAAGTTCCGCTCTTGGCGGAGCTTCAAATTAAAGGTGATTCCGACAACGTCGAACTAAAAGAAATCAATGAGGACCGGGCCTTCCTGAACCTCCGGAGGCGCAGTCAGCAAGCCTGCCAACTGACCCAAAATCGATTGAATTTTCGGTTGTGCAGCTGCAGCGGAATCTTCGGTATCGTAAGCGGCAATAGTCATCGTTTTACCTTCACCAACCCGAACTATGACGGCGGATTGCATACCTGCGATGGCTTTCAGCTCATCAGCGGCAGCATGGGCAACAGCCATCACATCATCTTCCCGATCAGGATCAAATGAGAAACTGGTTATTCGATAATGCAGACTGAATTCTCCTATCTTATTGTTTGTGAGTCCTTACCATAACTCAGAAATCCTGCAGATACCATTTGGCAGGGTTGATGCCTCGGTCGAGGCCATGTTATCCCACATCAAACCAGAACCTTCAGTGGCACGATTGGGATAAGTGCGAGTGCAGGGCATACATTGTATGCCGCGTTTGCTTTTCAAAACACATTCCTCTGGCTGGTCCAGCGAACAGCAAAACACCCGCCGAAGCGGGTGTTAAGCATTGAAAGTCAGAATCAGTTTATGAACTGATTGTTAACACAAGACTATGACGCCGGTGGTGAATAAGACGCCTTGTTGGCTTGGTATACCGCACTCGCCTTTACCACATCGTCTGAACTGTACAGCGCGATAGATTTAAAGTCCGCTATTGC
>LUSG01000023.1 GCA_001629395.1 Gammaproteobacteria bacterium REDSEA-S15_B12 | reverse complement strand
TCTCTAGGCCGTGCAATTGATCTGCACCAACATAATGTGCTTTACCGCTTTGCACTGTGACATAGCCATTAGCTCGCAGGTAATGTGCAAACGTTGGTATTGAATGTTCGTAGTCACAGCCGCTGTCGAAAACATTGACAGTCGATGGTAATTGCCCGGTCAGCAACCCCGCCCTGGCGGGCACACACAAGGGCGAGTTGGAATAATGCGCATCAAAAATAGTACTGTTCGCGGCGATGTCATCCAATCTTGGCGTTTTAACCACTTTGTGCCCATAAGCCGATAGAAAGTGAGGCGCTAACTGATCTGCCATCAGAAATAGAATGTTCAATGGTCGATTCATCTTTGATCCTTACGCTTTCGAGTGAACGAATATCAGCCCCAAGATCGAACCCACGCTGATCGATACTGAAGCCGGCATGGGATTTATATTACCTATAAACAAATAGGCCCGTTGACCGTGTTTTCTAGTGAAGTGTAGATGTGCAGCAATCCTACAGAGAACGGTCCAGTTAATGCCGCCGGCGCACTACTTACTGGCAAGGGAAACCCAAACAGGATCAGCCCCCAAATTCAGGCTTTGGCTGCATCCGACTCGAGTACAGTAGCTAACAGAAGCAAGGGCCAGATTTAGACCTGCTGCAATGCTGAATCAGCAATCAGTATTAATTCGTAATCGGCCTCACTCAGTCTGAGGTTTTGCGTTGTCATAAATCGGGCGCCACAACTGGGGAACCGATTTCTTATACACTCGTGATCCTACAACTTTAATACACTCTGCGGAGAATCAGCATGGCTTCATACGCTTTAATCAAGTTTAGGATCAGCAACGACTTTTCTGAATGGGAACAGGCGTTCTACGGCGCCCAGCCGATGGCAAGACAAGCAGGCATCATAGAACTCTTCCATGGCAGATGCGACGATGACCCACAAACGTGCTTTGTTCTATGCCATGTCCCCTCGAAAGAGGCCATGGATCAATTTTTTGCCAAAGCCGGTGAACAGGTCGCAAAGTCGGGGCACATACTAGAATCTACCGAAGTTACCATGCTGAACAACTAACACGAATTCGCCCAGGCTATAGACAACGACGAATTAGCAAGAATTCCTGTTTGTTCGCTACGATTCTGCCGATGAGCCAACAGCAGCAGAACCGTCTGCAATTTTTGGCTGGTAGCGGCTGAGACCGAATGGTGCCAGCTGGTCTTAAATAAAGTGGAGGAACTCCGGATAATAGACATCCCGAACCCAGTTCTTATTGAGACTCACCCGGTCGATATAAACTCCAATCCCGCCATATGGCCTACATATACTCTTTCGTCTGCAGATTTCTTGGCTAATGTCACCTTTGTATCGGTACCTTCGACAACCACCTCAAGAAACCTATCAGACTTCTTTAGCACACTCGCGTCTAGCGTTCTGTTGTTCTCTGTACACGTTAACTTAACGATCTCCATAACTTAGATAACACCCGTTAAGCGCCGATCCAATGTTGGAAAACAACACATCGCCAGCGCTTTAGGTATACCCCCTAAGATATTGAAGATCTGTAGTCTCGAATCAGTAACGATTCCGCCTACCCCGATTACCTTGTTCTCGCGGTTTTGCCACATTGACCCTGAGCGCTCGGCCGCCATTGTCGCTGCCGTTTAAGTCCTCGATAGCTTTATGGCCGTCGGCATTATTCTCCATTTCTACGAATCCAAACCCCTTTGACTGACCAGTATCTCGATCCATAATTAATTTGGCGCTCACTACGCCCCCAAAAGCTTCAAACATAGAGCGAAGTGAATCCTCTGTTACGCTATATGACAGGTTTCCAACATAAATATTCATAAGGTATTCTCACAATGAGTTTAAAGATAAAACCCCGACTATTAAGCGCGGGGAAACGCTATTGGGCAATGGATAGTTAGCAGAACAGGGTAACTGACCAACTCTAAAGAAGTGGAGAAATCTGTAGTTGCAGCTCTAATACCATTTGATCGCTAGTTTTCATAGGCTAGCTGAGGCATGAGTCTGACCAAGCCAACAACAAATAGCAACCCTGATACACACAACCCCCCCGGTGTTTCGTTCACCAACTGGACCACGATGTCTTGATAGTTCTGGGTTTTGTCTGTGACTTGGGACAACACACTGTTTGTGTCATTGTTGATACCCTCAATTTGGCGCGCCCGAAGAGATTCGAACCCCCGGCCTCGTGGTTCGTAGCCACGCATTCGAAAGCGCACTTTAATCTATGATTATCGGGATTATTGCGCAACGGTTGTCCAATTAAATTAGAAGAATGAAAGAACAATCGCCTGGAAGCCGCTAGATCGTTAAGATAAATTGGACAATAATGGGGCGCCACCGCATGAAAAACCTTTTCGAAAACAATCGCTACTGGGCGAATCAAATTAAAAGTGAGGACCCACTATTTTTTGAGAAGTTAGCACGACAGCAGCAGCCCGAGTACCTGTGGATTGGCTGCGCCGACAGTCGTGTACCGGCCAACGAGATCGTCGGTTTGTTGCCGGGTGAGCTTTTTGTACACCGCAATGTTGCCAATCTAGTCATACATACCGATCTTAACTGCTTGTCGGTAATTCAGTATGCGGTGGATGTTCTTAAGGTTAAGCACGTCATCGTTTGTGGCCATTACGGTTGTGGTGGCGTGGCCACGGCCATTAGCGAGCGACCTAGCGGGCTCATCGACAATTGGTTGTTGCACGTCAAGGATCTGTATCATCGAAATCATGCGATGTTCGTTGACTGTGTAGATGATGAGCACCGCGTTAACCGTTTGTGTGAGATGAACGTCACCGAGCAGGTTAATAATGTTTGCCATACCAGCATCGTACAGGCTGCCTGGCAGCGTGGCCAAGAGCTAAACGTTCACGGTTGGATCTATAGTATTACCGACGGACTACTGAAAGATTTGGGAATAACCTTTGATGCTCCTGGGCAGGTACCAGCTGTCTACCGGCCATAGGCTAATTACTGTTAAGGCTTATTGGACAATCCGGTTTCAATTGGACACTCTACATTTTGCAAGGCGTCCTAAGTCCTTGATTTAATGGTGTGTCTCTCCTGGTCTGTCGCACATACCTGCGAAGGTGCCTACGTTTGCTGCTGCAACATTGACAGGTTATGTCGACCTAGAGGCAAATTTATTTGCAATGATGCGAGAGGAAATAGAATAATTTATGTTGTTCTCTGATTAAACACGGCTCAGTTCTCAATAAATTTCAGTAAGCGGGTCTCGCCGTGTTGCATGACAAAAAACCTATCTTGCGGGATATCAAGTTTTTTCAAAGCTTGCCTCAACCTAACAGGAGGTTCATCCATAGGCTCATCGGTGAGTTGGAAGGTGCCCCAATGAATTCCCACCGAATAACGTGCCCGTATGTCCAGATGTATATTGACTGCTTCTTCCGGATTAACATGGGCCGCGCTCATGAACCAGCGAGGCTCATAGGCCCCAATAGGGATGGCTGCTAAGTCAATAGGGCCAAATCGTTTTCCGACATCGGCAAAATCTGGTGAGTAGCCAGTATCTCCGACGAACAGAAAGCTGAATGACGGGTGCTCGAGCACCCAACCGGCCCACAACACTTTATTTCGATCCCACAAGCTTCGACCCGACCAGTGCTGAGTGGGTACAGCGTGTACTCTCCAGCCCTTGTAGTCTGCGTCCTCACCCCAGTCCAGTTCTACGACATTCGGTATACCTAGATTGTCGAACCATTTTTTCTGCCTTAAGGGAACGAAAAAACGAGGTGGCTGATCGGCCTGCCGCGAATACAACTGCTTAATAGTTTCCTCATCCAAGTGATCATAGTGATTGTGGGAAACCACCACGAGATCGATTTGAGGAAGGTTCGTCAGAGCAAGTCCGGGCGGCGTAAATCGACGTGGTCCAACAAATTTGAAAGGTGAAGCTCGCTCTGTAAAATGGGGATCGGTTAGGATATTCAACCCGTCATACTGAATCAGCAACGTTGCGTGACCTATCCAGGTCATTGTTGGCACTAATTCATTTTCGCGTAGAAACTGCGGGTCATTATTGTCGAGAGGAAAGCTGACGGGTTCAGGTTTCTCCCGGTTCCACCACCATTTGAGCAGATCCGAACCCGGCTTGTTTATGGCTGGACGATGATTGTTGCGAAAGGTTCCGTCTGGCAGGTGATGTTTGGGTGGCAAGGATTGCGTGTCACTTCGAGCCTCAAGCGTTTGGGCACCAGTGCTGCTCACGCAGGTCAGTATGGTTATAACTACCCCTATTAGGTTCCTAGTACTCACCCTTGTGCTGCTACTGCGATCACCTTGGTAACTAGTGTGTAACTCTTTTGTGGGCCTTGATCTTTGCGTTGAAGCGTCGAGTCAATGGGCTAAACGGCTTATGCACACTTCTCTCACTGATAAGATTCGATGCCAACCCAGTGTTGTCTGCACAAATTGCCGATTCGATGAGCGTCTGCGTCAGTATGTCGCGCTGTGCGTGACTGCCACCAAAACGATGAGCGATGGTTCGGATCGGCAGTAACAATTCTACTGCATCCTTATAACGTTCTTCTGCAAAAGCCAGAAAAGCGGAACAGGCTGGAATACCCACTTCGCGGGCCATCCGGGAGGCTGATTCCAAATTGGTTTCAGCTGCTGCCTCAACCGCAGTAAGCACTGTGCGAGCTTCCGCTGTCCGCCCCGCGCCTAGAAATGAAATCACGGCATGTAGGTCGTTGAACGCGTAGTAGCCGTTTTCCACAGGTGCCTTTCGTGCCCACATGTCCGCAATTCGGTTCCAGCGGTCACCCACATCCACTCCTTGCAAGTGCAGTCGCCACAACAGCGCGGTGGCATCCAGCATCCGCGTCGTAAGATCTGAATCCTCCGGAATGACCTTCTCATCGTACAGTCTGACCGCACTGGGGAAATCCTCATGCTCTATATGAAACAACGCCAGATGCCACCAGTTGTGGGGAGCAAACCCATTGTCCGGCGCCCAGTCCTGTTCGCGGGATAGCAAAAGATCCTTTCCTTCCTCATAGCGACCCTGCATCTCCATGACATGGGCCAATGCATGGACACTCCATCCGTCTCGGGGTTCGATTTCTAGTGCTTTGTTGGCAATTTCCTCGGCCTTATCGTACTGGTTGCATTCTTCGAACCCAAAAGCCTGCATGCCTAAGATGTAGGAGTACCCCGGCACACTCTCGTGCCAGTGTTGGATCACCCGGCCTACGCGATCCCGCAGATTGACCGCGTCGCCTCGAAAAAAATCCATCAGGTGTGCGCACTGGATCGCCATCGCGTCTCTTGGATACCTTGCCAGAACCCGATCCCAGGCAACACAGGCCCGGTCCCAACGACCCTCCAGGCAGTCTCTGGCAGCCAGAATCAGTTCTTTTTCTCGATCATTTGACTTGTGCGAGAGCGATTCAGCGCTCTCAATACTGTGCCTGATTGCCGGGATGTATTGACGCTCAGTCATCATTAACATAGCGCTGGCATTGAATACGTGACCCATAACAAACTCGGGGTCGTTCTTAACCGTTGCAGCAAGAGTTTCGAGCGGGTCACCGAAATAACTCTGAAACTGGTACAAAGCCCGTTCATAGTCTTCCAACGAACTGGGTTTACATTCAGAGACAACCACGCCTCGTGCGTCAGTCTTAGAGGATAGATTGTGTGTCATTGAATCTGTCACATTCGGTATGGCATCGATCACAAAATAATATCAACTATTCACCCATCGGTCGTAGGTCGTTGTATCCGGATAGAACACCATTAGCCATTGTTCAGTCAGACAAAACTATCTCCGATAATCGAGTCACACACCACTGTGAACACCTTTCGATGTTCTGATTGGGGCAGGAGAATTTTCAGAACACTTGTAAATGCTTGATTTTATGGCACGCCCGGAGAGATTCGAACTCACCACCTCGCGGTTCGTAGCCACGCGTTCGAAAACGCGTTTCACATTATGATTTACGACATTATTGTACAACGGCTATCCCCAATAATTCTGAGTTTCGAGAGTTTCCCGCCTATAACGGCGGGATTCCCTATTTAATTTGGGATGACAAAGGAGTTACTACTGTTGGCTTCAGTCTGTAGTACCGTTTAGTAGTAGGACTTGCATGATTCAGTCTT
>LUSG01000229.1 GCA_001629395.1 Gammaproteobacteria bacterium REDSEA-S15_B12 | reverse complement strand
GTCTTGCAGTAGATATTCTAGGGCTGAGTCCCAGTTTTGCCATTCAGTACTTGGTTCTTTTCCTGATTGTGGTCGCGGTGGGTGGCCTGGGCACGATCAAGGGTACTTTCGTGGCAGCTTTGGTACTGGGCGTAATTGACAACGGTGGAAAGTATCTCTGGCCTGAAGGCGGTGCCTTCTTTATTTATGCCGTCACTATCGTGATTCTGCTGCTAAAGCCCACAGGCTTGTATGGTCGACACGGCTAAAAACCCATGACTCCGGACCAAAAAGCCAGGGGATACTTTGCCCGCCGTAGTCGTCTTAAGTGGTGGGAAGGGTTACCGTGGATACTGGCCGTTGCAGCATTTTTTGTATTGCCCGACTACATGGCCTTTGGCACGCAAGTGCTCATCACTATAATTTTTGCGCTTTCACTCGATCTCGTGGTTGGTTTTGCCGGTGTGGTGACTCTGGGTCATGCCGCCTACTTCGGCGTGGGTGCCTACACGGCAGGTATGGTGTCGGCCCATCTGGGCTGGACTGAACCGATATCGGCGTTGCTGCTTGCGGGATTTGTTGCGGCGACTTTGGGGCCATACCTATTATTGGTATTCGTTGGCTGTGCTTTTTCTGGTATTTGTTGGGGTGAGGATTGTGGTGAATTCTCCCTTTGGCATGTCGTTGATCGGCATTCGAGAGAATTCTGCACGGATGCATGCAGTCGGAACGCCAGTTTACCGACGCTTGGTTATCGTCTACGGTGTGTCTGCCGGTATCGCAGGACTTGCTGGCGGCCTGTTTGCGGAATCCAACGCCTATGTAACGCTGGATGTTTTGAGTTTTGCTCGCTCAGGCACGATCCTAATAATCCTAATTCTAGGCGGCGTCGGTCGACTGTACGGTGCCTTTGCCGGTGCGGTGGCCTATCTGGTACTAGAGGATGAACTGGCCAAGATGAGTCCGGAGTT
Organism: Gammaproteobacteria bacterium REDSEA-S15_B12; assembly: GCA_001629395.1. Classification (GTDB taxonomy): domain Bacteria; phylum Pseudomonadota; class Gammaproteobacteria; order Arenicellales; family UBA868; genus REDSEA-S09-B13. The sequence goes on along the minus strand of LUSG01000229.1, from coordinate 2,788 downwards.
CTGGGAGTTCGGCGTCGGATTGCTTCTTGTCCTCACAGTGATGTTTGCCAGAGGGGGTTTGCTCGGAATCTTTGACCGACTGAGAAAATTATTCGACAGGACAGCACCATGAGTGACTTCGCGCTTGAGGTCATCGGGTTGCACAAGAATTTCGGAGCACTGGAAGTAGCCCATAACATTGATTTCACACTGAAACGAGGTGCCCGTCATGCGTTGATAGGGCCCAATGGTGCGGGAAAGACGACATTCATTAATCTGATTACCGGTGCTTTGGCACCATCCAGTGGCCAGATTATCCTAAACGGCCAGGACATTACGGGGCTGGGTGAGGCTGAGCGAAGTCGGTGTGGATTAGCTCGAACCTTTCAGATCAACCAGTTGTTTCGGGGCCTAACTGTTCTTGAAAACGTCGTCTTGGCGATAGCCGAACGTCAGGGTATCGCATCTTCGATGTTTCGGCCATTGTCGTCGTATTCTGAAGTAACTGATGAAGCAATGGATTTATTAGGTAATTTTGAGCTCGATGAGGATGCTCTACGACGGATTGATGAGTTGCCTTATGGCCGGCAACGTCTGGTTGAAATTGTCATTGCATTGGGACAGAGACCAAGCGTTTTATTGCTCGATGAACCGGCTGCTGGCATCCCATCTTCCGAGAGCCAGCACATCCTGGACGCAGCCAGTGCCCTGTCCAGCGACATCACGGTGTTGATCATCGAGCATGATATGGAAATTGTTTTCAGTGTTGCGGATTACATCACTGTTTTAGTCTCCGGTGCTGTGTTGACAGAGGGAATTGCAGCAGATGAAAGGGTACGCGCGGTCTATCTCGGAGAGGTCGATCGTGGCTGATTCGGGCTTGTCGTTGGTATCTGTCAGTGCCGGTTATGGCGAGACCGTTGCCTTGGAAGATGTAGACCTGGAGATTCTGGCCGGGGAGGCTGTCAGTGTTATTGGGCGCAACGGGGTAGGGAAATCGACCCTGCTGATGACCATCATGGGGCACACTGATCTGCACAGTGGTTCAGTGTACGTAAATGGGAAGGAAATCACCGCTGCCAAACCCTATCAACGTGTTTGGAACGGGCTGGGGCTGGTGCCACAGGAGCGTGTCATATTCCCCTCGCTGACTGTTGATGAAAATCTGGCGGTTGCGGTGCGGGCCGGTCCCTGGACGAGTGAGCGAGTCTATTCGATCTTTCCGCAACTCGATGCTCGCCGACAACACCTTGGTAACCAGTTGTCAGGTGGAGAGCAGCAGATGTTGGCGATCGGGCGGGCACTGGTCGGAAATCCAAACGTGTTGCTGATGGACGAACCCTCAGAAGGTCTTGCACCGGTCATTGTTGAAGAGCTGCAGTCAGTTATAAATCTTTTGCGGGAGGAATCGTCGATGACGATTGTTTTGGTGGAACAGAATAGTCGAGTGGCGCTGGAATTTTCTGAGCGTTGTATTGTTATGAATCGCGGTCGGATTGTCCGAGATGGAAGCAGTGAAATCCTCCGGGAGGATCAGGCTTTGCTTGAGCGTTTGATTGGGATGGATAGTAGTATGCTGTGATCTATACCGAAAGGTATTTGAGTGTGAGCGTAGGCTGGATCGATTCGGTCAGTCCTCTGGTTGAGCATAAAACCGTTTATCGAATAGCCTGTTGAAACATCAGGACAGCTGCGACGTAGTGGTCGGGTCGCAACAGAATGCCAGAGCCGGGCGCATCGGCAAAGGCGCGCTCTATTTCACCATCTAGATCCCGCGCTTCGGCGATGCCCGAGTCCTTGGTTGCCATAAAAGTACCAGGGGTGATCCAAAGCCAGTTGATCGGGGCGTTTAGGCCCACATAACATTGCGGTAGTCGATCGGGTTTGTCAGTTGGGTTTCCAAAGAAAAGGCAAGTGAAGCGATTCCCTATCAGGTCATCCAGCAGTGTGATGGAGCGGTCGGGCAGTTCTAATCGTGGCTGTATAAACAAACGGCCTACCCAGGGGGAATTGCCTGCCACCAGACCCGCTCCCAGCACTGGTTTGGGCTTGAATTTCATCTGCGTGATGTAATGCTGAACGGGTGGTATCAATTTAAGTAGGATAAGACCCCATTGAACGAACCAGGCGCGTAGACGCCCCGGGGGCATCATGAATCGTCCCATCAGGACCGCCAGTTCAATCAATGCCTTGGCATGTGGTTTCCGTTCGATTTCGTAAGTATCCAGCAGGGTGTCCGGGAAACCTGCTCGTAATACCTGTACTGCCTTCCAGGCAAAATTATGTGCATCCCGGATACCGCTGTTCATGCCCTGGCCGGCAAATGGCGGACTCAAATGGGCGGCATCACCGAGAAGAAAAATCCGCCCACGGCGCCAGCTTTCTGCGGTGCGGGCTTGAAAAGTGTATACCTGTCGACGGATGATGTTCGGTAATCGATGCTCGCCATGTGCCAGAAGAAGTTCGTTGATAAAAGCGTGGTCATCGGCCAGATCGTCAGTTTCATGCTCATGAAGCATGAACTCAAAGCGACGCGACTGATCGGGTCCGGGTAATGAAATGGCCGGTCGGGCGGTATTGCAAAAGACCTGGGTCTGTCGGAAATCGTTACTGGTATTGACAGTATCCACGATCAGCCATCGCTGTTCGTAGGTAGAACCTTCCAGTGGAATATCGAGCAAACGCCGCAATGTACTCTGACCGCCATCACAGGCAGCCAGGTAATCACAACTGACAACAATGGTGTCGCCTTCAGGGGGTCGGACGACCAGCTTAACCAGATCTTCTGTCTGTTTGACCGATTCTAGTG
>LUSG01000228.1 GCA_001629395.1 Gammaproteobacteria bacterium REDSEA-S15_B12 | reverse complement strand
GGACACAACCGTATCCTGGCAGAACCCGGATTCTACCTGCACAAAATTCCAAGCTGTCGATGTGCCCGCGACGGAATCGCTCAGGGCAATAAATAGAACCTAGCGTTCAGAAGACAACTACGAATGCAACCACAGCCATGGCTGACATGGCGACAGCACGGCGCGTGGAAGACATTTCATACCACCGCTCCCGAATTCCACCCCAGGTCACGGGGAAACTAGTGAAGCGACCAATGACCATGAATTTACTGTTCTTCTTTCGACCCGACACAAAACGACTTCTCTCCACAACACACTCCTGACTACTTTCAATTAACAATGAAACATTCTCCTTGGTCCACCCGACACCTCAGGGGGGACTAAGCGTTATACAGAGTACTGCGGCAATACACAAGCAATTTCCCCCACCCCGGCTGTCGATGAAGAGGCTGACAATTGTCCGGTCCGGGTTGAAACAACCTTGAGCGTCGCCTATGCTCAGCAAGTCAGCAACCTGCGATCGGACGACTCGACTCACACGAAACTAACAGGGGAAACTCATGGGACTCGATCTGGCAATTAAGAACGGAACCATCGTAGATGGATCTGGTGGATCACGATACCGGGCAGACATCGGAATTCAGAACGGTAAGATTGTCGAAGTGGGGCGTATCCACAGCAGTGCGAACGAGGTTATTGATGCCGAAGGCAAGGTGGTCGCCCCAGGATTCATCGACGGCCACACCCATATGGATGCCCAGGTTGCCTGGGATCCTTTAGGCAGTTGCTCATGCTGGCATGGTGTAACCAGCGTGGTCATGGGCAATTGCGGCTTTGCACTAGCGCCTTGTCGGCCCGGGCAACAGGAGTGGCTGGCACGTTGCCTAGAAGCGGTTGAAGACATCCCCACCGAAGCAATGATGGCCGGGATCAACTGGACCTGGGAGACCTTTCCCCAATACATGGATAACGTCGCAAAACTGCCAAAAGCCATCAATTACGGCGCTTTTCTCGGACATTCTGCGCTACGCATGTACACCATGGGCAACCGCGCCCTAACCGAAACTGCTACCGAAGACGATTTAAAACACATGGGCGACTCAGTCTCTGAAGCTCTGGGCGCCGGCGCGCTGGGTCTGAGCACATCACGGGCGTCGACCCATGTGACACCCGACGGATCCCCCATCGCCAGCCGTATTGCCGACTGGAGCGAAATCGACTACCTGGTTGATGTGATGGCCCGACACAATCACGGCATATTCCAGATCGGGCCTGATGTGGCCAGCGGCGAGGCCCACAAAACATTCTTGAACCGGCTGCAGAAGGTCGCCGTAGACAGTGGTCGACCAGTCATGTTTGGCACCCTCTCGACTCGACAAGGTGCGGATCCGTTTCCCTGGCAATCCCAGATGCAGTATCTGGACGATACCGTCGATGCTGGTGGGCGTATATTTGGTCAAACGACGACTCGCCCGATCATCGCCCTGTTTTCAGTGAAGTCGTATCTGCCATTTGATAATCTGCCGGTCTGGCGTGAACTGCGTGAACTCCCCATCCAGGAACAGCAACAGCGCTTCGCTGACCCAGAGATCCGGCGTGCCCTAGTCGCTGATGAAGCCGGGATGAAACCAAGGGACGACACCTTCCAAGGAGGTGGCGCAGCGACCACGGACCCCAAGAAACCTGACTACACCAACCTGTATGCACTCAAGGGCGTGGATTGGGATGACCCGACGATCGATGAGTTGTCCAGGATGCGGGACCAGCATCCCGTGGAGGTCATGCTTGATCTGATGATAGAGAATGAGGACCAGTTATTTGTACAACCCCTGGTTAATGAGACGCCAGAAGATGTCCTGGGCATGCTCCGCCATCCCCGAACACTGGCCACGTTTTCAGATTCTGGCGCTCACGTCTGTCAGGAAATGGGATCCTCGCTGCAAACCCACTTGTTGAGCTACTGGGTTCGACACCGGAAAATGTTTACGCTGGAGGAAGCTGTGCGCATGGTGACCTTTGACAACGCTTCCGCATTTGAGCTCGCTGACCGCGGCCTGCTGCGACTTGGCTATCGCGCCGATATCGTTGTCTTTGATGAGCTAGCCATCAAGCCCCGATTGCCTACCGTTGAATCGGACCTGCCTGCCTGCCGTAACCCCATTAGCTGATCTAAAGAAAATAAAAACAGCTGTCTATCGAGCAATCTTAACGAAAAAACCCCGCCTTTCAGGCGGGGTAACAATTCACACAACTGTAGAAGGGGCCAACCGAGTAGATATTCCTGCGACTATGGATGTCACCGTGTCAGCCCTACAGAATTCACCTGGACAATCCAGGACGAATCTTGTTCTGGGTCAACTATCAAGTCTTATCGTTAGACTTGGGCTGCATCATCCATAGATATTCCGGGCAGGCAAACCCAGCTGGGCCCGATCAAGTTCCGACCTCAGGTCAAGGCTGATCAGAATTTACACACTGCAACTCATGTCTGTTCCACAGCACATCGGCGATTTGATCATTCCACAACCATCCGGACACTTGGTCACAGCGACGCTTTGCCCATCATCGGTGGTAATGTGGTCGTGTACCAGTTCTTCACCACACTTCGCGCATTTCATTCCTGTCACACCCATACCACACTGATCGCAAACATATTCAGCCATAATCGTTCTCCTTCTACTCCAGAATTGGGTTGTTTCATTCAGCTGGGCACTTGGCCAGTACAAATGAACCTGGACCGCAGCACACGACACACCAACTGACCGTGCGTTATTCTCAGGCAGCATCGGCAGATCGTTCAACACCGTTTTCTACAGGGTAATCGTCCCTGTATAAAAACGTTTTCCACAGAAGCTTCTACACGAGCATCACCAGAAAAAAATCTATATGCAACGCCCTATGACAGGGCTTTTCTGCTTTAACTGTCAAGCAGCCGGTAACCTCTCCTGCATCATCTCGATCATCTGGTAGAACCCATTGGTGCGGTTCATGGAGAGCAGTTCATCCATTTTGATCGCGCGGAAGTGATCGGTGGTGATCTGCCGGGCCTTATCAAGCGGTGAAGAGTTGAAGATATCAAGCAGCATGTAGGCATAACCGCCCGCTATCAGAGCGTCACTGTAGGCCTTGAACCTGTCGTCTTCCCAGTCTACGTACAGCTCGAACTGACAGTAACTCACCTGGTTCTTTGGTAAACGTCCATTCACACTGAGTGGGTCATCGGTCAATTTCTGCCCGAGCGAAATCATCCAACGGTAAACCTCCATACTGTCGATTGCCTGAAGAGCCTCGATGT
>LUSG01000227.1 GCA_001629395.1 Gammaproteobacteria bacterium REDSEA-S15_B12 | reverse complement strand
GATGTCTTGTTTGAATCGATCAAAGATGAACCAGGCTATATGCTCGAGGTGGACCTGGAGTCTCAAAGTGTCATCACCCCAGATGGCACACAATATTCATTTGAAATTGAAAGTTTTAGGAAGTACTGCCTGGTCAATGGTTTCGACGACATCGACTTGACTTTGCGGCATAAGAAAGATATTTCGGAGTTTGAGGCGATACATAAGCAGAGGATGCCCTGGTTGTTTGAGGATATTTCCTAAGATGAAGTTGTGCGGTTTGTCTGGATTCGAATCATTTCTGTTGCCATTCTTGTGTCTTTGGAACACAGAATCTCTTGGCCAATAGCCTAAATGTTGCCGTCGTCGGAGCCACCGGAGCGGTCGGTGAGGCAATGATCGGCATTCTCGAACAACGCAGCTTTCCGGTTGGTTGTTTGTTTCCGCTAGCGAGTGAACGGTCAGCAGGTAGTACGATCAACTTTAGGGGCAAATCAATCGAGGTAAAAAGACTGGACGAGTTTGATTTTTCCTCAATCGATGTTGGTTTGTTTTCAGCAGGCGGAAGTGTATCCGCCGTCTTCGCGCCGAAGGCCGCGTCATCGGGCTGCGTAGTCGTTGACAATACTTCCTATTTTCGCAACGATCCGGAAATTCCTCTCGTCGTACCAGAAGTCAATGCGCACGCAATAGACGGGCACGATGGCATTATTGCCAATCCCAACTGTTCGACCATTCAGATGGTCGTTGCCTTGAAGCCTATTTATGATGCTGTGGGCATTTCCCGAATCAACATAGCGACCTATCAAGCTGTTTCAGGTGCGGGTAAACGTGCCATTGCCGAACTGGGGCAGCAATCAGTCGAACTGCTAAATGGCAGGCCGGTCAGTCCGATTGTTATGCCAAAGCAGATTGCCTTCAACGTATTGCCTCATATCGATGAATTCCAGGAAAACGGGTATACGCGAGAAGAGATGAAAATGATCTGGGAGACCCAAAAAATACTCGGTGATGATACCATCTGCATAAACCCAACCTGTGTGCGTGTGCCGGTGTTTTATGGCCACTCCGAGGCTTTACATATCGAAACCCGCGAAAAGATTACTGCCAAAGCGGTTCGAGAACTGTTACAAGCTGCACCGGGGGTTGTTGTCATTGATAAATGTGAGCCGGGCGGTTACCCCACCCCCGTTTCCGATGGTGCCGATTGCGACGGAGTGTATGTGGGCAGGATTCGCGAGGACGTTTCGTGTGCTCAGGGTATCAACATGTGGGTTGTATCAGACAATATTCGGAAAGGTGCGGCACTAAATAGCGTGCAGATAGCCGAACATCTATTTAAGAGTGTTTAATGTCTATGTCAATTAGCATGAGAAAAACACGTCGAGCTATTCACTGGAAAGCCGAGTTTTAGCAAATTGATCAGAACTTTACCTAAACGCCCAGCTGTTTGGATTGTTTTATCGGTCTGCCTTTGGCTGGTGACAACCAATGTCCAGGCTATCGGCTTGGGCCGAATAGTGGTGAATTCTGCGTTGAATCAACCACTTGATGCAGAGATATCGATTGCTTCCATTGAGGACAATGTGCTTGAGAGTCTGGAAATCACGCTGGCAACAGATTCTGACTTTCGACGTGCCAATATCTCAATCGAACCGGTCGTCAAGTTGCTGCAGTTTAATGTGATCAATGGTGAAACCGGCCCATGGATTCATGTAACAACAGATCGTTCCGTTCGCACGCCGTTTCTACATTTTCTAGCGGCCATACAGTGGTCGGGCGGTAGGATTATTCGCGAATATACCGCCTTGCTGGACCCACCGGGTTACGACACGGTAGCTGGTCAGTCAGTGACGTTACCCAGGGCGACTGATCAGCGGGTACTACTGCCAGGGGATACTTACGAACCCGTTAGAAGTGGTGAGACGCTGATGGGTATTGCTACAAATATTGACGTCGATAAAAACGTGACTATATATCAGAGAATGTTTGCGTTGATGCACATCAATTCTGAGGCGTTTATTCGTGGCAACATGAATCTGCTCCGAGAAGGGGCTACATTGATTATCCCTTCTGTTGAAATGATGGCGGGCATTTCAAGAATTGTAGCTAGAGAGGAATATACTCGCCAGCTATCGGAATGGATTGATTATCACCAGGGTATCGCACAGGGTAAGTCCCAGTCTGGCGAGAGACTCTGGGTATCACTGATACCGGGAGATGAGAAGGTCGTTGTCAAAGAGGTTGAAAAGACAATTATCAAGGAAGTGCCTGTCGAAAAGGTCGTTGTCAAAGAAATTGAAAAAACAACTGTCAAGGAAATGCCAGTTGATACGCCAAAGGCCGGCCAGGACAGCAAACGCGAAAGTACTGATGCAACGACAACCGCCACCACGACAGGGGGATATGTTCTCAGGATCGTTCAACCCGACCCGACCGTTCCACCCGCAACAGAGGTCAAAGATACCGATACGGTACCGGTGCCAGCTGACAAGCCATTAATCGATCCTGAGTTGGAGAATATCAAGCATCGCCTGACGTTGACCGAGGAAAACCTGGCATCGACGGAGCTCGAAAATGAGAAGTTGTTACGCCAAATCGCATTGTTAGCAGAGCAGATCGACAAGTCGGCCAGGTTGATTGCCTTACAAGATGAAGCACTCGCGTTGGCACAGCAACAGGCAATACTACGAACGCAGCAAACTGGAGCAGCTTCTTCAGTTGGGTCAGCGGATACAAGCGCTACACCGGCGGTGCCGGATGCAACCGTTGATAGTTCACAGATCTCGACCGACCAGACAGCAGATAGCGATGATCAGAGAGCCGTAGCGGCCACCTCGGATATCGGAAGCGCTGCCTCGCAGAGTTCGTCAGATCAAAACGCGAGTACCAGTAGTGGAGTAAAAGAGAAGAGCACGTCTGAGCAGGTTAGCGACTCTTCTGAGAGCGTCGTGGTGACCTCGCCAAGTGCAGTCGAAGATGGGGAAAACAAGGAAGCAGGCAGCCCGGCTTCCGCGACGCAGCTGCAATCCGGACAGCAACAATCCTCCGGCGTCACAACAACTGCTGTATCAGTCGACTCGAGTGATCCTGGATCGCCGGGGTCGGTGATGGCTATTATTCGCAGCCTGGCCACGATCGACGGGCTCAACAGGCTTTACCAAAAGGATGAGCAGCTCGTCGCAATGTTAGGTGCAGCAATCATACTGATGCTATTGCTGGCGCTACTGGTTCTACGTAGAAAACGTTCGATCGGTCCAGATGATGGTACACCGTCCGAGACGATACCGATCGTGGTGCCGTCGGTGACCAGCAAGCGAGATGACGAAAATTCTGCTCAACAGTCGGCTGGTGCGAGCCAACGAGATGACTCCAACGGAAGTTCTGAACAGTCCCAAATACCAAAAAAATCAGACGACACGTCGACTGAACAAGGCAAGGCGACCGATCCTATTTCTGAAGCGGGCATTTACCTCACTTACGGTCACCACGATCAAGCTGAGCAGGTCCTGACATCCGCGATTCTTAGTGAACCAACCAGAACTGATTTGAAGCTGAAGTTGCTGGAGGTCTATAAGGCGCAAGGAAACTTAGAAAAATTCGAACAGACGGCCGGCCAGTTGTCCACATCTTTGCCAGTGGACTCCTCTGAATGGCTATCAGTCGTTCAAATGGGTCGTGCCTTGTCCTCGAATAGTTCGCTTTTCACAGCGACGCCTCTCAGGGAGCCTGATGCAGACAATGAAATAACCAGTGACAGCGATATCTTGACTGAAGAAATCGGGATTGATCTTGAACTTGAAGAGCCAGGGGTAGAAATGGTAACCCCAGCGATCAGTTCACCGCCAGACGCGCAACCGGATGTAACCCCGCGGTCATCGTCGACTGACCTGAAATTGTCAGAGGAACCGGTGCAACCTCCCGTAGAAGAAACAGTCTACGGTCCTGGCATCTCTGATTCGGATGAGTCGACCGAAGATCCAGATAGCACTGATAGTATGGATGTTGGGACTCGCCTTGATCTTGCCCGGGCTTATATTGAAATGGGGGACAACAGTGCCGCCAAGAATATGCTCAACGAAGTGCTACAACACGGCGATTCGGATCAAAAGGCAAGCGCTGAGGCGATGCTGATGACCCTAGACAATAAATGATCTACGAATTCCTGGCAGATGATCTGATCAGGACCGTACTGTACCGCTAGCCAGGTCCTGTACAAACTCGATAACGTTATCACACAGTTCTGCTTTCGGTCGGCCACTGTCATCTAGATTTGCCCTGATTATGTTAACCAATGCCGAACCTACAACTGCAGCCTCTGCAAACTCGTTGACAGTGTGGACCTGTTCTGATGTCAGCAGAGTGTGTGCCGGTTATACCGGTTATAGATACGTAATAAACAAAACCGCTGGTATTCTGTAGAACAGATATGAGGCGTTTATGGTCTGTGGTGGGCGTGACCAGGCGAATCCAGTGAAGGCCCGCCGTCAGGGCAGGATGACAAAGCTCTTCATCTTCTTCAGGAGGCAGATCTACGATAATGAGTCCATCGACACCCGACGAATAGGCATCATTCACAAACTTCTGGCTTCCATAGCGATAGATAGGGTTGAAGTAGCCCATCAGGATAATGGGAGTCTGGGAGTCTTCTAGCCGGAAATCTCTGACCATGCTAAGAGTGCCTTTCAAAGTTGCGCCTGACTTCAAAGCGCGCTGGCTGGCGGCTTGTATAGCTGGCCCATCAGCCATGGGATCTGAAAAAGGCATACCCAGTTCGATAATGTCCGCACCGGCTGCAGGTAGTCGGCTCAGAAGTTCTCTGGATATGGATGGAGTTGGATCCCCGGACGTCAAAAAAGTAATGAGTCCACCACGGGAGTCACTGGTAAGCTGAGCGAATCTACGAGTCAGTCTGGTCTCTGCTGCGTTGCCGCTCATAGTTCTACTCCCAATGCTTGGGCGATGGTGAAAACATCTTTGTCTCCACGGCCGCACATATTCATGACTATTACGTTGTCCTTATCAAGCGCAGATGCAATCTTGGTAACGTATGCAAGCGCGTGGGCAGGCTCAAGCGCAGGGATGATTCCTTCTGTCCGGCAACATAATTGAAATGCATCCAATGCTTCGTTGTCAGTTACCGATACATATTCGACCCGACCCACATCATTTAGCCACGAGTGTTCAGGACCGATTCCAGGATAGTCTAGTCCGGCAGAAATAGAGTGTGCATCGATAATCTGTCCGTCGGAATCTTGTAGCAGATACGTTCGATTACCATGCAGAACACCCGGCGTTCCGCCGGTAAGCGAAGCAGCGTGTTTACCTGAATCAACGCCAAGGCCCGCTGCTTCAACCCCTATGATCCTTAAATTGTCATCGAGAAAGGGGTGGAACAGGCCCATAGCGTTTGAACCACCGCCAATACAAGCCACCAATACATCCGGAAATCTATTTTCTGCCTTAAGAATCTGTTCCTTCACTTCCCGACCTATCACACTTTGAAAGTCCCGAACCATGGCTGGGTAGGGATGTGGACCAGCAACAGTGCCGATGATATAGAAGGTGTCTTCTACGTTAGCGACCCAGTCTCGAAGTGCTTCATTCATTGCGTCTTTAAGGGTCGCTGTTCCGCTCTCCACCGGAATTACCTCAGCTCCCAGTAGTTTCATTCTGAATACATTAGGTGCCTGGCGTTCGATGTCTGTTGAGCCCATGTACACGACACAGGGTAGATCGAACAGAGCGCAAACCGTAGCAGTTGCAACGCCATGCTGACCGGCACCTGTCTCTGCAATAATGCGTTTTTTGCCCATTCGACGAGCAAGCAGAATCTGCCCCAGTGTGTTGTTGATCTTGTGGGCGCCAGTATGATTTAACTCGTCACGCTTGAAGTAAATTCGCGCGCCACCAAGTTCCTGAGTTAAGCTTTCAGCGAAGTAAAGCGGGCTTGGGCGGCCGATGTAATGTTCTGCAAAAAAGTCGAAATCTGACTGAAAGCTTGGATCGAGTTGAGCTTGGTTATAGGCTTGTTCAACCTCAAGACGACCGCCAAACATTCCGAAATGGCCGGATTCGTCCGGACCACTACGATAAGATTCTGGCTTTGCGTTATTTGCAGTCATGAGTGCGTTATAGTGTGTAGCTAGAATGCCAATTATTGTCTATTGTACCAGTGCCCGCTAAGGCGACTGTAATCAACCACCGGTCAAGTTGAGTCGTATAGTACGACCGATTCACGACTATTAAGGGCGCGATTTAGCCGAGTGTAGGGTGTTTTATCTCCAATATTCCATTTCAGCGTAGTCGGATGTCCTAAGGGCGCGGTGCAACATGAATCCCAACGGTATATCTCGAATCGCCATGTGTCTTGAATACGATGGTAGTAGTTACCATGGATGGCAGATACAAAAAGGGGTAGTAACCGTGCAAGAGACCTTGGAAGGGGCGGTGTCCAGCGTAGCGGATGAGCAGATTCAGGTGATTACAGCAGGCCGGACAGATGCAGGAGTGCATGCGACGGGGCAGATTGTTCACTACGATACTCGGTCCAATCGGTCTGGCCAAGGATGGCTGCGGGGAATTAACTCTAATTTGCCGGAGTCTGTTGTTGTGTCGTGGGTTCTGCCGGTGCCGGCTACTTTCCATGCGCGGTATTCAGCACTTACCCGCTCCTATCGCTATGTTTTGCTGAATAGGCCGGTGCGGCCGACCTACCTGTCCGGACGAGTTTCCTGGTACTACAGGCCACTTGATATAAACAAAATGAAGATGGCTGCGAAACCTTTGCTTGGTGAACACGACTTTAACGCTTACCGGGCAGTATCATGCCAATCAAATACATCAATCCGAATAATCCACGAACTCGAAATCAATCAGAAGGAAAGCTGGATATGGTTTGATATTAAAGCGAATGGGTTCCTTAAGCACATGGTTCGGAACATCGTCGGGGTCCTTATAGCTATTGGTGCGGGTGAATGCGAGCCAGATTGGTCGAGGGAAGTGCTGGAAACACGTGATCGAACGAAAGGTGGCGTAACAGCCACTGCCGATGGGTTGTATTTATGTGGTGTTTCCTACTCGGCTAGATATAACTTTCCCCCAGCACCGCCGCCATGTAGGTTCTGGTAACATGAACCCGGAACCTGTTGATGTGGTTCATCTGTTACAAGTCATACTAACCAGTAAATTGTCTTGCGAACGCGTATAAAAATTTGTGGAATTACCCGGGTTGAGGATGCTGCGACCGCAATCTCCTGCGGTGCGGATGCAATCGGCCTTATTTTCTATGGTCCAAGTCCTCGCGCAGTAAGTATACGGCAGGCTGCGGATATTGCTGACAGTTTACCGGCACTAGTGCATGTTGTTGGTGTGTTTGTGGACCCAAATAAAAAAGAAATTGACACGGTGTTGAGCAAAGTAAGGCTTACTTTGCTCCAGTTTCACGGCAGCGAATCGGCTGAGTTTTGTAACGGCTTTGGAATGCCATACATCAAAACATTGAGGATGTCGGATGATGCCGAACCTGAAATTTATGCACGGTCCTATCCGCAAGCCTGTGCGCTTTTGTTGGATACCTACGAATCAGAGAGATACGGCGGCACAGGTTCGGCATTCTCGTGGGAACGAGCCAAACAATGCCAGAGCAGTCCGGTAATTATCGCCGGAGGCATAGAGGCGAGTAATGTTTCTACCGCACTTACGAAGTCTGGGGCGTATGGAGTTGATGTTTCAAGCGGGGTGGAAACGTCACCCGGTCAGAAGAACACAGAGAAGATTGAATCATTTATCTGTGCGGTTAGAGATCATGATCAGATGCAAACTCACAAACGGGAGGCAGACTGACCATGAACTGGTTCGAGAGGCTAATTCCACCTAAGATCAAGGTTCGAGATGCACTAAGTAAACGCAGTGTTCCAGAAGGATTGTGGCACAAATGTGCAGCGTGCAGCGCAGTGTTGTATGGCTCTGAACTTGAAAGAACCAATCAGGTTTGTCCAAAGTGTGGGCATCACATGCGGCTGGGCGCCCGTGAACGCTTGCGGACATTATTTGACGAGGCCGAGTTCACTGAATTGGCAACCAGTCTGCAATCCACTGACCCGTTAAGGTTTAAGGATTCTAAAAGGTATAAGGAAAGGCTTAGCGACGCCCAGAAGGCGAGCCGGGAGTCCGAAGCATTGATCTGTGCTCATGGCAGAGTTGCTGGGTCGGAACTGGTTGCGGTCGCGTTTGAGTTCAAATACATGGGAGGATCGATGGGATCGGTGGTCGGAGAGCGATTCGTTAGAGCTGCCGAACATGCTTTGCAAATACGGGCGCCTCTGGTTTGTTTCATTGCCAGTGGAGGCGCCCGAATGCAAGAGTCAATTTTGTCGTTAATGCAAATGGCAAAAACTACTGCTGCACTGAATAAACTACACGAAGCGGGGTTGCCGTATGTTTCAGTTCTTACAGATCCCACAATGGGGGGTGTGTCGGCAAGTATCGCCATGCTGGGCGACGTTATCATTGCTGAACCGAAAGCGCTGGTCGGGTTTGCAGGAGCTCGGGTGATTGAACAGACTGTTCGTGAGTCTTTGCCGGAAGGTTTCCAACGTGCTGAGTTTTTGCTTGAACACGGTGCCATTGACATGATCGTAACAAGAGATCAAATGTCTGCGACTATTGCCAGCTTATTGAAAATACTAGGGCCAAGTCCCGGACGTAGTGTAGAGGGGGAGTTGGTTCTTTAGTTCTAGAGATGATTTTTACTCTCGTTTATTTAGGCTGAAATAGAACCACCCCAACGACTGAGTTGTCCGCGCCCTTGTCACTTCTGACCTTGGATCAGTGGCTCGAATATATTCAGTCAGTTCATTTTCGATCGAAGGATCTTGCCCTGGATCGTGTACGGCGTGTGCTTCATCAGATGAGGCTTCGACTGCCATCTAAGGTAATAACATTTGCCGGTACGAATGGTAAGGGTTCAACAGTGAGATGTGTTGAGTCGATTTACGTATCAGCGGGTTATAGAGTGGGTGCTTATACTTCTCCCCATTTAGTTGACTATGGAGAAAGGATTCAGCTCAACCAATGTATCGCAGAAGACGACGAGTTGGTGGAGGCGTTCAGGGTAGTCGATCAGGCCCGGCAAGGGATCCCCTTGACATATTTTGAATTTGGTACTTTAGCGGCGCTCTATATTTTTTCGAGCAACAAGTTAGACGTAGTTCTGCTAGAGGTTGGATTGGGAGGCCGACTAGACGCTGTCAATTCGATCACTTCGAATCTCAGTTGTATTACCCCCGTGTCACTTGACCACGAGGCCTGGCTTGGACAAACGTGTGAGCAGATAGGGATTGAGAAAGCCGGTGTCCTTCGTTTCGGCAGTAAAGCGGTACTGAATGACCACAGCGTACCAGTTTCGATCGTCGATAGGGCAGATCGGTTGAAATGTAAGATAAAAAGAATCGGTATAGATTATAGATTTACAGTATCGGACGGTCGCTTTGCCTGGAATCCGGATCCGTCGCGATGGGGCACGGCTAGGACATATAGCGACCTGCAGATCCCTGGGTCAGGGGACGATGCCGCCCTGCAAAACACCTCAGGGGCGATCGCAATCGTTGAATCGATGAACGCAGATTTACCCGTCCGTAAAGATACGGTTCGCGAAGGTTTGGCAAACACAGAACTGCCTGGTCGGATCCAGGTGCTACCGGGTGAAATTGAACAAATTATTGATGTGGCCCATAACCCCGCTGGTGTCGCCAATCTGGCTGCGTTCATTGATAGGCGTCATCCTGTCAGACGTAACATCGCTGTATTTTCCATGCTGAAAGACAAAGACCTGGCTGAAGTCGTCCGTCTTATCGGATCTAGAATAGCCAGCTGGCACCTGGCCCAACTAGACGGTTCTCGGGCTGCCACACTACAAGACTTAGCTGATGTTGTGTCTATCCATTCGAATTCGGAAATCAAGATGTGGCCTAATCCTTTGCAAGCCTACGAAATGGCTATGCAGCAAGCATGCCCGGGCGATAGGGTGGTTGTTTTTGGATCGTTTTATCTTGTGGGTGCTATACTCAAATCAGTTCCAGGACACCTTCTCCAGGCGTGAATGCCACAGCCCAACGATTATTCGTTTGATTTAAAGCATCGACTTGTTGGCGCTGCGGTTTTAATAGTCGCTGCCGTAATCGTTCTTCCCTTCATTCTGCCAGGTCAGAAACAAGACCATCGCCATGCATTAATCGGTAACGGCGGCGCGTCGGTTCCGATTCAGCAGACGTTTATCTCGCGAATAGAGGTAGATAATCCTGATGTCTTTGCACAGCAGAACTCCGCGGAGAGCGTCAGTGATGAATCTGAACCAGGGAAAGAGTCCGATACACAAGAGTCCGCCAAGGATGTGAAAGATCAGGGAGTAGATGATAATCGACCAGTGACCGATTCGATTGGATTGCCTTCCGGTTGGGTAGTTAGGGTGGGTGTCTTCCAGATAGCTGAAAATGCGAAGAAAAGGCAGTCTCTGCTTGACGAAAATGGATTTAACGTCAATCTGGAGAAAACCAAACTGGATGGTAAGACAGCGATCAGGGTGTTCCTGGGGCCGTTTTCAACAGAGGATGAGGCTGAGCGTATGAAAGCACAGGCAGTTATGGTGACAAACGATAAAGCTTTTGTCGCACGTTATCCGTAGATACTGGTTCGACTAGGATCTAAGACACAAGGGAGATGCCGGTGTTGAGTTCGATAAATCTCGATCAGATTGTCTGGGTTGATGCGGTCGTAATTGCAGCCCTGGTCCTTTCGTTTGGGTTAGGTATTTTCCGCGGGATTGTGCGTGAAATACTGTCTTTGAGTTCTTGGATTGTCTCAATATGGTTAGCTTATCTGTTTGGAGATAATCTGGCCATTGTCATTGTGCCGTGGCTCGAGTCTGAAAGACTCAGTAGTTTGATCGGCTACTTGGTGGTTTTTGTGGCAGTTCTTGTTCTGCTTTCACTGGTTGTAGCCTTGCTATTTAAGCTTTTCCGGGTGGTTGGGCTTTCAGGCATCGATCGTCTTTTGGGAGGATTGTTTGGTTGTCTAAGAGGTGTCGTGATAGTTGCACTTCTATTGTTTATAGCCGAGTGGACGCCAGCAAGCGGTCAGGCGTGGTTCAGAGACTCCCAGATCGTGCCATACTTCGAAGCCCCGCTCACTTGGTTCAAAACCAAGGTAGTGAATCAGTTGGATATAGATTCGCTCCAGTAAGGCGGCGAAAAAAAAGAACAGTAGTTGAACCAATAGCAACTGGGGTAATTAACAGTGTGTGGTGTGATAGGTATAGTGAGTCAATCGGCGGTCAATTACGCTATCTATGAAGCACTGACTGTGGTGCAGCATCGCGGTCAGGATGCCGCGGGTATGG
Source organism: Gammaproteobacteria bacterium REDSEA-S15_B12 (assembly GCA_001629395.1). Classification (GTDB taxonomy): domain Bacteria; phylum Pseudomonadota; class Gammaproteobacteria; order Arenicellales; family UBA868; genus REDSEA-S09-B13. Next base: position 5,299 of record LUSG01000227.1, on the reverse strand, counting down.
TGACTTGTGACGATCTGCGTGTCCATCTACGTAAGGATAGTGGCCTGGTTAGGGATGTGTTTCGGTCCCGGCATATGGCGCAATTGCTCGGTAATGTTGGCATAGGCCATGTGCGATATCCAACTGCGGGTAGTGATTCTAAAGCTGAAGCACAACCGTTGTATGTGAATTCGCCATACGGGATTGCGCTTGGCCACAACGGAAATTTGACTAACGCTGCCGCGTTAAGTGATGAGTTATTTCAGGAAGATCTGAGGCAGTTGAACACCAACTCAGATTCTGAGGTCTTGTTGAACGTATTTGCACATGAACTTCGGGAGTCGATCGGTACCAGTCGACTTCAATTGGAGCCTGACGATATTTTCAGAGCAGTGGGTCGTGTGTATAAACGTTGTCATGGCGCCTTCGCGGTGGTTGCCATGATAGTAGGGTATGGACTCGTTGCTTTTCGAGATGCCAATGGTATTCGCCCACTGATTCTCGGTGAGAAACCCGATACTGGTCATAAATCTGTGTTGATAGCATCAGAAAGTGTTGCTTTAGATGTTCTTGGCTACAGCAGTCTCGGCGATATCAGAGCAGGAGAAGCAGTTTTCGTGGACCTTAACGGTAATATTCACAGGAAGATTTGTTCTGAACGGTCTAGTCTTTCGCCTTGCATATTCGAGTACGTGTACCTGGCCCGCCCGGATTCAATTATTGACGATGTTGCTGTCTATAAGAGTCGTTTGAGAATGGGTGAAAAACTCGGTCATCGGCTTTTGGAGAAATGGCCAGGCCACGACATAGAAACAGTAATACCTGTGCCTGATACCAGTAGAACATGTGCTTTGCAGTTGGCAAATGTCATTGGTGTCAAGTACCGAGAGGGCTTTATAAAAAACCGCTACATCGGGCGGACATTTATCATGCCGGGGCAGGCTGAACGACGTCGATCTGTAAAGCAGAAACTTAATGCGATTGATCTTGAATTTCGGGGAAAGAATGTATTGCTGGTTGATGACTCGATAGTCAGAGGGACGACCTCACAGCAGATTATTCAGATGGCACGCGAAGCTGGAGCACGGAATGTCTACTTTGCATCCGCTGCACCGCCAGTCAAGTACCCCAATGTATACGGTATAGATATGCCCGTGGCAGGGGAGTTGGTCGCAAATAATCGTAGTACAGACCAGGTCTGTCACCAGATAGGGGCGGATTGGCTGATCTACCAGGAACTGGGAGATCTAGTTGATGCAGTTCGAGAGGGGAATCCTTCGATTGAAACTTTTGATTCTTCCTGCTTCGATGGTAATTATGTTACTGGAGATGTGACATGGGATTACCTGACCGCACTGGAAAGGCAGAGAAACGATGCGACCAGAAGCGATAGGCGAAATGAACTCGATTCTACCGAGCCAAGCGTAATTCACTGAGTAAGGTCAAGTTCCTCTCGTTGTTCGCCGTAGAAGAGCGTGATCAAATTATTGTTGAGCACGGCAGCACTGGGTGCGTTTGCCCAGTCACCGAGGACTACTCGGTAAGCAGTGTCTGTGCCGCTCAACTCGATCCTGTGTATGCCCGGGCGGTGTGTGTGCCCGTGAATCATTACCCGGGCACTGGTCTGATTGAATTCATCTACGACTGCAGACTGATTTACATCCATTATATCCATAGGTTTTATCGACTTTCCATATTCGCTGCGATATCGGACGGTTTGGGCGACGTTGTCTCGCTCCTTAATGGGTTTCCGCAGAAAGTTGAGTTGCCAGTCTTGGGTTCGAACCACTTTACGAAAAGCTTGATGCTCAACATCATCAGTACAGAGACTGTCTCCATGGAGAAGCAACGCCTTACAGTCCTGAGTTTCGAGTAAAAACGGTTCTTTGATCAAAGTGCAACCGGTGCGCGTGCTGAACTGGGGGCCGAGTAAAAAATCACGGTTACCATGAAGGACTGAGATCGCCATACCAGCATTCGAGGAATCTTTCAGAATCCGCTCATAATCAGATTGCCCAAGATACTCCGACGCGTCATCACCCAACCAGTACTCAAATAAGTCACCCAGAATAAATAACTTTTGTATTCCCAATAGCGCTATGTCATTGAGATAGTCGTTGAAGCGATCTCCTAAGGCTGATTGGTCCGGGGTCAGATGGAGGTCGGAGATAAAAGCGATGCTCAATTCAGGAGTAATCCATTAAAGGTATTTTGTGAATTCGTGGTCAGCAAGCAGTCTCACCTGCATTGGTGACGTCGTCAACTTTTGTTTGCCGTGTGGATCTACAGGGCAGGTGTGGTGGCTGCAAACTGCGGCTAGACAGACACTGACCTCCCTTAAGTTTGAAATGAGTGAGCGTACCTCAGTTGCGGATTGGGCAAGCTGGACTGGTTAAGTATGCAATCGGCTTGTGTTCGAGAGTCTATTAATGACGCAGAATCAATTTACAGCGACTTAATCATAAAGCTATACTTTAAGGTTTGCGGGAATCGAATCTAGTAATAGTTTAACGCTTGTTTCGACAGGCAGCTAAAAGAGGTGAGCACGTGATACTGAGCGGTGCAGAAATCGTCGTCCAGAGTCTCAAGGATGAGGGAGTTGAGTTTGTGTTTGGCTATCCGGGTGGAGCAGCTTTGCACATCTAGCACATACTTGTTCGTCATGAGCAGGGCGCAACCCACGCGGCCGACGGCTATGCCCGGGCGACTGGAAAACCAGGTGTCGTACTGGTTACGTCGGGTCCTGGTGTGACTAACGCGGTAACTGGTATTGCGACGGCTCACATGGACTCCATTCCAATGGTCATACTGACCGGCCAGGTTCCGACAGCGCTAATTGGAGATGATGCGTTTCAGGAGGTCGATACAGTTGGAATTACTCGACCGTGTGTCAAGCACAACTTCCTCGTCAGAAAAGTGGAAGACCTTGCGCAGCTAATAAAAAAGGCCTTTTTTATTGCGAGCACTGGAAGACCAGGGCCGGTAGTTATCGACATTCCAAAGGATGTGACTGCGCAAAGTATTGAATACGAATATCCCGCAAGTGTCGAGATGCGTTCCTATGCGCCTGTTTCGAGAGGTCATCCTAAACAGATCAGCCGAGCTGCTGATCTATTGTTAGGTGCCGATAAACCCATAATTTACAGCGGTGGTGGAATTATCCAAGGTGATGCTGCAGATGAACTGACTCAACTTGTCAGGGAACTCGAATTTCCCTGCACCAACACCCTCATGGGCTTAGGTGGGTTTCCATACAAAGATCCACTTTTCCTCGGGATGCTCGGTATGCATGGTACTTACGAAGCCAATATGGCAATGTATGACTGTGATGTCATGCTGGCTGTAGGCGCTCGATTCGACGACAGGGTGACTGGAGATCTGGCTAAGTTTTCCCCTAATTCAACAATAATCCATGTAGATGTTGATCCTTCTTCTATCGGAAAGAATGTCAGTGTGGAAGTGCCAATAGTGGGTGAAGCCGCACCAGTGCTTCGTGAAATGCTGAGCGTCGTTAAGGCCAGAAAGGCTGACGGTGTAGTGCCAGACATCGGACAGTGGTGGGACAAAATCGAGGAGTGGCGAGCATTCAAATCATTCGAATATGATCGACAGTCTGCGGAGCTAAAACCACAATTTGTAATCGAGACGTTACATGGGATCACCAATGGCAATGCTTTTGTTACGTCCGATGTGGGCCAACATCAGATGTGGGCTGCACAACATTACGGATTTAGCACAAGCAGGCGCTGGATTAATTCTGGTGGACTCGGCACCATGGGGTTCGGCCTGCCAGCGGCGATAGGTGTGCAGCTGGCGCATCCGAATGAGCAGGTCGCCTGTATCACCGGTGAGGCGAGCATTATGATGTGTATCCAGGAACTGTCTACCTGTAAGCAGTACGATCTACCTGTGAAGGTGATTAATCTGAATAATCGCTATATGGGGATGGTGAGACAGTGGCAGGAGTTTTTTTACGACGGGCGTTATTCTCATTCTTACATGGATGCATTGCCTGATTTTGTTGCTCTTGCCGAAAGTTTCGGTCATGTCGGAATTCGGATTGAAAACCCGGCTGATGTTAAAGGCGCGTTGGAGGAAGCTTTTGCTCAAAAGAATCGGTTGGTGTTTATGGATTTCATAACGGACCAGTCAGAAAATGTCTATCCGATGATAGCTGCGGGCGGAGGACACAACGAGATGCATCTTAAACCTTCTGAGGCAGACGACGCTCTGCTTGAGCGGGAACTGGCCTAGCTGAATGAGACGAATAATTTCCTTGCTTGTAGAGAATGAGGCCGGGGCGCTATCTAGAATAGCAGGCCTATTTTCGGCCCGCGGTTACAACATCGAATCGTTGACTGTTGCGCCTACTGAGGATGAAAGCCTTTCCAGGATGACTATAGTTACCCAGGGTTCTGATGCCATTATCGAGCAAATTACTAAGCAGTTGAATAAGCTTATAGATGTCGTTCGATTGGTTGACCTAACTGAAGGCCGTCATATTGAGCGTGAACTAATGCTGATAAAGGTTATTGCAGAACGTGAGCAACGCGAAGAGGTTAAACGGCTTGCCGATATATTTCGCGGTCGAATCATCGACGTGACTAATAGCACTTATACCATCGAACTGACAGGACCGGGTGGAAAGCTCGATGCATTTATTGAGGCGTTACAGGAAGCGGAAGTGGTCGAAGCAGTCCGGTCGGGAGTATCCGGTATATCACGAGGAGATCGAGCGTTGCGATAGTAGGTTTTACCACGCATTCTGATCTCATTAATTCTATTGATTACTCATCCAGAATAGGGAGCATTCTTTTATGAAAGTCTTCTATGACAACGACGCTGATCAAGGTGTCATCCAAGGACGAAAGGTTGCAGTTATTGGTTATGGTTCTCAGGGGCACGCACACGCCAATAATCTTCGTGACAGTGGTGTCGATGTTGTTGTTGGATTGCGAAAAGAATCCTCATCCTGGACTAAGGCTGAAAATGCCGGATTGGCTGTCGCTACAGTGCCTGAAGCGGTTAATGGGGCAGACGTTGTAATGATGCTGGTGCCTGATGAATTGCAAGCAGGCCTATTTAAGTCCGAAATCGTCGCCAATCTTAAATCTGGAGCAGCACTGGCTTTTGCCCACGGGTTTACTATCCACTTTGGCTTTATAGAACCAAGCAAAGAGGTGGATGTCATCATGATCGCGCCTAAAGGCCCAGGTCACTTGGTTCGATCGACGTATGTCGAAGGTGGTGGCGTACCCTGTCTGATCGCCGTCGAGCAGGATGCGACGAACAATGCCAGAGATATAGCGTTGTCCTACGC
>LUSG01000226.1 GCA_001629395.1 Gammaproteobacteria bacterium REDSEA-S15_B12 | reverse complement strand
TCAGTGTGTACACCCAATACGGCTTTGATCCTATGGGCGTTGTCTGCCGATAGTTGCTCCCGAACTTGATCAGCATCAATCGGCTCATGACGGCCAAAATCGAGCTGTAGAACATCTAATCCCATCACCCGCGCGAGGTTCGCCCAACCGCTACCGAAAGTGCCACTGTTCAAAACCAACACCCGGTCGCCGGGCTCGAACAGGTTACTGATTGCCGCCTCCCATACACCATGTCCATTACAGATATACAGCGCTGTATGGCCTTGGGTACCTGCAAAAGCAGCCAGATCGGAGAGGATACTGTCAGTTGTGTCGATCAGTTCTCCTTCATAGATATTCGGCGCTGCCTGATGCATCGCATTCAAAACGCGGTCGGGCATGACCGACGGTCCCGGCGTCATAAATAAGTCACGCCCCGAAGACAGTGATACTGTCATCATCTCAGTTCGACTCCTTGGGTCAGTTCTGAACTCTGACGGACAATTGTTTCAGATAGTTACAGTCGGCTGGGTACTTAACGAATCATAACATCGCACTGAGCGAAAGTTATCCCCGCTCTGCTGAACCATATACTTTGGGTTGATCGGCGAGACCACGGGGCCCACCCGGGTCCGCTGGAGTCGGCCAGTAGTTCAGAGGAATGTCATCGGAATGTGCCTTGCGTTCTAAAGCGCTTTTGGGTGATTCGATCTCGCGAGCCTTGGCAAGCGCTGCCTTACGGTCTACCACCTGACTCTCCAGGTTATTGGGCACAGGCATCATACTGGCAAGATAGTAAGCGATCTTCTGCTTTGCCGAATCTACTTCGTGCCCCAGACTCAACTCACGCTGGTTTACTCCCTTTACCGGATCGACACAGACATTATTGATTACCTCGAGGTCAAACCACCACTTCTTTGCCGGGTTACGAGCACCGTTGCCGAGCCAGTCGTCAATTTTTACCGCCAGCGGTACCAGCGCTGGTTTCAAAAACCTGGCATGAATACCACACCAACTAGCAATCCGCTCCAAAAATGAGCCTTCACAGGTAACAACCTTATTCAACGGACAGGTTTTCATACACCTTCCGCAGGCTGATCCCCGAGCGTTTGTCAGCCGGTAGCGCGTACAACGCTCGACATCCGGTTTCCAGATTTCGTAGCCATTGAACATAACTTTCTGGCCCCAGGAAATAGCATCGCACGGGCATTCGCGTGCGCATTTCGTGCACCGACTGCAAAAATATTGGAGACCGAAATCAATCGGCTGATCGACCTCGAGCGGCATGTTTGTGGTCATAACCACAGTCTTCAAGCGCGGGCCTACAAATGGATTCAACACTAATTCACCAATACGAGAGAGCTCTCCTAAACCAGCGAGCAGCATCAACGGTATATGCAATACCTCGCTGTCTACATTGGTTTGAGCACGAGCGCTAAATCCCAGTCTGCGAAGCATTTCAGCCATCACGCCGGCGATCTCTGCTCCACGCAAGTAAGCGCGCATAGACTGCGTTCCAGATATCCAGTCATCACCCGACGCACCTTCCATCGTATCGAACTCCTGATCGATCAGCATAACTACTGCATACCGGTGTGATTTATCTATGGATGTGCCATCGGCATCATGGGAGTACCATGCATAGTCAGGTATTTCGCAAATCCCCGTGACGTTTGCACCCAAAAAATACGACAGCGACTTAAGTGCCCGCGCGTTGTCTGCAGGATCGGAATAAGCGCCCGGCGAAGCACCCTGTTCTGTCGGCTCTCCACCCTGAAGAGGAACCATGGATCGCATCGACGGCATCATGCCGGCCGTATGGGGCTGCTTGAATGCAAAGCGGTGTCTCTCCTGTTGCGCTTTTCCACCCAGGTCGCCCCGAAGTGCTCGATCAAAAAATGCGGCTCGCTTGGAAACCCGTGGTACTTCGTCATCGAGAATCAAAGTAGTGGGTCGGTCGACCCGCTTGACTGTCTCCATCGGATAATCACCCAGATGTGCCAGTGAAAATCCCTGCTCGATAAATGGGTTGACTAACGTATCGCCGGACCGGACAGTCAAACCAGCTAGCACTGATAGCTTCACCGGATCAACACGGCCCGAACCCACCACGTGTGGAACGGCTGACCAGCCCAACTGGCAGATATGCCCGGCCAAACAGACCGCGATGCTTCCAACCCGACAGTCGGCCGCGTCGGCAATGGCCGGCTCGATCCAGTCACGCGCCGGGTTACCCAACTCCGGGAGACGCCCATGCTCAAGCAATAGGACAACGGCAAAATCATGCGCTAGCGGTTCAGTTTCGTTAGCCCAGGCATTGGTCGGCATACAACAGACACCGACCTGGGAGACATTCATAAAATAGCTGTACCCTTTGACATCAATGGTTCGTCTCTGCGGATATTCTGGAACAGGTGCTTTAGCAGGTGCTGGCGTGGTCAGTGCATTTTGTACAAATATATCCAGGTATTCTCGAACCACTTCAGCCAACACACTGCCCGGGCGAGTTAAAAACTCAGGCGCTGGTATCACTGCCTGTTCGTTCTCCTGCATAGCAATGCGTGGATCCCGTGCAAGCGTCTCAAGCGGATAAGGCCCCCAGTGGTAGGGCCGCTTTCTCGAGGGCATACGAAAGATCATCCAGCGATCATACCCCGTTTTGAGGGCGCCCAGGCTAGGCCTGGACTCGGGGAATTAAACTCGGATTCTGCGCAGCTAGACCAGCGACACACTGCCACAGTTCCAGGAACTGGGGGACAGTGCAACTGGAAGGCTAACAACTGAAGGAATAAACGATCCCGGGAAAGCGGGTTTACCGAGCGGTCGACCTGGCCGAAGCCCTATCGATTGCTCAGCGTTTGGAGTACTGCGGGCGTTTTCTAGCTTTGTGCAATCCGACTTTCTTACGCTCGACTTTACGTGAGTCTCGGCTCACAAACCCAGCTTTACGCAGTACAGGCCGAAGCATTTCATCATACTGTAGCAAAGCCCGTGTAATACCATGGCGGATAGCACCGGCTTGACCGGTATTACCGCCACCGGACACATTGACCTTGACATCAACGTCCGAAGTACTGATCCAAAGGCCGTCGGTTAATTACGATGTCTCCACTGCCCCGGCTTAAAAATACTCGCGCGGTAGATGATTTCCGTCTGCCGGTACCGTAGTAGAATTGTTCGCCTGTTGCCATCTTTGTGTCTCTGTTATTACTCTTTAATGAGCTCTAAATTACCAGTGCCTTTGGCTGCTGTGCCTGGTGAGCATGATCGGGACCGGCATAGACACGCAGCTTCCGAAACATTGCCCTTCCCAGGGAATTCTTGGGAAGCATCCCTTTCACGGCTCGTTCGATCACCCCCCCTGGATTGTTTTCAAGCTCGTCTGACAACACCGATTCCTTAATTCCACCGGGATAACCGCTGTGGCGATAGTACTTTTTCTGGTTAATCTTATCACCAGTGACCCGAATCTTTGCAGCGTTCACAATGACGATATGGTCGCCAGTATCGACGTGAGGGGTATATTCGGGCTTGTGTTTGCCACGTAGTCGTGTAGCGATCTCGGTCGCCAGTCTACCGAGTACTTTGTCGGTCGCATCGACCAGATACCAGTCTTGAACAACGGTTTCAGGTCTTGCTGTGAATGTACCCATCGTTAATCACAAATAAAAGAGAAAATCGAGGCGCGGATGTTACAAGATGGCGCCCGGCGAAACAACTCCCCGGTGCCGAAAGAGCTGGGCCAAGATGAAAAAAAAGCACAGCTGCAAGCGCTGTGCTGAAACCACCAAAGGAGGATGGAGGAGATTTTCCGTTCGCGATCTTTCTTGAGTTAGTCCTTGCCCTATCTGTCGGGTTTCTTTAGTCGGGTTGGCCTGATCGTTAAACGTTAAGTTACTTACTTAGTTGTATTATTATTAACTAATACACTAAATTATGCAACCTCTCTGAAGATCCTAATCCTAATCTTATTTTTTTACTTTAATTTCAACTATTTGTCTGCATTACTGAATCAACCAGTTCGATCCAGTGCCGCACCGGTACTGTCGACTCTGCAGCCAAGTGAACCTGACACCCAACATTGGCTAAATCCTGGATTTTCTCTTTCTATCCAATCTAAAGCAGCCGCTGCATCTGAAAGCTCACCTTGTC
>LUSG01000225.1:4354-8137 GCA_001629395.1 Gammaproteobacteria bacterium REDSEA-S15_B12 | reverse complement strand
AGGGTGGCCCGGTTGGTGTTGAATACGGTTTCGTCTCCACCGACCCAGATGGCGAGTTTTCCAGAGGCCGCACCCTTAGGCCCACCGCTGACTGGCGCATCTAAGCAATGTAGATCCCTGGCTGCAAAGACTTTGTGGATGCGGCGGACCGTGGTTGGTGCGTTCGTTGAGAGATCGAACAGCACAGTGCCCGGCGCCATTCCAACAATGAGGCCGTCGGTCTCGTCTAGTGAAATTGCTTCAACCTCTGCTGGTCCGGGCAGGGAGGTCATGATCACTTCTGAAGCAGCTGCCAGCTCACGCGGTGTATCAGCCCATTTGGCGCCTGCTGACAGATGGGTATCCGCGCTATCGCGCCGAATGTCGTACACGGTAATCTCTGTGCCGGCCTTAATTAGGTTAGTCGCAAAATGGGAGCCCATCGTGCCCAGGCCGATAAAGCCGATCTTCTTCATCTGAATCGTCCTCGATCTTTGTTTTCAAATAGCGCCGAATCGTTTTGAGTTGTACCGACCAGATGTGGCTTTACCAGGCTTCGTCGATAACGCATCCATCGGCTGGGTTTGTGCCATTGTAAATCCTTCTTGAGTGTTGCATTATCGTGAGATAATTTAGGTCACGAGCCGTATTCGGTTTTATCTGTATCGTGATAAAGGATACGTTGCTGAGCTGTTGTTGTTTCATCATGCAGTTGCAAAAACTCCGGTGCCATATCGATTTCTGGTGACGGTTCATGCTCAAAATTTCCAAATGCATCCTCACCGCGCACGAGCGTCGCAAAGTCTTTTTCGACGTAAAGCTGGCGAGTCCGAGTAGGGATGTAGCGAATCGCGATCGAAATGCGCCGCTCGTTACTTTGATTGGGATCTGAACCATGCCACAGCTTCACGTGATGAAAAGAAGCTTCGCCAGGCTTTAGTTCCACCGCGATGGATGTATCAGGATCGACATGCGCCTTGATAGTTTGGCCACGCGTCAGAATGTTGTTCGACTCCCATGTGTCTGTGTGTTCCGTTACCCCGCCAAGGTGAGTGCCGGCCACAAACTGCATACAGCCGTTGCGACGGTTTGAAGGAGATAGCGCAACCCAAACAGTAACAATGTCATCCACATCCAGCCCCCAATGGGCTTTGTCCTGGTGCCAGGAAATGTAGCGGCCATCGTGAGGTTCCTTCAAATACACGTTGGTTGTCCACACGAGGATGTTTTGACCAATTAACTGCTCGACAGCATCTAGAATTTTTGGGTGGCGGATTAGGTCCCGCGCCCAGGTGAACAGTAGGTGTACTTTGTAACGATATTTACCGGCAAGTGGTTTACCTTGGGCCCGTTCATAGACTTCAATTGCATCGCGATAGGACTGAGCCTCGGCTTCAGGTAAGACCCGGTAGGGAAAGCAGTAACCCGACTCTCGGTAATCGCGAATCATGTCGTCAGATAGTGCGTTTGACATGGTGATTGGTCCCCCGTGATTTAGAGGTGAAGTATCTCAACATCGATCTGTTGCGACAACTATAATTAATCTGGAGAACAGAGTTTGTTTCGGGTTGTGAAGTAGTGGTGACCGGAAGTGATGCGTTAGTTAAGGTCGATCAAGCTTTTTGCTGATCGGACTACCAGAATCGTTAAAGAGATTTTCCAACAGTCAGCCTAGATCAAACAAAAAGGAAAAAGCAAATGGCATGGCGACTTGGAATTGATATTGGTGGTACTTTCACTGATGTCGCTCTGGTCAATGATGTTGACGGTACTATTGGTATAGCTAAAACGCCCACCACACCGAGCGATTTCGGCGAAGCGGTATTGACTGGTCTCTACGATTCACTCGATCGTTACGGTGTACAGCCTGGTGAGGTGTCGTTTTTGTCTCATGCGACCACCGTGGTGACCAATTCGATTCTCGAAGGGAAGGGCGCACGCACCGCGCTGATCAGTACGCGCGGTTTCCGTGATGTGCTCGAGCTTAGACGTTCTGCCCGATCGGATTTGTACGACATGTTCCAGGATCCTCCACGTGTGCTTGTACCAAGACATCGCCGTCTGGAGATTACCGAACGACTCGATGCTACGGGTACAGCAATAATGCCCCTCGTGGAGTCCGAAATACCCGGGCTGATCAAGGAACTCAAGGATCTTAAAGTCGAAGCGGTCGCGATATCGTTGCTGGTCATATCTAGAGCGTCTTGAAACTGCGACTGACAGTCTCGGCTTGCCCGAGCTGCACGTGATGGGTTCAACCGGCGGGGTATTTGATGTCCGGGAGGCGTTGCGCATGCCCGTAAGTTCGGTCGAATCGGGTCCGGCGGCAGGCGTCATTGCAGCACAACTGGTCGGCGCTCAGCTCGGCGAAACCAATTTGATTTCGTTCGACATGGGCGGCACAACAGCTAAAGCCAGTTTGATTCGCGATGGTCAGATCGAAGTAACCTCTGACTACGAGGTTGGCGGCACGGGCAGTCAGAACCGCTGGGTTACAGGCTCGGGTCATCCGATTCGAGTGCCGGTGATTGACCTCGCCGAAGTCAGTGCCGGTGGCGGCAGCATTGCCTGGATCGATCCGGCTGGCTCCCTGCGTGTTGGGCCCCGCAGCGCTGGTGCAGAGCCGGGTCCTGTTTGTTACGGTCAGGGTGGTGATCAACCGACTGTAACCGATGCGAATTTAGTGCTCGGCTATCTTGACGCGAATTCACTCCTGGACGGTGATTTGCCTATCGATTACCACCGCGCAGAGCACGCGCTAAAGCAGAAAATCGGCGATCCCATGAACATGACAGCGCTTGAGGCGGCTGCAGCGGTCCGAGATATTGTGAACAACGGGATGGCTGAGGCACTGCGGATCGTTTCAATCGAGCGGGGTCACGATCCGAGGGAGTTCAGCTTGGTCGCGTTTGGAGGAGCAGGGCCGGTACACGCTGCTGCGCTGGCTGAAGAAAAGATCTCGCGGCGATTGACATCGAAACCGTTTGGTCCGAGTTGCAGGGTCAGGGTGAGGAGATGCTGCGATCTACGGGAATTGATCCGGATCGCTGGCGTTTCAGACGATCGGCCGATCTGCGCTACAGCCGGCAAGCCTATGAGTTGAACGTCACAGCTGCGGCGGGGAAGTTCACGGACAAGACCAAGGCCGAGCTGGCAGAGAGTTTTCATTCCCGTCACGAACAGACTTATGGCCACAAGAACCTGGCTGAACCCGTACACCTGGTTACGCTTCGACTGACAGCAGTAGGAGAATTGGGCAAGCTTGAGATAGCCGACACAGCTCGTTCAGAAGGTGCGAGTGAGAAAAAACGGCGCTCAGCTTGGTTTGCTCAAACTGGTACTACGGACTGCGGCGTACACAATCGCTCCAGTCTTGCCGCTGGAGCTAGTCTAGACGGTCCCGTTATCGTTGAGTCGCTGGACAGTACCCTAGTTGTGCCACCAGGTTGGAAGGCGCGCAATGATTACAACGGCTTTATCACTTTGGAGCGATCTAACCGTGAATAACGATGCACATCGAATCCGGGTGACTGATCCGGTCACTTTCGAAGTGGTCAAAAACACCCTCTACAAGGCAGCCGAGGAAATGAAGATCGTTCTCGCCAAAACTGCTTATTCCCCTATCCTGAAAGTGGCCGGAGACTATTCCTGTGGAATCTTCGATACTCAAGGAAACATGGTGGCCCAGGGGCCGGATCTACCGATTCACCTAGGTTCGATGCCGGATGCGGTTGCTGCAGTGATTAATAAATTCGTGCACAGTGCGGTTGAAGGCGATGTTTTTATTCACAACGACCCCTATTT
>LUSG01000225.1:2005-4340 GCA_001629395.1 Gammaproteobacteria bacterium REDSEA-S15_B12 | reverse complement strand
GGTCACACCTTCCGGACGTTAATGTCATCGCGCCAGCATTTTTTCAGGACAGAATCTTCGGCTGGACCTGTGTTCGGGCACACTGGCCTGATATCGGCAGTGCCACACCAGGAAGTTATGGTGCGGTAACCGAGATCTTTGGTGAAGGGTTACGTATGCCTCCGATTCGACTCTATCACGCGGGTGAAATCGACCCCAATGTAGAGGATCTGATTCTCGCCAACGTGCGTACACCGGACGAACGGATGGGGGATCTACGAGCACAGGTTGCCGCCAATCACCGTGCCTGCCAGAGGCTGGTCAGTTTAGCCTCGAAGTACGGCGTAGATGTATTGGCCCGCATCATGCAGGAGGTGATGGACTACTCAGAGAGTTTGATGCGATTGATGTTGTCGGAACTGCCTGACGGTGAGGGTATTTTCGAAGATTTCTGCGATGGTGACGGAATCGTCGAAGACGGCGAAGACGAAGACATGACCTTCACCATCCGTATGCGGGTATTGAAAGCGGGCGATGCACTCAAAGTGGACTTTGCGGGCAGTGATCCAGCGGTCTCGGGCCCGATCAATGCGCCGTTGTCTGTGACTGCGTCAGGTGTCTACTGCTCGTTGAAGATGATTGTCGACCCGAACAGCCTGATTCCGCCCAATTCCGGCGCTTGGCGTCCGATCCAGGTGACCGCGCCGGCAGGTTCTGTGGTTAACGCTCAATTTCCATCGCCCGTGGTTTACGCCAACCACGAGATCAGTCATAGAGTTGCCGACATGACTTTTGGTGCCATGGCTGACTTCATGCCTGACAATGTTATGGCGTGCAGTCAGGGTACTTCGGGCATCATTACGCTTGGCGGTGTAGACCCGCGTAACGGTCAGCACTACGTCAGTTACGAAACTATTAAGGGCGGTATGGGGGCGAGACCCAACAAGGATGGTATCAACGTAGTCGCCGCTGGAATTTCGAATACCATGAACACGCCGATTGAGATCCTCGAACTGAGTTTTCCGATTCGCATTGATTATTACGAAATCACAGCAAACAGCGGGGGGCGTGGCAAGTACCGGGGGGGTTGCGGCTCGCGCCGGGCCTGGACCATTGTTGATCACGATGCGCGCGCAGCGGTGTGCCTGGAGCGCACCAAGTCGCCGCCGTTTGGTGTTTGTGGAGGCGAGGCCGGTGCCGGGGCAAGCATTGCGCTCAAGGCAGCGGATGGTTCGATACGCCCACTTCTGACCAAGGGCGGTTTCAACGCACCGGCCGGTTCGCAGATTTTGCTTGAGGTCCCGGGTGCGGGTGGTTACGGCGATGTCAGCGAACGTGATGCTCAAGTGCACGCAGACGACTTGCGGGATGGTTATGTCACTGCTGATCTAGATTAAGTTATGAGTTCTTGTGAGGACTTCGGGACACTAAAACTGTATCTTCTTTAAATTGAATCAGCACATGTCGAGCCCAATCATAAACGGGAGGCCATAATGGAATTTGGTATTGCGGTGGCGACATCCGCCGACTCCTGGAAACTGGTACAACGTGCCGAGGAGTTGGGCTTCAGTCATGCCTGGTTTTACGATACCCAAATGCTTAGTGCGGACTGTTTCGTTGCCATGGGGGCTGCTGCCGTCAAGACTAACCGCATCCGACTTGGAACCGGGGTTCTAGTGCCGACCAATCGGATTGCACCGGTAGCTGCTAACGCGTTTGCTTCACTCAACCGCCTTGCGCCAGGGCGGATAGACTTTGGCGTGGGCACCGGGTTTACCGCTCGACGCGCAATGGGTTTGAGTGCAATGCGCCTGGATGATATGGAGGACTATATCCAGACAGTCTACGCATTGCTTCGAAAAGATACGATAGAGATCACCCTGGAGGGATTGCCGCGCAAGATTCGATTTCTCAATCCGGATCATGGCCTGATAAATATTGACGACCCGATCGCGCTGCATGTGTCGGCGTATGGGCCACGGAGCCGTGCCTTGACCGCCAAACTTCAGGCAGGTTGGCTAAATTTCATCGGCGACGTGTCGAGTGCTACTTCGGCCTTGGAGTCCATGCAAAAGGCGTGGCGTGATGAAGGACATCAGGTAGACGACCTTTCAGCCACTGCCTTTGCCTTGGGTTGTGTGCTTGAGGCTGATGAACCATATGATTCGCCTCGGGCAATGGCTCAGGCAGGCCCGCGTGCGGCTGTCACGTTGCATCGCGCCGCGGACGAAGCGCTGGCAGGGTGGCAGAACAGCAGCATTTCCTTGCCGTCGTTTGCAGATGCCGTATCGGGCTATGTGGAACTTGCCCGGCGCTTTGAACCCGCAGATGCCCGCTATCTGACTAACCACGAAGG
>LUSG01000225.1:0-1971 GCA_001629395.1 Gammaproteobacteria bacterium REDSEA-S15_B12 | reverse complement strand
GCCCGTTCGTTACCGCTGAATTGATTCGTGACACTAGCTTCACCGCAACTGAAGATGTGCTGATTGAACGAATTGCTGCATTGCGCGATGGGGGTTATACCCAGTTCACGGTGCAACTGACGCCGGGACAGGAATCAGCGGTTGAAGACTGGGCAAGAATACGGCGAACACTGTCCCGGTAGCGGTTTAGCGTTGTTCGTTGCGCAATAGGTATAGACCGCTGGCAGCGATAAGCAAGGCGCCGCCGATGATCCAAAGGTCCGGTACATCACCCCAAATTACTACACCCAGGATAGCACCCCAAATCAGGGCGGAGTACCTGTAGGGAGAAACGACTGATGCCTCCCCAAGCCGCAAGGCTTCGATAATCAGAAAGTGGGATGTGCCATTCAGGACACCATTAATCAGCAATAGTAACCAGCCCAAAGGTGGTACAGTTATCCAGCCAAGCCAAGGTGCGGCAGCCAGAGCGACCAGAATCACCAGCAGGCTAGAACAAAACAGTATAGAGAGAGAACTTTCTGTTCGTGAGATTTGTCTGGTCACAAGATCCCGCACGGCGCTGGAGAGTGAGGCTGCAACTGCAATTAGTGCTGAGATACCGATGGTCGTAGGATCCGGTTTCAGAATGATCAGTACTCCGATAAAGCCGAGGGCGATGGTTAGCCACCGATCCGTGCTGACTCGTTCCTGAAGGATGATTGGCGCAAGTGCTGCGACAAATATAGGGCTTGAAAAAACGATCGCGACCATCTGAGCGAGGGGTAAAAGGGACAACCCGGTAACAATAAGGAGTGTGGTTACAAGAAATAAAATAGCACGCAGAAATTGGGGCCCAATATGATTTGGCAAAAGAGCACGATAACCCCCATAGCGCGGCGCAAGGAGCGCGATCGGAACGAGCACAAACACCGTACGCAGACACCAGACCTGTGAGACTGGAAAGTCTTGCGTTAGCCATTTAGTTACTGCGTCGCTTGTCGTCAATAGCCCACTTCCTAGAAGCATGCAAATGATTCCACGTGTAGTATTAGAAAGAGGAGTTTTCAATCTTGTTCGTGCCAGACTGGGACGGATCAAAATTTAACCCAAGGATAGAGTTTATGACCGATTTGACTGATTTGATTTCCCAGTATCGCATGTTGTCGACCGCTAATGTGTCTGATGGACTGGACCGCATCAGTTTCAATGGAACACCCCACGGTATCGGGCCATTGTGGGATGCATGCAGCAAGATTGTGGGCCCGGCCTGTACGCTTAAGTTGGTTGGGGCCGATGAAGCTGATGAATCTCCTGTGTTGGGTACGTTGAGAGCCATCACCCAGGGTCAGGTTGGAGATATTCTGGTGATTGATCACGGCGGACGTACAAATATTAATTCATACGGTGGGGTAGCCGGGTTTACGACATTTAACAAAGGCCTAGTAGGTTGTGTAATCGATGGGGTGACCCGTGACATTGATGAATACAAGGAACTTGGTCTGCCCGTTTATGGCCGTGGCTTTATACAGCAGTCCATTCGCAACCGATGTGCCTGTGCTGGTTATCAAATTCAGGTGGAACTCGGTGGTGTACCTGTGCACCCAGGAGATTTGATCATGGCTGACGAGAATGGGGTTTGTATCGTTCCCAAGGACAAAATAGAAGAAGTTCTTGGTTACGCCCAACTGTTCAAATCGATCGAAGATCAAATTATCAAAGCGGTTCGAGGAGGTATTGATCCCGTGACTGCACACGAGGAAGTACGGTATGACTTGATGACCAAAGCAGGTTATGAACCGAACTAATTGTCGATGTAGTCTTTCTTGTTGATGTCCGTTTGTTCCGTAATACTCTTGTACCCGTAGAGGAATAAGTTCCGTATACACTAGGCGTCATTGACTACGTCTAAATTTTGAGACTATTTCCTGCGATCATTCCTATGTCGGCCGAATACGCTGTATTCACTGAAACAGAACATAAGAGCCGGCT
>LUSG01000224.1 GCA_001629395.1 Gammaproteobacteria bacterium REDSEA-S15_B12 | reverse complement strand
CGAATCTCCAGTGATACGTATCAAGCTACAGTAATGAATTTAGTATTTGTCGCGTCGAATCTACCAGATGTACGTTTTCTGCAGCGAAACGTTCAAGCGGCGGAAATTTCAAACCCACTGGATCCATGTAACTACGCATCTCGATCAAGTATCGATTAATTACGTCTTCAGTTGAATGCCTTTTCAACCCGGTACGCAAACAGAATTCATTATCGGGGCCGTCGGGTCGACCAAAAGCACGCTTTAGTGTAATTGGCAACATGTCGTTATAGACCGATTGAAACTTCCCAAGCTGTTCGGGTGCCGAGGAGAATTCGCGTAGATTCTCTACACCATTTTTATAATGCTCCTCTTCATCTTCCAGCACCACCACCATTTTCTCTGCCCATGGTAAGTAACTGGACTCACGATACTCCATGATCTGTTGGCTACCTGCCCGGTCAACGGTAAAATTAAAAACCGCGATGTGTAGCCAATTATCTAGGTCTACATTCCAGAAGCTGGCTGCCGCTGGCCGATTCGCGATTAGACTCTCAGGATCTTCACCTAGATCAGCCAGAAGATTACACAGCATCTGGCTGTGTTGTGCCTCTTCAAGTGCGAACTCAGCCGCGAGATGCTTTTCGCGCCAGGTAGGCGCTACGCCAATTGACCGGCCAAATACTTCTGCAGTTGCTGTCTCGGCATACAGTTGCCGAGTCATTAGACGCAACAACATGTCGCGATAATCACCCGTTGCGTCAGCTGCTGTATAGACTGTGGGTGCATTCGTATTTGACATTTACTCCTCTCCTATTGACATAGAACCAAATGGGTCAACCCAGCGATAGAACCACCTTGCCGACAACCTCCCGGTTTTCCAGCATTTCAAATGCTTTAGCAAATTCATGTAACGATAGTTCAGCATGGATGTGTGGTCTGATCTTACCCTGACGCCAGAGATTAATAATCTCCACTTGAGCGAGATATACAATTTCTGGTCGCTTAGCGAAGTACCCATTGATCGTCATACCCACAGCTGCAAGATTTTTCAGTAAAAGGTAATTGGATTTAATGTTCGAAATTTCAGCCGATGTAAATCCAAGAACAACAATCCGACCACCGAACGCAAGCGACCGCAACGACGCGTCGAACGCTTGACCACCAACCACATCCAGGACGACATTAACGCCTTTACCACCGGTGACCGCGTAAACCTGATCACGGAGCTTGTCACTCAGTGGTGTCATGCTAAGGTCAATAACATGATCAGCGCCAGCATAACGTACGGCATCGAATTTCGTGGGATCTGAGGTGGCTGCAAGCACTGTCGCGCCAAAGGCTTTAGCTAACTGGACGCTGGCCATACCAATGCCGCCGGACGCCCCTGTAACCAGCACTGTCTCGCCGGCACGTAAAGCTGCGCGCTCGCTCAGAGCAATATACGCTGTCTGATACACCAGCCCCATCGCTACTGCGGTCGACATCTCGATCTCATCAGGCAAAAGAAACGTACGCTGCGCGTCGGCGGTAACCTGCTCCGCAAAAGCGCCATAATCAACCTCTACCAGTACCCGATTACCTGGTTGAATATGCTCGACGTCTGTTCCAACTGCGACAACCACACCTGCAGCTTCTTTTCCTGGAACAAACGGTGTCGCTGGAACAATCTGATATTTGCCGCGGATCTGCAGTAGATCAGGAAAATTTATTGCTGCAGCCACGGACTCAATTAACACCTGATTCGACTCTGGCTGGGGAGGATCAATCTCACTAACTTCAATCGAACTGAGCTTGTTAATTTCGTTGACTACTACGGCCAGCATAACTTATGTCCGAATGAATAATATGTTGTGAATAATTGACCCAACGGGTTTCCCCTATAATTGTAACGACTAATAACCTGGTGTAACCAGGAGGACACACCATGCCCCAAGCAAAACTAATTCCCGCATTTGTACCCAAGGGTCAGGAAGCCTTTAAGGAAGTCAGTGTCGAATACACCAATAATAGCCGGGTTGCCCGAGTCACCATGAATACCACTGGTAAGCGACTCAACCCACTGACGTGCGACATTACTAACGAAATGGTCGCCGCTATCGATGAAATGAGATCCCGGGAAGACCTTCATATTGTCATCCTCCGCGGCGCCGACGGCGAATTCTGCTGCGGTGATGATCTGGTTGAGATGCACGAAGGCCATTGGGGAAATCCCAATCAGGTGATGCGTCGAATTCGCTACTATCAGGAGTTTGCCCAACGTATCGAGGATCTCGACAAAACCACAATTGCTGTGGTCGAGGGGGTCGCTTGTGGTGGTGGGCTTGAGATGACGATGGTTTGTGACTTTGTTCTTGCTACAAAGGGCGCTGTTTGGGGGATGCCCGAAATCGACAATGCCATGACCCCAGGCTGGGGTGGCACGACCCGACTGATCCGTATCATAGGCCGTCGTCGTACGAAGGAGGTCAACATGATCGGCGCATTACGCTCCGCCCAGACGGCCGTCGATTGGGGCCTGTGGAACCGTGCTGTGCCCGACGATCAGATCGATGCCGAGCTCGAAAAACTTATCGGGGTGTTGTTGTCGAAAAACCAGCAGACACTGCGCCAGATCAAGTTTGTAATCAACAAAAACGCTGATGCTGACGTCCAGACCGCGCTTGCCTTTGAGGCCATGAACGAGGTCATTACCTCGTCTGTTAACTGGCGAGAAGATACACCTAAAATTCCTGATGCGGAGCCCGGTAAAGGGCTCGAAGCCTTCGCTGACAAGAACGAACTGTGGAATCATAGACGTCAGTTGGCTCAAGACTTTTGGTCGGATTGATGCGACGACAAAAATGGTGGATGTTAGTCTCTCATCAAATTCGTCGCCTTACTGCGAGCTATCAGGCGCAGTCTGATCGCTTAAATTGGGTTAGCCCACTCTCGGGTTCCACCATGCTATTGTTATTTGATCATGTGTGTGTGCAGGAACTCAAGAACCTTGTTTTGCACATCAGGGTCGTCAAGCAGGCTATGTTCAACCTTTAAGGACCCGGTGCTATAAACCATTGAACGGCTACCATTTTCTGGATTCATGTACCTACCGCAACTGCCGCGCGTCCACGAATCCTGGAACCACGGATCCTGATCAGCCACCAATGCCAGTACCGGTTCAGAAACTGGCGCATTGATTCCACGGTACTCGCTCCACCCCGCATGGCATGTCCAGCCTTCAATCACCCTTGCATTTACAGTAGTGTCGATATTAGTCGAGAGGGTGGCGCTGGTAACTCCACCCTGACTAAAACCAACCAGGAATATGTTTCTCGAATCGACCCAATCTAATTGCTTTGCATTTTTGATGGCATTGAGCGCATCATGTTGCCGCATCTTTAATGTTTCCCGGTAAAGCCCTGCCCTTTTGGTTGCTGGGTCACAAGACTTTGGATATTTAGCCCGAGCAAAGCTGGCTGGTGCAATGACAGCGAATCCATTTTCAGCAAAAAACTCCAAACGGATGTACGTTCCCCACCAGATGCCAGAACACCCATGCAGGTAAATAACAATGGGTAATTTCTCCTTAACCGGTAGTGCCTCCATAGGTAGGTCGCTAATCTGCCCTGCGTATACTTGGTTATGTTTCGGTATTCGTACAAGAGCTGCTTGCCAGGTACGGTGCAACTCATCGGGACTAGACCAATCAACGGCACTCATCTCAGAGTTGGGTGTAAATTGCTTGGTGTGGTTGTTCAAACCATCGCCACTTGCCAAGTTGCTATACAGCAGCAATAGGCTTGACATCGCAACAAAGAGGGTTGTTATGTGCCCAGTTATTGATGTTTTACGCATAGTCTAATGAACTCTTCTCAAATCCTTATATCTCTGGGATCTTTGCCTATCTTGTTTTCCCTAATCATTGATGCGAGACGTTTAATATAAAAGGGCAACCCTTCATCCGAGTTGGCTTTCATAACTGAATTTCCGTCCCATTTTCCGATGCCTCAAAAACAGCCAGGGTGGCTTTCAATGTTTTCGTCCCATCCATGGCCCGGATTCTAGGCTGCTCTTTGCCTTTTATCACTGCGCAAAAATGACGGATCTGTTCGGCATAAGCATCACCTGTCTTTCCGTCGAGAACTTCCGGACTGATCTCGTGCAGCCAGTCGGGGTCACCGCCGGTATGTCTCCACAGAACCAGATTCGGAAAATCTAACGACGCCTTAGATCCTATAAACCGGTAGACATTTTGTGAGGTCCTGGGGAAGTTAGGATTCTCACCTGTAGCCTGCTCCCAGGTCCAAGGAGAGGGGGTAACGTCCGATAGCAAAAAAGTGCCTAGTGCCCCTGACTGGAACTCAAATAATAGTGCAGTAGACTCCTCTTTGGGATGGGCTCGAATTCGTTTGCTCACCTTGGCTGACAACGAGACAATTTCCCCACAGAGATATCTGAGCGTATCAATTTCGTGGATTAGATTGATCAGAACCGGCCCGGAAGTCCATTGCTTGCGCCATTCCGGCTCGAAATATGAATCTGCTTTTCGAACTGCCCAGATGCCTGTGATGCCAACCAATTCCCCCAAAACTCCGTTTTTGATCACTCGCTTTGTTTGCTGTATTTCCTCGGAGTAGCGCCGGTGATGTCCGACTAAAACCTCCCTAT
Source organism: Gammaproteobacteria bacterium REDSEA-S15_B12 (assembly GCA_001629395.1). GTDB lineage: Bacteria > Pseudomonadota > Gammaproteobacteria > Arenicellales > UBA868 > REDSEA-S09-B13. The sequence continues at coordinate 1,790 of LUSG01000224.1, read as the reverse complement.
TGAATCGCATTGAAGACTCAATAATCTGCTGCGCTTCTTCAATAGATGGCGTAATGGGCTTTTCTACAAGCACATGAGCATTGGCCTCGAGCGACGACAGAACCGGTTGCAGATGGTCTTCGGTCGCGGTACAAACGATAACGCCTTCTGGCTGCTTATCTTTCAGCATTTGACCAACTGATGCAAAGAAACCGACGTTACGTTCTATAGCGATTGATTCAGCGAGTGGATCTGTATCGACAATCGCTACCACTTCCGCTTCACTCACCTCGGAGATTGCCTGTAGATGTCTTTTGCCTATAGTGCCGGCACCGACCAGACCCAGTTTAGTTTTATACTGTCCCATGATTATTCCTGCTCAGAAAGCTACGAATTTGTTTATTCTTTGATACTTACAAAAGATTACGATAGCTGGATAATAGATACCGTGATCTCAGACACAGACTTGATACCAGGGCATCTCAGGAGTAACAACAATTCACCAGCCAACTTGACTTTGCCTTACTAAAGGCAGCGTAGTTTTCAATATCTACAACCCGACTAACGCCCGAATTGAAACACTATATTCTAAGACGCGTCCTGCTGATGGTTCCAACTCTATTGGGCGCTGGGATTCTGGTCTTCTTTCTAATGAGAGTATTACCTGGCGATATCTGCCTTGTCAGGTGGGTCGACTACGGTATGAATCTCGATCCGGCTTTGCTGGAACTCTGCCGGAACCAACTCGGACTGAATGCCCCCCTGTTGACTCAATTTCTTAAGTTTATTGGCGGGGTTTTAACATTGGACTTTGGTGAGTCCATGTGGACCGGGCGCCCTATTCTAGAAGAATTCGAACTTCGATTTGCACTGTCTCTTCAGGTTGCCGTTATGGCAACAATATTTTCTATTTTGATCGCTGTACCCCTTGGTGTCGTTGCGGCTCTCAAGCAGAACACATGGATAGACTATATCGTGCGTATTATCTCCATCGCGGGTGTCGCGGTTCCATCATTTTGGCTGGGTATTCTGATCATTTTAGGACTGCTTATTGCGAGCCAAAACATTTTCGGCGAACCCTGGCTACCGCCAATAGAATATGTTTCACCCCTCGACGATTTCGGGAAAAATATTTCACAACTGGTGTGGCCAGCGCTGGCTACAGGTTATCGGTATTCCGCCGTGGTTGCGCGAATGACGCGTTCGGCTTTACTCGATGTTCTGCGAGAAGATTACGTGCGAACCGCCTACGCGAAAGGCATGCCTCCCAGAAGGATCGTCAGTCGCCATGCACTTAGGAATGCGTTTTTGCCTGTCATCACTATTATCGGGATGGAGTTTTCGTTCTTTATTGGAGGTCTTGTAGTCACAGAGCAGGTATTTAACCTGAATGGTTTAGGGCGATTGATGGTGGACTCGGTTCTGTATTCAGACTACACCGTTATTCAGGCGTTAACCATGGTCATAGTGGCCGTTTTCGTTTTAATCAATTTTGCGATCGATATTTTGTACGCTCGACTTGATCCACGTATCCGCTACACCTGATGTCGGTGAAACCGTACGTCCATAGACTAGATCGACGGTGTTTGTTCATCGCGACGGCAACTGTTAGCGTTTAATCCAGGGTTCAGATCGTGGATAAATCTAGGCCTAGGTTCTCAGTGGAAAACTCTGCAATAATCGGCGTTTGTCAGTCGTAGCCAGATTCAAATTTCGAATAATCCCGATGCGCCCACTGATGTCACAGGAGCTATGACAAGGCATCATCAAATCCAGAGCACTCTGACAATCGATGTGGGATCATACTCAGC
>LUSG01000223.1 GCA_001629395.1 Gammaproteobacteria bacterium REDSEA-S15_B12 | reverse complement strand
CATTGGGGTCACAGTATGCTGGTCGCAGCTTACCCGCCCGCGCCTGTGTTGATTGATGATCCGGTAATGGAGGTTTCTGACCAGGAATACCAGAGTCACCACCAGCGAATCAGCCGTGCGTTTCAAGAACGCATTCCACAGCTGAAGAACTTTTCAGTGTTATCCAATGTCAGCGGTGCCTATGATGTGACGCCGGACTTTCATCCAATACTCGGCTGGGCACCAGGTATTGAGGGCCTGTGCCTGGCAATAGGGTTCTCAGGGCACGGGCTCAAGTTGTCGCCTGCCATAGGAGAAATTATTTCAGCGATGGTTCTGGAGCAATCGACACCGATCGATGTGCATGCGCTTCGTTATGAGCGATTTGCACAAAATGATCTGATGTACCTTGCTTATGGTCCCAGCGCACGTGCCTGAACGGTAGTTTCGTGGCGATCATAACGACTAAAGCCTCAGTGAATCCAGCCATGTAGAAATGGTTTGGGTCATCGCTTCGGTATTGGCTGTGAAGTCGTGGTCGGCACCATCGACAACCACCTGGGTCGAACCGAGGTGGCCGCCCAGTTGGATTTTCTCCAGGCGAATTGGTGCCAGGCGGTGTACCGCGGGGTAGTCTTCGGAGCCATAAATATCAAGCACCGGGATCTTGAGTGTTGCAAACGGGAAAGGTCTCTGCATGGGCTGTTGATAGTCAGTTGCACCCATGCCGATACCAATGAAGGCATCGATAGGTCTTTCGGGGGTTGCTTCGAGCCAGGCCATGGCCATGTGCGCCCCACAACTGTGTGCAAGTAAAACGATGGGTCGATGACCGGTGTTTAGGAGATGCTTAATTCCAGCCTCAATTCGGGGGAATGCTTCTGGCAGGATTGTCAGATAGTCAAAATACTTGGCGGATTTCTCGAGGACTGGCATCTGAAGCGAAAGCGTATGCCAGCCATTTTGCGTAAGTGCCAAACGCAGTGGGCCGATATTGTCTGGCCAGTCTGCGTGTACACCTCGACCGTGCAGTAGGATGATACTTCCGCGTACTGGCTTGCTGTCCGGCGCGAGTTCCACTGCAGAAAAAGTGATGTTCCCAGCTGAAAGTTGTCGTAAATCTCCGTCAAATAGGCTGGCTTCAAGCTCAGCCACCAACCGTCGCTCCCGTTCGACATCAGCGGCTGTCGCAACACCGGCAAGGCTCAATAGCAGGGTAAGGATCAGAGCACGGGTACCGGCAGTTTGGATACGGCGTATTTTGGAGGTGTTGCGGGTCACTGGCTCAGAATATCATAGAAAATATAGGTCACCACGCTGCTTGGTCTGGACGTCATACTCACCCTGTGAGCCTATGGGTTTGGCACAATCATGGCCTGATACTGTAAAACGGATACCTCAAATGTCTAAGGATCAATATGACGGACTCAGTAGTGTGGCCAAGCAGGTCGGCGAGCTATTAAAAGATCAAGGTTCCCGGCTCACCACGGTTGAGTCGTGCACGGGCGGTTGGATTGCGCAGTCGGTGACAGCAGTTGCCGGCAGCTCAGCTTGGTTTGAAAGGGGGTTTATTACCTACAGTAATGAGGCGAAGCACGAATTGGTGGGTGTACCTGACTTGCTGATCACTGAAAATGGTGCTGTAAGTGGGCCAGTAGCTCGGGCCATGGCTCGGGGGGGTCTGGATCACAGTCCGGCCGACGTTGCTGTTGCGGTCACGGGTGTTGCGGGTCCGGACGGTGGTAGCGCCGAAAAACCTGTTGGTACGGTGTTTGTGTCTTGGGCGCTAAGATCAGGTGCCCTGCGGACCGAGCGTTTCCTTTTTGAGGGCGATCGGGCGGCTGTCAGGGCGCAAACTGTGGTTGAAGCGCTGGGTGGCCTGATCCGTTTTATACGCGATGAGTCAGACTGAGAAAATTCCAGTGTGGCGGATCAAACCCGGTAGTTTGTGACGTACTTCGCTAGGCCCATTGAGCCGAGTATGAAATAATCACATCGTTGTTTTCGATCGATGTACTTTGCGCGACTAAATCGGTTTGGTTGGGACAGTTATCGGTAGCATCGGCAGGCCAGTGTGTTGTGTCGGTGAACAAGGATTGAATACGAGATCAAGGAGAGTCCCACATATGGACGACAACAAAGAAAAAGCCCTGGCCGCTGCGCTGGGACAGATAGAGCGGCAGTTTGGCAAAGGATCGGTTATGCGCTTGGGAGATGCCGATGTGGGTAAAGACATTCAGGCTATCTCTACCGGGTCGCTCGGCCTTGATATTGCACTCGGTATTGGTGGCTTGCCCCGTGCTCGAGTGGTTGAAATCTATGGCCCGGAATCTTCCGGAAAAACCACCCTGACGCTGTCTGTGATTGCGCAGGCGCAAAAGCTAGGCGGTACCTGTGCTTTTATCGATGCGGAACATGCATTAGACCCGGCTTATGCCGGCAAGAGCAGAAATCGAAGGAGATATGGGTGATCATCATGTGGGGCTACAGGCGAGGCTGATGTCACAGGCGCTACGCAAGCTCACAGCCAATATTCAGCGATCCAATACGATGGTTGTATTTATCAACCAGATTCGCATGAAGATTGGTGTGATGTTTGGAAATCCTGAGACCACCACGGGTGGGAATGCACTTAAGTTTTACTCGTCGGTGCGCCTGGATATCCGCCGCATCGGTGCGGTAAAGAAGGGCGACGAGGTTCTCGGGAATCAGACCCGAGTTAAGGTGGTTAAGAACAAAGTCGCACCTCCATTTCGCCAGTGTGAGTTCGATATTCTCTACAACGAAGGCATCTCAAAAGAGGGTGAGCTGATCGACATGGGTGTTGATCACGGCGTTGTTGAAAAATCTGGTGCCTGGTACTCCTATGATGGTGATCGGATTGGCCAGGGTCGCGATAATGTGCGTCAGTTCCTGCGTGAGAATCCTGATATTGCCCAGGCGATAGAGCACACGGTCCGTACTAATGTGGGGCTTGCACCGATAGACGAGATGACGTTGAAACCTGCAGTACCCATCGATACTGCAGATGCGCCTGAAGTGGAGACTGCCGAGGCCTGATGCGGCAACTGGACACGGATCCGGTGATCCGGGCCCGGGACACAGCTTTCCGTTTGCTGACCCGGCGCGAACACAGCCGTGCCGAACTCCATAACAAACTCACGGCACGGGGCTACGACAGTGATATTGTAGACAATCTTCTCGCGTCGCTGGCGGCGGAAGATTTGGTTTCAGACCACCGTTATGCGCAAGCACTTGTGTCTCATCGTGTGAGTACCGGCTATGGTCCGCATCGGATCATGATGGAACTCAAAGATAAAGGCGTAGCACCGGAGATAATTGACCAAACGCTTTTATCGGCTGAAGTGGACTGGGATGAGTTGCTCCGTGTTCAACACAACCGTAAATTTGGTGTCTCTAAAGCAGGCAGTTTCAAGGAGTGGGCAAGCAGGGCACAATACCTTGACCGGCGAGGTTTCAGAACCGATACGATTCGCCGGGTCATGGGGTCATGGGATCCTGCCACGTTGGCGCGAGACGATTCGGATGTGGATATAGACGCATGAAAACCAGTGCTATTCGGCAGAAATTCTTGGATTATTTTGTGGCCAGCGGTCACGAAGCTGTCTCTAGCAGCCCGCTGGTTCCACATAATGACCCCACTTTGTTGTTTACTAACGCGGGCATGGTGGTAAGCACAATGATCTGGAAAATGTCGGTTATACCGCACGGCATCACACGTTTTTCGAGATGCTGGGAAATTTCAGTTTTGGTGATTACTTCAAGCGTGAGGCCATTGCCTTTGCTTGGGAACTGTTGACAGCCGGTTACGGATTACCGGAGGAAAAACTCTGGGTGACTGTTTTTGAGGATGACGATGAGGCGGCTGACCTGTGGTTACGCGATGTTGGAATCCCGGCCGAGCGATTCGCGCGTATTGGTGCCAGTGACAATTTCTGGGCAATGGGAGACACCGGTCCCTGCGGTCCCTGCAGTGAAATCTTCTATGATCATGGGCCGGAGGTCGCCGGTGGGCCACCTGGATCGGTTGATGCAGACGGTGACCGCTATGTTGAGATCTGGAATCTGGTGTTTATGCAGTACAACCGTGATACCAGCGGTAAAGACACCCCTTTGCCTAAACCTTCGGTCGATACCGGGATGGGTCTGGAACGGCTGGCAGCGATTCTTCAAGGTGTACACAGTAATTACGAGACTGATCTTTTCCAGTCACTCATTCAGGCATCGGCCCAGATCGTGGGCACCGACGATACAAATCATAATTCACTCAAAGTCATTGCGGACCATATTCGTTCGACCGCTTTTCTCATTACTGACGGCGTAACACCTTCTAACGAGGGGCGGGGTTATGTATTGCGTAGAATAATCCGCCGCGCCATACGACATGGACACCAATTGGGTGCGACTGAACCGTTTATGCATAAGCTGGTCGCACCTTTAGTCGATCAGATGGGTGATGCCTATCCGGAACTTGTCGCAGATCAGTCTCGAGTTGAAGAGTCCTTACAACTTGAGGGCGAACGATTTGCCGACACGCTGGAGCACGGTATCCGGATACTGGATCAGGAAATTGACGGCCTGTCGGGCTCAGTGCTCGCCGGCGATGTCGCTTTTCGCCTCTACGATACCTACGGTTTTCCTGTAGACCTCACGGCGGATTACTGCCGTGAAAAAGGACTCACTGTCGATATGAACAGCTTCGAACAGGCAATGTCTGAGCAACGAGCGCGGGCTCGTGCGGCCAGCCAGTTCCAGATGACAGAGACGATCGAGGTCAGTGTCGAGCAGAGCACGACCTTTTCGGGCTATGAAGAATTACAAAGTAACGCAACAGTGCTGGCATTGGTTGCCGACGGTGAGGAGGTTCAATCACTCAAAAGTGGACAACAGGCAGCCGTGGTACTAGATACAACCCCCGTGTATGCGGAAAGCGGTGGTCAGGTAGGCGATGTGGCTCGTATTGAGAGTAAAGGTGGCATGTTTGAAGTTGCCGGTGCCCATTATCTTGCCCATAGGGTAATTTCGCACGAAGGTGTGCTCACACAAGGGCAGCTCGATGTGGGTCAGAGTGTCACAGTCTGTGTGGATCAGTATGCTCGGGCAGCCACAGCAGCCAACCACTCGGCAACCCATCTTTTGCACGCTGCTTTACAGCAAGTTCTGGGTAGCCATGTTCAGCAGAAAGGTTCGCTGGTTGAGCCGCAACGGTTGCGATTCGATTTTTCGCATAACGACGCGGTCACCAAAGAACAGCTTGAACACATCGAGATGCTGGTCAATAGCCAGGTTCGAGCCAATGATGGTGTCACTACTGAAATCATGCCGCTGGATGATGCGCGTGAACGGGGTGCGGCCGCGCTCTTTGGTGAGAAATACGATGACGATGTGCGTGTCGTCGACATGGGTGGATTCTCGCTTGAGCTTTGTGGTGGCACACACGTTGCCCGCACAGGCGATATCGGCTTATTTCGGATTGTGTCTGAATCAGGAATTGCCGCGGGTATCAGGCGTATTGAGGCATTGGCTGGTGATGCTGCCTTGAAGTACGTCCTCGATCAGAGTGCCTCCCTTGCTCGGCTGGCACAGCTCTTCAGAACCGGCCCTGGCGAGATTGAAGATAAGGCCAGCGAGATGCAGCGACGATTGAAGGAACTTGAGCGCAAGGTTGAACAGCTACAAGCCCAACTTGCTACCGGAGGCAGTGCCGACCAGTTCGACGAACAGATTCAGGAGGTCAATGGTACCAATCTACTGGTCGCGCGACATGACGGTGTAGCTGTGAAAGGGTTACGCGTCATGCTGGATCGCCTGCGTGATAAATTGGGCTCGGGTGTGGTGGTGATTGGTGGTGTGCATGAAGGAAAAGTAACGTTGCTGGCGGGAGTCACCCACGATCTTATCGATACCCATCATGCTGGCCGTCTGGTATCTGTGTTAGCGCCGATGGTTGGTGGAAAAGGTGGTGGTAAAGCTGATATGGCCCAGGGCGGTGGCAACGACACAAGTGCATTAGATGCTGCACTGGCCGCTGTACCAGATGAGTTGTCGCCTACGGACTGAAGCGTTTCAACCGTTCTGATGCTGAGCGGTTTGACGATCTGATCGACTGATTCTCCCTGAACTCGCTGATTTTGGCGCAATAATTAGCCCGTGGGGAGCAGAGGGCTTTACCTCACCCGGGAAAACCGCTTTAATTCGCGCCCCACTGAAAAGCTGGCGCCTGGATTCTGATGCCCCTGATCGTAGAAAAATACGGCGGTTCTTCTGTCGGTACGCCCGAGCGAATTCGCGCGGTTGCAGATCGTGTGGCTGCATCGCACCGTGCCGGTGAGGATTTGGTTGTCGTACTGTCCGCTATGGCAGGAGAGACAAACCGGTTGCTGGAGCTTGCACGTGAAATCGATCCAGAGGCGGATGCCCGTGAGACAGATGTGCTGGTATCCACTGGTGAGCAGGTCACCATTGCCCTGTTGACCATGGCGCTTCACAAACTTAACGTACCGGCACGGTCTTATAC
>LUSG01000222.1 GCA_001629395.1 Gammaproteobacteria bacterium REDSEA-S15_B12 | reverse complement strand
GCTTCGGCCAGCATCACGTCGTAGCCGCGCTGACCAAAAGCACGGGCGGCTTCCAGCCCGGCGGGGCCTGCACCGACCACCAAAACATGATCGTCCGCATCTTTGACAGGGATGCGTTCGGGATGCCAGCCTCGTCGCCATTCTTCACTTCGGGTCGGATTCTGGGTACAGCGCATGGGTGTAAACAGGTTATTGCCCGACACGCAAATGTTACAGCCGATACATTCGCGGATATCTTCGGGGCGGTTCTGCTCGATTTTGTTGGGAAGGAACGGGTCAGCAATAGCCGGACGGGCGGCGCCGATGAAGTCGAGCACACCTCGCTTGATCTGCGACACCATAGTATCCGGCGACGTAAATCGCCCTACGCCGACCACAGGTTTACTGGTTACCGATTTTACGAAGTCTACGTACGGCTCCTGGTAACCCTCTTCTGCAAAACGGGAGGTCATGGAGTCGTTGTTCCAGTCGCTCACATTGACATCCCACAGGTCGGGCAGCTCCGCGAGAATTTCAACGATCTCACGGCCATCCCCCGCAGAAGTGATGCCTTTGTCGCCAAGCAGTTCATCAACTGCCAGCCGCACAGCCACGGCACAGGTTTCACCGACTTCGTCCCGCACCTCTTCAATGCACTCACGAAACAGTCGGACCCGGTTTTCAACACTGCCGCCATACTCATCACTGCGCGTATTGATCCGTGGTGAGAGAAACTCTAACAGCAGGGTAATGTCATGACCGGCATAGACATAAACAATATCAAACCCGGCCTGCTTGGCCAGCCGTGCCGCTCGCCGGTGCCATTGGCGAAAACTGGCAATGTCACGCTTGTCCATGGCCCTTGCGTGCACAGGATATGGACCCTGAACCGGTGTGTTGATTGGTGAGATAGGTATCTCCCGCCCGAGGTGGTTGGGCGAGTAGCTGCCGTTGTGAACCAGCTCGCACGCTGCCAGTGCGCCGTGCTGGTGTACCAGGTCTGTCATACGCGCAGGAAACGGGATATCACCTTCGTTCCACAATCTGACTTGAGCACGCATGTCGGCACTGTAGTGAATATCACACTGCTCAGTACTTACCACAGCCCATCCGCCTTCGGCGTTTGTGGCACGAATGTGGGCGCTGACAGACGGATAGTTCCGCCCCGCACCGGTACAGTGCGGCACCTGGTAAAAGCGGTTACGCGCGGTCAGTGGTCCAATCTTGACCGGCTCAAACAATACTGCATACGGATCTGCTTGTTGAGTCATACAATTGCCTCTTTCGAATCGTTTTGCTGTCTAACCGACTGGTTCTAGTACCGGGTTTTCCTTGACCCGCGCCTTGTACACCTACTCCGGGGCATGTTCACCATTATCCGATCGTCGGGGTATTTTCTTTTCGCGATCATAAAACGGCAACGAAACGATTTCGCAGTCATGACGCCCATCGTCGAGGTCACCCAGGATCAGCTTCTGACCGAGCCAGTTACCCTGAACGGAATCGATATGATCAAACCGAACATAGCCGATGCCCGTGTTCAGTGTCGGGGACCAGTCACCGGTTGTGATCTGACCGACTTGCGTATCACCCTTGAACACCGGCAGCCCTGCCCACGGCGCTACTGAATCGCAGACGAGCCCAAACAAAAGACATGTTCGATCCGCCTGTTCCAGAGCATCTCGGCCAACAAAATCAGGTTTGGACAGGTCCACAAATGCTTCAAGTCCCGCTGCAAACGGTGTCATCGCGCGGTCCATATCTGTGCCATTGTCTAAAATGCCCGCCTCGATTCGGCGAATGCCCATAGACTCCGCGCTGGCGCAGGCCATCCCATGATCCCGACCACTGGCCATCAGATGATCCCACAGCGCGCTGTGATCGATGTTGTGGTGGCTGTAGATTTCAAATCCCAACTCTCCAGTCCAGCCTGTACGGGAAACCAGAACCTCCTGTCCACCCAGATCGAACATACCTGCGTGAAAATACCGCAACTCTCCTGAGCGCTGTCCTGCTGCGGCATTGCTCAGAACAGCCGTCGATTTAGGACCCTGAATCTGCAACACCCTTGAGCCCGGATCGGTCACAGCAACATCCAGACCCTCGGTAAAAGCCAACAACCACGATTCGAACTCACCGTTGGCGATCACATACCAGAATCGATCTTCCGCCAGCCGTATGACCACACCATCCATCAGTATGCCGCCCTGCGGCGAACAAGCAATGGCATAGCGCGCACGCCAGCATTTCAGGTTGTCGACCCTGCGAGTTAGCACCCGCTCCAGGAGATTGACCGCATCAGGACCGGAAATCTCCAACGGCTTTTCCGGCACATCGTAAAGGACGACACTTTGACGCAGCCGCCAGTAATCATCGATAGCATCACCGCCTAGCGTCAATGGATAAAAACGATTGCAATACAGGCCAAAAACTGTCTGTTCATTGACATATTTATCACTGTACGGCGACTGTTCAAACCGCTTGGAAGACAGACGAACAACCGGGTGAGAATCGGCATAACTCAGTTTTTGCCTGCTGGTGCTGGATTTGTTCATGTCTGATAACGGGATAGTTCTGGCTGCCATTCAGTGCAGGCCCGATTCACAGGGATTCATACTCACCGGCCAAATACCGGTCTCGCAATTCAAACTTCCGGATTTTCCCGGACCCTGTCAGCGGAAAGGCTTCTACCTGAAACCACAGCACAGGGGTTTTCTGGGGAGACATATTCTGCCGGCAGTGGGTATGCAGATCTTGTGGATCTATCGCCTCGACGGTTGCCGCGCGAACAAAACAGGCCACGATCTCTCCCCATTTATCATCAGGCAGGCCCACCACCGCCACCTCTAACACCGAGGGATGTTCCAGAAGGACATTTTCAATCTCCGCCGGAAACATATTCTCACCCCCCCGGATGATCATTTCCTTGAC
>LUSG01000221.1 GCA_001629395.1 Gammaproteobacteria bacterium REDSEA-S15_B12 | reverse complement strand
ATGCTATCCGCAGGGCGATAGTCGGCAACGGCTGCAGCACAGATCAGGATATCTGTTGAATCAATTTTTGATTCAACAGCGGCCAGCATTTCTTGTGCAGAAACAACACTTTTGACCTGGACCCCCGTTGGTGGTGCCAATGCAGTTGGGCCGCTAATCAGTGTGACTGAAGCGCCTGCGATCCGAGCAGCAGTTGCCACGGCATAACCCATTTTTCCAGAACTGTGATTGGTTAACGCCCGTACCGGGTCTAGAGCTTCCCAGGTGGGGCCGGCGGTCACCATAACCTGAAGGCCATCAAGACTGCCGGGAAATCGGTTCTTTGCGAGATGTTCAACGATTTCTTCAGGCTCCTGCATACGACCGGGGCCAACTTCACCGCAGGCCTGTGGGCCTGTTCCTGGATCTAGGACGGTGACACCCCAGGTACGTAGGGTGTCCACATTCCGCTGAGTAGCGGTTTTCCCCCACATGACATGATTCATTGCGGGCGCAATGGTAATTTGTGCTTCCGATGCCAAGCACAGGGTGCTCAGGAGAGTGTCGGCAAGACCAGTTGCTAAACGCGCGATGAAGTCAGCGCTTGCCGGCGCAACAATAATCTGATCCGCCCACCGGGCCAATTCGATATGTCCCATCCCAGCTTCGGCGCTGGCATCCAGCAGGGAATCGTGTACTGGATTTCCGCTGGTCGCCTGGAGAGTCAGCGGCGTGATAAACGCCTTACCTGCGGGAGTGACAACGACGCGAACATCGGCACCCTCATCTCGCAGCCTGCGGGTCAGCTCCACGCTTTTGTAGGCTGCGATCCCGCCGGTAATACCAACCACAATGTGCGTGCCAGCAATAGCGCTCATAAAGGGAAGTCTAACGGTTGTGGATCGAGCGGGAAACAAGGTATCTGCTGATAATGGCCTGTTGTGCCTTAAGGGCCTGATTTTTAGCGGGACTTTCAGAATATGCCGATTTCTGGTATAAATCCCCCCCCTTGAATACTGGAAAAGAGCAACAGGTCAATGGCTAGAGTTTGCCAGATAACAGGGAAGCGGACCGTGTCCGGCAACAATGTTTCCCACGCAAACAACCGGACGAAGCGTACTTTTAAGCCGAACATTCATGATCGGCGATTCTGGGTCGAAAGTGAAAAGCGCTGGGTACGGCTCCGAGTGTCTCACAAGGGATTGCGGATAATCGATAAGAAGGGCATTGAGTCAGTACTGCAAGACCTGCGTGCTCGTGGTGAGCGAGTTCGATAACATTATGCTAAGAGCATCAAGCTCGGGGAGAAACAGGCATGAGAGACAAGATTCGACTGACGTCATCAGCTGGCACGGGTCACTTCTATACGACGACAAAAAACAAGCGGACAACACCAGATAAGATGGAAATCAAGAAATATGATCCGGTTGTGCGAAAACACGTGATCTATAAAGAAGGCAAGATTAAGTAAAATTGTCTATCGATACGTCCAAAAGCCCTCCTCTCGAGGGCTTTTTTGAATCCAGCCCCAAACTGGGGATCAGTCGAGTAGCAGTCGGTATCCTTTTAGCTTTTCTGCAAATTGTGCGAGTGAGTCGATGCCGGATGATTCAGCGCGTCGGCACCAGTTGTCCAGCTGTTGAATCAGTATCTCACTCGACTCTGAAGAGCGTTGCCAGATTTCCTGGAGCCGAAGTTTTGCGTCGTACACGGTGCTGATTCGTGGCGATAAGATCAGAGCATAAGTGAGCCTTTGCTGAGCGTGGGGGTTCAACTGGGTATTTTCACGTAGAATCAGTTTTGATGCGTTTCGGAACATCCTGAACTTGGAGCGACTGATGTTCCGGATTGCACGGGCTTCATCTTGGCATACGGTAGTCACAACTTCCCGCGCGTAGTCAGCCATGATCTCGAATCGGTTGCCGATCAACGCACGAAGTGTTTCGATATCGCAGCAGATCGTATCTGATCGTGTGATCAGCACCGGTGGTTGCCTGGGTGCATTTGCGAGGCTAAGGCGCTCAAGCATTCTGATGTAGAACCACCCAAGATCTATTTCCCAGGGTTTTGCCGAAAAGCGAGCGGACCCGGCAAAGGCATGATGATTGTTATGCAGTTCCTCGCCTCCGATTATGATGCCCCAGGGTACGATGTTTCGACTTGCATCCTCCAGTTCGTAGTTTCGATAACCCAGAAAGTGGCCGAGACCGTTAATGACTCCGGCAGCCCAAAATGGAATCCAGATCATCTGGACCAGCCATACCAACGTTCCAGCAAGTGGTCCAAATGCAAGAAGTTCCAGGATCAGTAACAAGGCGATGCCGGTATTGGGGAAACGCGCATAGATGTTTCTTTCGATCCAGTCATCTGGTGTACCGCTTCCGTATTTATCCAGAGTCTCGCGGTCGGCTGCGGCCCGTCGGTAAAGAGGCAGGCCAAGCCACAACACCCGGTGAATGCCCAGTATCTGTGGGCTATGAGGATCATCGTTTGTCTCGACTGTCGCATGGTGTTTGCGATGAACTGCGACCCACTGTCGTGTGACGATACCTGTCGTGAGCCATAACCAGCCGCGGAAGAAATGACTGACTGCCTTGTGGAGCGTAAACGCTCGATGAGACTGGTTACGGTGCAGGAACAGCGTTACCGAAATAATCATCAGGTGGGTCGTTACCAGTACGAATATGGTATATCC
>LUSG01000220.1 GCA_001629395.1 Gammaproteobacteria bacterium REDSEA-S15_B12 | reverse complement strand
TGTCTACTGTGCTGGGTTCCGGGAAATTACTTCATAGTGTGCATCACGCGGGATACACTCAGCACCATTAATGGGTGTTATATCTTGCGGACAGGCGGAAAAGACTATCACTATATGCATATCTGCCCGTAGCCTGACTCGGTCTCCCGGCCGAGACTGAGGCGGCCTCCGATCAATAGCACCATCGGCAGCAACCGGAACATTCATAAACAGATTCAATGGTGCCGGTGTTGTGGAAATTTTGATTCCAACGGTCGACAGCGCCTCATGCAAATTCGACTCGCAATTACGATGCGATTCATCACAACCCAGTTCTCGGTAGATCTCCTGGTTACAGGCACAAAGCAGTGTGTCATGAATCCCAGGTGACGTATCTTCCAGCATTGTTAAGACTGACTGCCTGCGATTGGAAAAAAGACTGTCCCCCACCCTGGGCGACAATCGACTAAGGCACGAACGAGTGTGTTCCATCGACAGGTACTCGTCAGGGTTCGACACTCTGAAAGCCCAGGTATCGAGCACCTGGGTGCCATAGGTATTGATGACAACGATCTCTGATCCCACATCAAGTTCAATCGCAACACCATGACAGGCGGGTATAGTTTGGACGGCCATGGCAATACAAGGAATCGCTATCGCGCTACAACACAATAAACCAGAAAAAACAAAGATCAAGGGTCAACAAACTCAACTCCTTCGATGCTGCATTGTCGATTCACTATTTGACTGCACATCAGTAGGTCTCAACCTGTAATAGCCACAGTATTGTTCAAGTAAGCCGTCAAGTGATCACTGAGGTCCCCGGCATCATCGCCAGCCCCATGAATAAAACTTGACTTTCGACGGCGGAGAAAAGTCATACCCATCAGATACATGCCCGGTGAGTCTACAACGCCACCATCGTGGCGAATTTTGCCTTTCCGATCCAGTACCGGTACGTCCAGCCAAGAATAGTCAGGACGAAATCCAGTCGCCCAGACGATAGTCTGGATTTGACCATTAGTAAGATCCAAACCCAGTGGTGGCGAGTCCTCAACGGTAGTCTCTGCAAAACGATGTGGAGGCGGTACCTCATCATCTAAACCATTTTCAGATGCCCACTCGTCGATCGTGTTGAGCAACCGATTCATCTTAAGGTCAGCCAGTGCGCAATTATTTCGCAGCGAACCGGAGAACTGCGCTGTCCCGTCTCTAATACCCGCGAGACGTCCGATGAGTTTAACGCCTATCCCACTGAGCGCGTTCAGATCTAAAGTAGACCGCTCTGGCGAACCAACTAGCTGGGGAGATGGTACGTTGCGTGCCCGATTAATATCATCAACCTCGTCATAGCGGTCGTCAAGGACCCCGACCGCATCCATCCACCACTGTATATCTCGTCCTCTGTAAATTCGAGGCATACGAACGTGTTCACCCACAGATAACGTAACTGGTCTACCCGAACGATGGATTTCGTCAGCTAGCTGTATTCCCGTTGCCGATGCGCCAACAACTAGCACTCCCCCTTTATTCAATTGGTCTGGGTTACGGTAATCCAGCGGTGTAACGCTGGTAATCGAAGAAGGAGCAGACGCCGCGATTGCCGGTATACTCGCAACGTTACACGCACCGCTTGCAACAACTATCGTCCGGCATTTCCATGTATTTCGGTTGGTGTCGACCTGATAGCCGTCGCCTGAACAGCGAACAGACGTTACAGTGGTACGGGTTTGGATCGGTGCCGAGATGACATCTGCATAATGATCTACGAAACTGATCACTTCCGGAACGGTCATAAAACCATCAGGATCATCTCCTTCATAGGCCAACCCCGGTAACCGGCTCTGCCAGTTGGGCGTAAGCAGTTTTAGCGAATCCCAGCGTTCGGTCTTCCACGAATTCGCGACATCTGAGCGTTCTAGCAGCACATGCTCTACCCCCCGCTCGTTGAGGCAGTAACTCATCGCCAACCCGGAATGACCGGCACCGATGACTACGGTGTCGATCTTTAATGGACTCCCAGATACCACGGATTATCGGTTCAGCTGACCTCTACCGTAACATTGGTCGGGTTGGTAATTATGTCGTAGACAGCAGATCGTTTCTGTGACTGAGCAACCAGCGCTTCGATATCTTCCTGTGACGCATCAGCATCGATGTTGTAAGTCACTTTGATACCGTCAAATCCATTGCGGACATCGCTGTCGATACCAAGAATTCCCTGAACATCCATGCCACCTTCAAGCGTAGCGGAAACAGAATTCAGTTGAATCTCCCGATGTTGGGCAACTGCAGCGACACCTGCTGTCAGGCAACTGGCCAACCCTGCAAGTACAATTTCTACAGGGGTAGCGCCATGATCCTCCGACGAAAAGACCTCGGGATGGTCGGCATCGAACGTGTGCGTAGATTTGTGACTTTGTTCCTCACCAAGTCCAAAAAAACCTTCAACACTTGTCTGGCTATGAGTCCCGCGGACCCAGTCACATTTTGCACGCCATTTAAATTGGGCTGCCTCAGGCGCTTCACTAAGCATCTCTCGAGCACCCACCTACATGGGCATGATATTTCACCTAATAAAAAGCTAGTATTAACTAAAACCTAACCACAACGAGGCATTGCTTTGATTACCCTTAAACGCTGTACCCGAATCCACCTATCTCTCCGACATAGAGAAATCCTGTTATGACCCAAACAAAACACCCTCGGAAACTAAAGGTCGGACTCATGCTCCCGCAAACCGAAGGCCTGCGCGGTCCAGGGGTTCGCAGTTGGTCCAAAGTCAGCGATATGGCAAGACTGGCCGAAGATGTGGGATTTGATTCATTGTGGGTTGTGGATCACCTGCTCTACCAGCTCGACGGTGAAGATCACCCCAGAGGTGTGTGGGAAGCCTGGTCATTTCTGTCTGCCCTAGCTGCGATCACAGAGCGTGTCGAGCTCGGCACACTGGTGCTTGCGATGGGCTGGCGCAATCCCGCCTTGCTCGCCAAGATGGCAGATACCGTCGATGAGATCAGCGGGGGTCGCCTTATTCTTGGCTTGGGTTCGGGTTACCACAGACTCGAATACGAAGCCTTCGGTTTTCCATTTGATTACAAGGTCAGCCGTTTCGAGGAAGCGATTCACATTGTTTGTGGCCTGCTGCGAGATGGCCAGATCGACTATACGGGCACCTATCATCGCGCCCGGGAGTGCGAGCTCAAACCGCGCGGTCCACGTGCTAACGGGCCGCCGATCCTGATTGGCACCAATACCGGCTCACCGCGCATGCAGGGGCTGACGGCACGCTACGCAGATATGTGGAATCTCTACTACGACATTACTCACAACACGGTGACAGGATATATCCAGGCCGTGCCAGAACTGGAAGAGGCCTGTGCATTGCAGGACCGGGACATATCAACCCTCGAATCAAGCGTCGCTGTTCTGCTGGCAGATTCTAGCGCTGATAACTGGTGGGACCGTCTACCCAGTGGCCTCGCATCAGAACCACTGGTTCCTTTGACAGGCCCCCCTGAGACCATCGCGGAAGAATTACTGCGCTACAATCAGGCCGGCGTATCCCATGTGCAGATCTCGTTGGAGCCTACCACCTGTGCTTCCATAGAAGCATTGGCACCCGTTCTGAGTGCTTTGGACGCGCATTCAAACTGAACACGTTCAAACGTGGGGACGGAACCCAAGCTGGTGATCAGCGGCATTGCCGAGCCCACCGGCTTAAAGGCAGGCGCATAGCTACCACTTTAGTCGTCGGGTACAAAATCGTACTCGCCAACGCCCTGGATGATAAGAAACTTGCACCGTCCATCGTCAACTCCCGACACCCGGTGAGGCTGACCTGCACCGACCGCAGTGGTCTCCCCCGGTGACAGGACCCGATGATCATCCGGATTGCGGGTCTCTATCTGCATGGGTCCTTCGATGCAGAAAAACGTATCAGTCACTTCACTGTGATGATGCCAGGGCACACACTGATCCGGCCCGATCGTGAGAATCTGTGTTCTCAACCCCTTAACCGCTGCGATGACCTCGCGGCCCTCGATGTCATACGACTTTTCCATAGTTACAAGATCCTCTAATAAGTGGCCAACTGCAGAAACATTGTCACGATAGTACTTACCCCGAATTCAATGCGCCAACGCTGATGTCAGAACTTCAAAGAAGCGGTCTTCATCCTCATCCGTGACCCACAGATGGGGAGTCACCCGAACCGCTTCTCGTCCACGAACACTGACATAGACGTTTTCCCGGGCAAGACGGTCTGCTAAACCTTCCGGCACGCCCCCAGGAAATCGCAAGCCCAAGTAATGCCCTGCTCTACGCGCTGGTGGCAACGCAGCAATGCCCATGTCAACCGCTCGCTCAGCAATCCGATCAGTGCGAGCACGTATTGTGTGCTGTATGTTGCCCACTCCCCAGTCGAGTAACTGGCGCAACCCTGTTTTAGCCATCGGCACCAGATGGATATTGCCCCGCTCGCCGACATCATAGCGTCGCGCGCCGGGCTGATAGCTGTCTCGATAATCGACCAGGAGCCTGCACCGTACGGCCCAAGCAGCCATTTGTAAGTTGCAACCGCAAGAAAATCGGGCTGGATGGCGTTAACATCGAAAGGCAATACCCCAACTGACTGGGTACCATCAATAACCAGCGCAGCACCGACTTCTCTACAGCGCGCACCGATTCGTACCAAATCGAGCATAGCGCCGTCGGTCCAGTGAACGTGGGGCAAGGCGGCAATCGCCACCCGCTCATCCAGGGCCTCAAGAACTGACCGTGTCCAGTCGTCATCCTGAGGCCGTTGCAGGGTCAGTATTGTCCCATCCGACTCGTTCGCAAGTGCGTGCCAGGAATAGACGTTGGATGGGAACTGATCCTGTAACACGAGAATACGCTGCCCGCGTTGAACGGGCAGATTCCGCGCAGCAGTTGCAGTACCGTAGCTGGCAGCAGAACCCAGCGCAACATCATTGGCCGTAGCACCAATAAGTTCAGCAAACAGTCCGCGGGCTTCTTCAGCATCGGTAAAGAAATCCCGGGGAAAGATTTCCCAGGGATGACTTTTCCGCTGCGTACCTGCAATGCCGGCATCGCGCACCGCATTCAGCAGTGGGGAGATATAGGCACAATTCAGATAGGCCACATCGTCGGGTATATCGAACAGATGACGCTGACAATCAAGCATTGCGACAAACTCATTTGGGCTCGATGGCGACATTTATCCTGTCCTGGCACTTAAGTTGTTCGATTCGCGGTAGCTGCAGTACATCCTGTCATGTATGGCTGGCCTATCCTGATTCAAACAGCGGGTACCTAGGATTGGAATTTGCACCGCAGCGGGCAGCGTTGAGGCCCTGGTTAATGCCCCGCCTGACTCGATTAGTACTACCATTTGCCTGACCTACGCCCCCCTGTAGAATTGTCTGGTGTTATGACCCTTAAAGTGGCCGGCATTGGCGCCGGATATTTTTCCCAGTATCACTATGATGCCTGGCAGCGTATAGAAGAAATTGAACTTGTGGCCGTTTGTGATCTTGACGCATCCCGCGCCCGATCGACTGCCCAGCGCCATGGTATCCCAGCGGATTTTACTGATGTTGAGGCCATGATCCAGGAAATTCAACCAGACATCCTCGATATCATCACACCTCCGGACTCCCATGAAGCGCTGGTCCACACTGCTATTGATTCCGGGTCCGCTATTATCTGTCAAAAACCACTGGCCCCAGACACACCGACTGCACACCGCATGGTTGAGTCAGCGGAAGCGAATCAATCATTTTTTGCTGTCCACGAAAACTTCCGTTTTGAACCTTGGTACCGAGAAATTCGCAATCTGCTCGACAGTCAGAGGCTAGGCGAGCTATATACCGTCTCCTTCAGATTACGACCTGGTGATGGCCAGGGGTCTGAGGCTTACCTGAACCGTCAACCCTATTTTCAACAAATGGAACGCTTCCTGGTTCATGAGACCGGAATTCATTTTATTGACACCTATCGTTACCTATTTGGAGACATCAAGAGGGTCTATGCCAATCTGCGACGACTGAATTCAGCCATTGCCGGAGAGGATGCCGGCACCGTCTTGTTTGAGTTTGGAGATGGCATCTGTGGTCTATGGGATGCCAACAGATTAGTTGACCATGATTCGCCAGACCCTCGCCTAACAATGGGTGAAATGCTGATTGAAGGATCCGAATCCGTACTGCGACTCGATGGCGCTGGTCGCCTTTTTATCAGGCGCCATGGTGATTCCGAACAAGAACACACTTATCACTGGGATAACCGTGGTTTCGCCGGGGACAGCGTTTTTGCCTGCCAGTCTCACCTCGTTCAGTGTTTCCTTAACAATCTGCCCACACCAATTTCAGGGCGTGAATACCTGCGAAACCTTCAAATTGAAGATGCGATCTACGAATCTGACCGGACTGGTACACTGATCACCTTGTGAACAGTTACCGCTTTGAATAACCAGCCCCTAAACCGCTAGTGGTGCAATTTGTATGGATAACCACGAACAAAGACTCGACAAGGCTGTGGTCGATGCAATCCGGGCTCGAGACACTCGAGAGCAAGGCTATCGTGCGCAGTCTCTCAAGATCCATCCTTGGGTCTGTGGCCGCTGCGGGCGCGAGTTTAATGAGAAAAACCTTCACGAACTGACCGTACATCACAAGGATCATAATCACGACAACAATCCGCCCGATGGCAGCAACTGGGAGAATCTCTGCATTTACTGCCATGATAATGAGCATGCGCGTCTGGTCGACCCGCAAACGGCAGACCCACATCCTGAACAGCGTTCCAGCACAGCAACGCACAAGCCATTTTCCGATCTTGCAAAACTGCTCAACACTGACCTGGACACAGATAACGCCGAATGACCGAATCACACGGAAAACTTGACGGTAAAGTGGCACTGGTTACCGGTGCTGCGAATGGTATTGGCCGTGCCATCGTCGAACGCTTTTCACAAGAAGGTGCAGCAGTCATGGTTGCGGACATCAATAAGAAAGGCGCCATTGCCGTGGCACAGGGTATCCGTGAGAAAGGCGGGCGGGCTGAATCGATTACCTGTGATGTCGGTAATACCGACGCAGCAAAACAGGCCGTGGAATTCACCGTATCGAGTTTCGGCCAACTCACCACGGTCATCGGCGGGGCCGCCTTGTTGTCTCCGATCGTACCGGTTCACGAACTTTCAGAACAGGACTGGCAGCACGCCCTCGATGTGAACCTCACGGGTTGTTTCCTGATCAGCAAGCACGCCATTCCTCATCTGAAGAAATCCCCCGGCAGCACGATTATTCTGATCGCATCGCAGATGGCTCGGGTCGCCAGCGCCGGGCAAAGCCTTTACTGTGCCACCAAAGGTGCCCTGACTCAGTTGGCAAAGGGTATGGCGCTCGACTATGCAGCTGACCAGATCCGGGTCAACACACTGTCTCCAGG
>LUSG01000022.1 GCA_001629395.1 Gammaproteobacteria bacterium REDSEA-S15_B12 | reverse complement strand
GGCTATGCCAGCGAGACAGGCACAAATACAAATACCGGGCGGGAATACTCTGCTGGGAAGCGGTTACAGGCTGCTGCTGAACAGAGTTTTGTTAGATGTGCGCAAAAACTTCTTTGCGATACCTGAAATTTTCTTTATGAATGGGTGCCACTGATGGTGTGTTAGTGATTCGGAGCTACGCTATTGGAAACACAGCCACTGACGTTTATCCTTGTGATGGCCGCCCTCGCTCTGGTCGGCGTAGTTGTGTTCGTGATTTATCTCGTGGTACGTAATAAAGAAGGACGATCTGTGGCTACAATCTCTGGAAGTGAGCCTTCTTCAGGCCCACGCTGGTTTGAGTATCTGCTCGCAGTTTTGGCCCTGGTTGGACTGGTTGTCGCGGTGATCGTGGTGATTGCTTTTCTGTATCCCTCAGGACTAGAGCTCGAGACCGCCTGGCGGGGAGAGACCCGATCGATGGTTTTTCTAGTTGCGATGCTGGTTCTCGGCCTGGGGGGATTGGTCGCATTTGCGATTGGTATGGTTGCCCGCCGCCGGATAGGTATACCGGCGACTGGAACCAGAGGGGATTCAGCTTCATCGATGCCTGAAACTGCCGAGACCCCCGCCGGCTCTCGGTTGCTTGGGTTGCTCGTTTTAGTGGTTGCCTTTCTGGTCTTGAACTGGGTCTATGTGGACACGATCAGCCAGTATCGACTGATGGTCGGTTTGGTTTACCCAGCTGTTTTAGGTGTGGCACTGGTTCTGTTGTTTGACAAAGCAACGCGGGCCTGGTCGATCAAGGCTAAAGGTGAACCGTTCAGAGAATGGGTATTTTGTGACGCAGCAGTTTTTCTTGTGTTTCTTGGTTTCCTAAATCTGATCCAGAACGCTGCAGCCGAGTCCTACAGCGCTTTGTTTTGGGATCTTTTGAACCTGGTACTTTTCTTTTTTGTGTTCTGGTTAGTGGATCGGAAGGTTACCCGGTATCGTTTTCTCGTTGCCTACGGCTATTTTGTTGTGGCACCCGTTCTGCTTTACATCTGGCAATGGGTTCATGAGGCCGAGGATGTCGTTGAGACCGTAGCCTGGTGGTCTTCGGTGTGGCCGTTCGTCGTTCTGGCGATCGTATTTATGGTGATAGAGATTATTGCTTTGATCGCTACCCGGGGGTCGCAAAAGCAGGGTGGTGGTGCGGTTCGCGACACAGTATTTATAGTCCTTTACGGTATTCTGTTATTGGGTGCAGCACCCTGAGGGACGGCAAAGCCGGTAAAGCACTGCCTTGTCGCTTGTAATCGGGTCCATTTTGGGTCAGATTACTAAGGCCCACGCGGGGGGATAATTCAAGAATAGAGCGGGTCTCAGGTGAACCCGAGGCTTTAGACTGATTTAGACGTGCAGGTGAGGTGGCGATGACGGGATGGCAGTGGTTCTGGACGTTAGTAGGATTTCTCCTACTCATACTGGTGTTGATTTTTTTGTATTTTTTTCAACCGTTTGAAGATTTGTTCACCTTGGTGTTAAACGGGGTGAGTTACAGTAATGCAATATTCTGGGTAGCCCTCATCATCGGTATCATCGGATTTTGCACGTTCCACTGGCATGCTTACAAAGTACATATCGTTCAGCAACGCAGTGTCGAATCTATGGTGTTGACTTCTCTTCGTGGTTCAACATTTACCGCTATTTTGCTGAGTGGCGGAGCGACCCTGCAAGCTGTTCAAAACTTGTGTGTGTATTTACTCCAGAACGGCTACGGGTTCGATTCAAATTTTGGCAAGAGAATTGCCGCAACCATTGCCCTGGTGATCATAACGGGCATTTTCTGTGTTATTTTCTGGTTGTTGAAGTTGATACGACCGGCTCACGCCTGATCAGTACCGGGGCAGGGTGGGCAAAAAAGATGTAAAGGGATGTAGGATAGACGGCAGGATGGGGATATCGGTGCGGAACAGGGTTCTGATGGCCGATGTAACAGACTTAACGCAGTAAACTATGGAGGACAGTGAAGATGACAGATAAGATTAAAAAACGAACTGCGCTTGGAAGTGGTTCTGCAGTAACCCGTCGGCAGTTCATGGGGACGACGGCAAAAGCCGTAGCCGCGGGCACCGTGGCAGCCAGTTTCCCGTACATTTCAACGGGAAATGAACCTTTACGCACCATTGGACTTGGTGTCAGCATCATCAACGAGATTCAAAGCCAGGCGTCGAAGGATCTGGGGTTTGAAATTCGCGGTCAAGCGCTTGGTTACGGCGCTATGTTCGGGAAGATGTTGAACCAGAACGATCAATACGATATTGCTGAAGGTTACTACAATGACTTCGATGTGTTTATTCCCGCTAAAGTCTGGCATCCAACAGATACGACCCGTGTCAAAGAATGGGATTCGATCTCTGATCTTAGTAAGACCGGTAAGTTGACGCCTGATTCTAAGGAAGGCGACGGCGATGCGCCTTTCCGTAAGTTGTGGCTTAACGAAAGTGGCGACCTGGTGGATGGCCCGACACGCTGGGTATCAGCTGTTCCAACCTGGCACAATGCCGACACGCTCGGTTACAACCCGGAAGAAACAGGGGGTAAGTTAGAGAGTTGGGCTTCTCTGTTTGACGAAAAATTTCGGGGACGGACCGCACTGCTGAATGTGCCCCAGATCGGTGTGATGGATGCAGCGATGGGCGCAGAGGCCATGGGCCTCGTCAAGTTTGGAGACAAAGGTGATATGACACGAGAGGAAATTGATATTTTGATGGATTTCCTCATTGAGAAAAAGCAAGAAGGTCATTTTCGCGCTTTCTGGGAAACTTTTGGACAGTCTGTCAACCTGATGGTATCGGGTGAAGTCGCTGTTGAGAGCATGTGGTCACCCGCAGTGACAGCAATTCGTGCTGAAGGTGTGCCTTGTGTCTATGCAGATCTCAAAGAGGGCTACCGAGGCTGGCACGGCGGGCTCTCGATATCTAATAAGGTCTCTGGTAAGAAACTCGACCAGGCTTATGAGTACATCAATTGGTGGCTCGACGGTTGGGCAGGAGCATTTGTCGCCCGACAGGGTTACTACATGTCTCAAACTGCAAATGTTAAGAAGCACCTCGAACCAGAAGAATGGGACTACTGGTACATGGGCAAGCCGGCAGCAAAGGAACTGATGGATCCGTTTGGCAACCCGCTAGTTCCAAAAGGTGAGGTTCGGGATGGTGGATCCTACTGGGACCGCTTTTCTAACATTGGTGTCTGGAATTCGCTGATGAAAGAGAACGACTATCTCGTTAAGAGATGGACGGAATTCCTGACTGCTTAACAGAGCATCTCATTTGCTGATTGGAAGCCTGAGAAGATTGATAGCCAGTTAGTAAGTTGTACTGATTTCTTAGGTACATAAGATTAGCATTCACAAGTAGACAGAAGTAGTAAGCGGCGGCTCAATTTGGCCTAACTTAGTTGGGCTGTTGAGGCGCCGCTTTTCTTTTAGACGGGCTTCTAAGGTCCAGTGATATACGGCATGTCGCAAAAGTAAAACAGTTAAATAGACTAGCCCCAGATAGATTATTTCCGGGCAGATTACTTTGAAGGTTGAAAAGATTTAGCTTGTATGTAGAGTCAGGCCGAGCATGAATCAGATAACATCGTCAGCACATCCGGGTCTGGTTGGACCTCAACCCGAGCCAGCCGAAGGTGCGCTCAAAAAGACTGTGTCAAATCGGCATCGGCAAGAGGGGTTCCCGGTATCTTGGTTGATTGCACCAAGTGTCCTCTGGCTAATGGTATTTTTGGTGATACCACTTATCAGTATAGTAGTTTTCAGTTTGTGGACTTCAACTGGACATGGACTAAGTCCTGATCTTAATTTTGGAAACTACAGCGAGTATTTTCATTCGGAAGGATTTTTTGATTCATCGCATAGAAATTTTTTGAAACTCAGTGTTTTTATTCGAACACTGGGAAGTACTTTTGCTTATACGTTGGAGGTCATGGCCCTGTGTCTGTTGATCGGTTATCCAATTGCTTACTTTCTGGCCCGGCGAGTCAGCAGTTTCAAGTGGCAGATGGCGTTGTTTCTGGTATGTATGGTTCCATTCTGGACAAGCTACCTGATTCGTGCGGTAGCCTGGCTGCCAATGCTTGGTAGACGTGGGTTACTCAATTCCTTATTGCTTTCACTCGGTGTTATCGACAAACCTGCTCGTTTTTTGCTTTATTCGGAGTTTGGTTACACCACAGCGTTAGTGCAACTCTATGTGGTTTTGTGTGTTGGACCAATCTTCTTTTCTTTGGCTAAGATTGATACAGATATTATCGAGGCGGCGCGAGATATGGGAGCGACGGCGTTTCAGATATTTCGGGAGATCATTCTGCCGCTATCTCTTCCTGGCGTCGCCATCGGAATGATTTTTATATTCGTAATGTTGATGGGTGAGTTTGCTACGGCCGTGGTGGTCTATGGGGGTAAAGGCAGCACGGTCGGTACAGTAATATTAAATTATTATGCAATAGCCAATTACCCTTTTGCGGCAGTAAACGCCATTATGTTAATGCTTGCAATGATGATCGGCGTCGTGATTATTCTTCGCCTAGTAAATATTCGGAAGGAATTGTAATCATGGCACGTTGGAGCAAGCAAAAACGAAAACAGGCATGGGTTACCACACTATTTAGCGGTTATTACGGGCTATTTCTGATTTTTATATACGGACCAATGATAGCCATGTTTATCTTGTCTTTTCAGGGCAGAAGAGGTGGTACGAGTTTTCCTATGCGGGGTGCGAGTTTTTATTGGTGGCAGAAACTGATCGAACCTTCAACTGTCGGAGATATGCAGGGTGCCCTGCTGCGCTCATTGATTTTAGCCTTGATTGTTATGGTCATTACGGCGCTCTTTTCGACCATGCTGGCGATGGCTTTCCGTAAGAAATTTATCGGTTCAAATCTCCTTTTCTATACAGTTATGGCAGGTTTGATGGTGCCGGGGATTCTTTTGAGTCTCGGTCTCGCGACCTTGATGAGACAGATCGGAATACCAGCAGCATGGTGGTCTTCAGCGCTTGGTGTTCATGTTGTATGGACGCTGCCATTTGGCTTCTTGGTAATGATGGCTGTGTTTAATCGATTCGATGTCAGCCTGGAAGAAGCTGCCCGGGACATGGGAGCTAACGAATGGACCGTATTTAAGGAAGTTACGCTACCACTCATCCTTCCAGGTATCGTTGCTGCAGGGTTGTTTGGCTTTACGCTGTCCTACGATGAGTTCGCAAGAACGACGCTATTGGCCGGGGAGTTCAATACATTGCCACTCGATATCAATGCGTCAATGACACAGAGAATTCGTCCCACGCTGTTTGCATTAGGTACTGCGTCGACCATTTTCTCGTTGCTTATGATTGGATTATTCCTAGTGGTTTACAGCATTCTATATCGGAGAACCCATTGACGTTGTTTGATTGATAGTAATTCGTCGCTTGGATTATTCCTTGTTTCGACAGATGAAATGTGGCACGAGAACATCAATGACGCTGAAAATTATAAAGTTCGTTCAGGATTTAGCTAGAAGAACTCCATCACCCGCTGGCCAATAGATATCAACTTGTTGACCTACCGTGTAGTTGCGTTTGACTGCATCCCGGTGTTGCTCTACGTGCACGAAGTGATTATTTCCGAATTCAAATACATCGGTTTCAAGTGAGCCAATATATTCGGTAGCGATGTATTTGCCGGTGATTTGATTAGCCATGTCCTCTTGCCGGTTAGTGTGCATCTTGTCGGCACGAACCGAAAAAAAAGCTTCCGAACCAATCCCTATGTCACTGGAAAATCCATGCTCGGCGATGTAGAACAATTGATCATCCCGTTGCAGGATGACAACTGATCCACTTCTGGATCGTACTGTCCCTGAAAATAGATTGTTGTTTCCAATGAACTCAGCGACAAATTTTGTCTTAGGCCTTTCGTAAATCTCCCGAGACGTTCCGGTTTGTTGAATTATGGCGTCGCTCATGACAATTACCTTGTCAGCCATAGACAAAGCCTCCTGCTGTGAGTGAGTCACCATGATGAAAGTTATGCCAAGCTCCTGTTGAATCTTCTTGAGTTCCACCATCATGGCTTGTCTCAGACTAAAATCCAGCGAGCCAAGGGGCTCGTCCAGCAGCAAAACAGCTGGTCGACTGATAAGCGCACGTGCCAGTGCCACCCGCTGTTGCTGGCCGCCGCTAAGATCACGAGGGTAGCGAGTTGCAAGTTCTGACATGCCGATCATAGCTAGCATGTCCCATACCGATTGTTGTCGTTCATTGAGGGATTGGCCACGCATCTTTAAGCTGAATTCGACGTTCTGGAAAACAGATCGGTGTGGGAAAAGCGCAAAACTTTGGAACATCATAGATGTGTCACGTTCTGAAGGTGGCAGATCCGTAACGTTCTTACCAGTCAAATAGATTTGCCCTGAAGTAACATCCTCAAGACCACCAATCATGCGCAGTGTTGTGGTTTTACCGCAACCACTCGGACCGAGCATGGCAACAAACTCCCCATGTTCGATTTCAGCGTTGAAATCAATTACAGCTTTTGTGTCGCCAGCGAACGTCTTACAGACGTCGACTAAAACGACGTCGAGGTCAGCCATCTTGAGCCTACCGTTGTTTGGCGTTAATTGACGTTTTTGGCAGTGGCCAGGATCAGACCCCAGACGGTCTCGAACGGTACATCATCAAAGGTGCCTCCCTGGTTAAACTCGACAAGCACCGACACTGCTTCAGCATGAGTAACATCGGAACCGGCAGCGGTCTGCAGTTGGTCGATAGCATCTTTGAAACTCGTTGCTTCACGATCTTTTTTGGTCTTCAGGACGTTTTTCAGCAGTTCTCCGATCTGTTCGACGGCGCTCTGAAAGTTGCCGGCATTGCTGGGTGTGCCAAAAAGCCCACGAACGCCGTTTTGTGCGAATCGTTGTCGAAGACCTTCTGGGAGAGCCTGTGCCAGGCCTTCCAGCGCTTCACCGACACCAAAACCGGAAGTGAACAGGCCTCGAATGTTGTCGATTGTGCCATCATCGCTGCCCCCGTACATTCGAATCTGGGCACCTTGCAGCGCGTTACCCATTGCTTTAGCTTGGTCACTGCGAACATCACGTTCCGCTTCGATATGCATTTTCGACAGTTCCAGAAAAGTAGCGGCATCATTGTATTTTTTCAGCGCGTCAGCTTTGGCTTCAATACCGCTGGCCTCGGCTTCAAGCATACGTTGGGTGTTCTCAACTCGGAGTTGTTCTACTTCCATCTCCGCCCGTCCTTTAGCGGCAGCTTCTTTTTCTATGCCTAAAGCGCTGATCTGTTGGGCCTCACTCGAAGCTCGCGCCCGTGTCAGCGTGGCATCGGCTTCCCGCTGTGCGGCCTCATTTCTAGCTTCGGCCTGGGCCAGCATATGCATTTTGGAGATCTGCGCTTTGTTTTCTTCTTCAACCCGACGTGTTTGAGCATTATTCTCGGCTTCGATCAGATCGATGATTCGCTGACGTTCTGCATCAGCTACATGGCGAACTGATTCGGCTTCGTGTTCTGCTCGTTGTCTTGCTGCGGTAGCCTCCAGTCGTTTGGCTTCCGCCTGTTCTAGTTCCATCTGTTTCGTGGTCAGGGCGATTTCTCGGTCACGTTCTTCTCGCTGACGGGCAAGCGAGCGCTGGACTTCGGCTGTTTCCTTCTTCTGAGAATCGAGCAACACCTGCGATTCTTTATCGATCTGTGCCTGTTCAACAGAAAGTTCCTTTTGGATCTCCTCTTGTTCGACCTGCCATCGCTGCTCCAGGAGAAAAATCTGTTTTTCAGTAAGGACACGAGCCTGTTCTTCCGCAATCGCCTTTTCCTGAGCGGCTGATGCGAATGCATCGTTTTGATCAACCTCAAGCGATGCCAGGCGGCTATCAAGCTTTTGCTTTTGGATGGCTACTTCGGCTGCTTCGGCTGCTTGGTTTCGTTGTTCGCGGGCTTTTTCCTCCTCGGCTGCTAGAGCTGTTTGTCGCTGTATCTCAGCCTGTTCGCGTTCACGTTCGTTAGATATCGACTGGATTTCTTTGTCTTTGAGCGCGGTATTTAACGCACGGTCACGCTTGATTTGTGCCAGTTCTTCCTCCTTGGCTTTTTCGTGCAGTTCAATTTGCCGGTCTTTTTCTGCCTTTTCGAGGTCTAGATTCCGCTGGATATTGGCCAGTTCTTCCTGCTTGGCTTTTTCGATCAGCTGAATCTCACGGTCAC
Organism: Gammaproteobacteria bacterium REDSEA-S15_B12; assembly: GCA_001629395.1. Taxonomy (GTDB): domain Bacteria; phylum Pseudomonadota; class Gammaproteobacteria; order Arenicellales; family UBA868; genus REDSEA-S09-B13. The sequence goes on along the minus strand of LUSG01000022.1, from coordinate 1,268 downwards.
GACGTTCCTGTTCGGTGATGCGCGTCTTGTCAATTTCCGCTACCTCACGTTTGCGTGCCTCCTCAATAATAGCGATGTCGCGTTCAGTACGCAGCTGCTCCAGCGTCTGCTCGTTACGAATTTCTTTTTCCTCAACAGCCATCTTTTGTTCAAGGACATAACGCTGTTTCTCACCGACGCGTAGCGCCTGTTCATTGGAAACGGCCCTGTCTTGGTTGGCGCGCGCAAATGCCTCCTGGCGTTCGATTTCGAGTAGCTCGAGTTGCGTATCAAGCTCTTTCTGTCGGATCGCTACACTGGCCTTCTTTTCCGTCTCGTGAACTTCCCTCTTGGCTTTGGATGTAATGGCGGTGATGATTTTCAGACCCTCGGCATCAAACACATTGTCAGTCTTGAAGTATTCTTTTCCTGTCTGCTCCATGGTTACGATGGTAACTTCTTCAAGGAGGAGGCCATTTGCACTAAAGCTTTCCATCACTTGAGCTTTGATATCCTTAGCGAATAGATCACGATTTTCATGTAGCTCGGTCAGTGTTTTCGTGGCGGCATAGCTGCGTAAAGCGCTGATTATCTTGGCTTCGAGCAGGATCCTCACATTCTCTGCATCAAATGTTTTTTCTCCCAGGCTTCGGCTCGCAGTCAGCAGGTCGTTTTCGGTGTGACCAACATGGGTATACAACTCTGCGACCACGTCAACGCGAATCTTGTCGGTGGTGAGTATGGCCTGATCACGTGAACGGCTAACGATCAGTTTTATGGTCTCCAAAGACACCCAGGTGATTTCATGGAATACAGGAAATACCATTGCGCCCTGGCCAAGGCAGACTTTGGTGCCACCAAAGCCGGTGCGGATAAATCCCATGTTTGCCGGGGCGCGTTTATACACCCAGACCGAGATAATGTAGAAGATCGCGACCGCGATAATGGCCAGGATCACCAGAGTAACGAATGTTTCTATAGTCATGGGTCGTATTACCGGTTTGAATCCATTAATGTTTTACGCTTGATCCGTCACGCCTTGGTGTATTGCTAACCTGTTGTTCAGGTCACGACGTAACTGATCCTAATTCTCCTGTAACCTGCTTTCCGAAGTCAAAGACAGCCGGTACCCCCCGGGTACTCCGGATTCTTTGGCGTAAAGCTTCGGTCTCCTTCATTTCGGTCTGTAACGTTACAGGGTCAAGTACAACACCGTAGGCCTCCCGCGCCACTTCAATGCTGACGAGTCGGCGAACAACATCTTTTCTGACAGCTTCATTGTCTCGCTC
>LUSG01000219.1 GCA_001629395.1 Gammaproteobacteria bacterium REDSEA-S15_B12 | reverse complement strand
GTCCATAGGATATCGCTCAAATAGACCGTCATCGACCATTGCTTTTGCGCCGCCAAGACCTTCTTCCGCAGGCTGGAATACCAGATGAATACTGCCGTCAAAATTTCGTGTTTCTGCTAGATACTTAGCTGCCCCTAACAACATAGTGGTATGACCATCATGTCCACATGCATGCATTTTTCCTTCGATTGTAGAGCGATGATCGAATTCGTTGGATTCGTGGATCGGTAGTGCATCCATGTCCGCACGTAAGCCAATTGTCCGGGAACTCTCGCCATTACGTAGGGTCCCAACTACACCGGTGCCGCCTACACCTCTTTCGACCTGATAACCGAAGCCCTCAAGATGGTCGGCAACCAGTTTGGCAGTGCGTTCTTCTTCAAAGCCCAGTTCCGGATGGGCGTGGATATCCCTCCGCCACGCCGTGAGTTCTGTGTGATTGTTTTTAATCTGCTGTATAACTTTCATTATTGGTTCTCCGGGTCTGTGCTCACTGCAGGTGCGTATATCTACGAGGGTTGTTTAGAAGCTAATGAGCAATATTTGATCGATTGATTGACGGTAGGTCAAGAGAAATTTGGAGAACGGGAACATTTTGCCTGGCTGTTTACCTATTCATGAACACCGGGTGATAACATGTGAACACCGTGTGGTTCTATGAATTATTCCAACCGCAATTTTTGATAGGAGCAATTTGATGCGGGTCCTGATTGCAATGATGAAGCATGAAACGAATACGTTCTCACCGGTGCCTACAGATCTAACTCGGTTCAAAAACTGGGCCTATTACACAGGTACCGACGTACTCGACCAATTTGGCGATACCAATACGCCCACCGGTGCCTACATCGATCATGCACGTAAACGAGGTTGCGAGATGGTAACTCCCCTGGCGACAGAAGCAATGCCCAGCGGACCGGTTCAACGAGATGTTTACGAGGATATGGTGGAAACCATCTTGGCACCGATCGAGGCGGAGCCTTTTGATCTCGCGTTATTGGACCTTCATGGCGCTATGGTCGCTGAACATGAACCCGATGGGGAGGGCTGCTTGCTTAGTCGTATACGGGCGATACAACCGGATCTGCCGATCGCCGTGACACTGGACCTACACTGCAACCTGACCCAGCGAATGATTGACAACTGCACAATGATGATTGGGTTTAAGACATATCCCCATGTTGATATGTATGAGGTTGGTGACCAGATTTCCAAGGTAATGTTTCGCACATTGGAAGGAGAAGTCAGTCCGGTGATGGTGTGGGGTAATCGTCCCATATTGGCTCAGACATTGTGCATGGGCACTGCCGATATACCGATGTCTGGATTGCAGGACATGACCCGAAAACTCGAGCGCGAGGGAATTCTCGCCGCTACTTTTTTCGGTGGATTTCCAATGGCTGATATTCGTGATGCTGGCGTATCCGCTGTAGTGGTGGGAGATGGGAACGACGCACAGGCCCGTTCGGCTTGTAATCGCTTACTAGATGCGGCGTGGGACGATCGAACCAGATTCATCTACACGGGGCGTCCCCTGGATCTCGCAGTGAGCGAGGCCAGAGAACATACCGAGGGCCCGACGTTGTTGCTTGATCATGCTGACAACGTCGGTTCAGGCGGTACGGCTGATGTCATGGAGGTTATTCGGGAAGTACACAATCAAAACTTGGAGAATGTAGCAGTCGGTGTGGTTTGGGACCCTGTGGCTGTACGGATGATGCAGGAAACAGGATTGGGAAATAGGGTATCCATCGAACTCGGCGGCAAAACCGATATGCCGAGTATCGGCCGATTGGGGGAGCCTTGGTACGTGGAGGGTCGGGTTATCTCGTTGAATGACGGCAGGTGGACGGTAGAGGGACCAATGTATACCGGTGTAGAAGTATCGACTGGGCCGACGGCCGTTCTGGATACCGGGCGCATGCGCATTGTGGTGGTATCTTTTCATCATGAGCCCTGGGACACAGGAATTTTCTCAAACAATGGGATAGATCCGATTCAATGCCGTTACCTGTTGCTTAAATCAAGAATTCATTATCGGGCCGGGTTCCAGCCACTGGCGCGCGCAACGATTTGTTGCGACGGTCACGGCGTGACGACGTCACGCAATGACCAGCTTCATTATGAAGCGCTCAGACGACCAATTTACCCGTTGGACAACAACGTCCATTCCTGAGACTAAGTCTCAGATTGAATGCGGGTCTGCTACTTTTGGCCAGTAGGGGTCCGTGAATTTCTTAAAATCGATCTCGTCGAAGTTCATATTTATCGAGCCTGGTGCAGAAACGTAGAGTACCGACTCGGCAATGGGTGCAAACCCAGCATAGAAATGTTGGGTCGACTTCACCACAACGATCTTTTTCTCAGTGAGTTTGAGACCAAATTGCTCAAATGCGTCGGGGTGAAACGTTTGTGTGCGGGTGGAATTTAGAAAAATATCAAGATCGTTCGCCGCGCTAACCCAAACCCCACAGCCCATCGCTTGTTTTGCCCGCCCAAAAGACTGCTCCGCATTATTGACAATTCGTCGAACAGTAATCGGTAGATCGATAGGTTGGCCAGAACCCTCTCCAACCTTGCCCCCGATCCGAAGCATAAATTCTGCGCCTTCACCACCTTCGACGCAAAATCTAACTGCCACTGGATCCCAGAAAAACCCGATCGCCACGTTTTCAACATTCTTATCCAGGAGGGCCTGGAGAATATAGGTCGAATCTGATGGTGCACCGACCCCAGCATTGTCTGCATGGTCAGCAAGGACGACGGGTCCAGAGAAGGCTTTCAATGCCGTGTCAAACGCGTCAACGATGGTGAGTCCAGTAGGGTGTGTTTCATCTTTGAGTGACCAGATGGTCTCACTGAGTTCTGAAGCAATTTTTCGGCCAACTTTTATTGCATCGTCTGTAACCACGAGAATTTTTGCAGAGGCATCAGGTACATCTCCCCACGGAAATCCATGGGCTAAAGATACCGATAGAACGTCGTCCTGAGTCTCGAATTCGTGCATTCGACGAACAATTGATGCGGCCGGTTCGACTGGGGTACGCCACATGCTGATCATTTTTAAGTCATGAACATTCATCACGGGCTTCACTTCCCCTCTTAGTGTCCGCCAGCAGACATCGAAGAGTTCATGTGCCCGATCAGGTGGATCAATGTGCGGGTATTCTTTAAATGTGATGATGACGTCGGCATGATCGGTCAGGGACTGCGTGATACTGCAGTGCAGGTCGAGCTCGATACCAATGACAGTATCCGGGCCGACAATTTCTCTAACATGTTGGGTCAAGTCACCTTCGCAATCGTCATAACCGTCTGCAACCATCGCGCCATGCAGGCAGAGTAGAACCAGGTCCACAGGCATTGCCGTTTTGAGATCGGTCAGGATCTCATCTCGGAAATTCTCATAGACAGATCGGACCGTATTCCCGGCAGGCTGTGCGAAAGCAGACAGGCTTTCGATTACCTCGGCTCCCGCAGCCTCGGCTTTTTCGCGCCAGATCACAAGAGGCATGGCAAATAGTGCTGTACTAGTTGCAGTCGCATCACCATGATAGAGCATGGTCTCTTCGAAATTGGTCAGGCCCGTCGGCATGTTTGAGAATGTGTTCGTTTCCGTGCCGAGGCAGGTTATAAATACTTTCACGTTGATCCCCCAAAAATCATATTGATTCGGTTCAGTTTACTGGTTCCCAATCATCCCAGCTACTGATATATTGGTAGTTGAGTCCCGATGCCAGTACGGGAACATGTTCACCGTGCTGAATCACCGGGGCTCGCTTTGTTTAAAAACTGTAACAGGATAGCCACTGCACCCCGGCTTGGACGAAACTGAGTTTATGTATGCATACATCGTAAAGAGAATTTTGGCAACCATCCCGGTGATGGCGGTGGTGGCTGTGTTCGTATTCGGGCTGCTGCACCTGACACCAGGTGATCCCGCGGCAATCATTGCTGGTGACTACGCTAGCCCGGCCGACATCGAAGGAATCCGCGAAAAGCTCGGGCTAAATGAACCGATACCTATCCAGTTTTATACATGGATTAAAAGTGTCTTTCAGGGTGACCTTGGCGTGTCGATTTTTTCCAATCTGCCTGTCACGAAGCTCATTGGCCAGCGGGTTGAGCCAACCCTGATGCTGACTGTGTTCACCATTGTCATTGCGATATTGTGCGCGATTCCACTTGGTGTACTTGCGGCGTGGAAATCTCGCACCTTGATAGACCGGGCGGCGATGATATTTGCTGTGCTGGGTTTTTCTGTACCAGTATTTGTTATTGGCTACATATTGATGTACGTGTTTGCTATCCAACTTAAGTGGCTCCCAGTCCAAGGCTACAAGCACATCGCGGATGGTGTCATACCCTGTTTAAAAAGTTTGGTGTTGCCGAGTATTGCGCTAGGAGTCGTATACATCGCTCTTATAGCTAGGATTACTCGGGCCAGCGTGATGGAGGTGCTGGCCGAAGACTACATACGTACTGCGAAAGCGAAAGGACTAAGTTCAACCGTTGTTCTACTTCGTCATGCTTTGAAAAATGCAGCAGTGCCGATCGTCACCATTATTGGTGTCGGTATAGCACTCCTGATTGGCGGTGTGGTTGTGACAGAAAGTGTTTTCAATATTCCCGGCCTGGGTAGGTTGACGGTGGATGCCATACTGCACCGTGACTACCCCGTGATTCAGGCAATCATCATTCTATTTTCTGGGATCTACGTTTTGGTTAATTTACTCGTAGATCTGAGTTACGTATTCTTGGACCCCAGGATTCGATACTAATCGCTTATGGCCGCAATTGATGCCTTGGCAGCCGAGCAGACGGTAGGTGCGGACAAATCCGGCCGAACGGTTGATTTTATCCGGCGCAATCCAACCGTTATCATCAGCGGATCCATTCTTACCGCAATGGTTCTTGTCGCGGTTTTTGCGCCTTACCTGGCAACAGATCCGCTTGAGCTTGCACCTTGGCAACGACTCAAGCCTCCCGGTGAGTTCGGTTGGTTTGGAACTGATCATCTGGGTAGAGATGTATTCGCAAGGACAATTTACGGTACCCGCATCTCTCTCAGCGTAGGCTTGTTCGTCGCATTGGTCAGCACCGCGGCTGGGCTATTTATTGGTCTCCTGGCTGGCTACGTCCGGATAGTCGATGCTGTGGTCATGCGTATCATGGATGGTCTTATGGCTATCCCAGGTATATTGTTTGCGATTGCTTTGATGGCGCTGGTTGGTTCGAGTGTCCAAAACGTTATCATTGCTATATCTGTACCAGAGATTCCGCGAGTTGTGCGCCTGGTTCGGGCCATTGTTTTGACAATTCGTGAAATGCCCTCCGCCGGAGGTTCCTAGTTGGGGCAACATGATGGCTGAAGGTCGGGTCTACTTCCAGTTTAAGCCTTGGCTGCTATTTTTCCCTGGCCTGTGTTTAGCCAGTATGGTGATGACGGTTAACATTCTGGGTGATGGACTGCGTGACACTTTGGATCCGCGGATTGCTCGGGGCATGAGGTAGGTCGGGTTACTCAGAATGGAAAATTCACCGCCAGCCGTGGCGCGAACGGGTTCACCAATTCTCCAGATCAAGGACCTTCGTACATTCTTTGACACGCGAGATGGCACTGTACGTGCAGTAAACGGGGTGTCGCTCGATGTTTACGAAGGAGAAACACTCTGTATCGTAGGTGAGTCGGGTTGCGGTAAGAGCGTTACTGCAATGACGATTCTTGGCTTGTTGCCCACACCTCCTGCGCGTATCGAGTCTGGTGAGATCCTGTTCCAGGGTACTGATTTACTTAAACTCCAAGAAGAAGAGATGCGAGCTATCCGAGGAAACGATATTTCGATGATTTTCCAGGAGCCGATGACTTCACTGAACCCGGTTCTGACCATCGGCCGGCAAATTTCAGAAGTTATTTCGCTCCATCAGGGTGTCTCTGACCGGGTGGCACGAGATCGGGCAGTCGAGATGCTCGATCGAGTTCGTGTGCCGGATGCCTCCCAAAGAGTCAACGAATACCCTCATCAGTTGTCCGGCGGTATGCGGCAGCGAGCGATGATCGCGATGGCTTTATCGTGCAATCCGAAGATTCTAATTGCTGACGAGCCGTCGACAGCGCTTGATGTAACTATTCAAGCCCAGATCCTGGACTTGATGCGTGAACTGCGAGATGACTTTGGAACGTCGATCATACTCATAACTCATGATTTAGGGGTCGTCGCGGAAATGGGTGAACGGGTTTTAGTGATGTATGCCGGAGGAAAGGTTGAAGAAGCATCAGTCGAGGAGTTGTTTCATTATCCGCTACATCCTTACAGCGAAGGTCTGATGACATCTATTCCCCGATTGAACGAAAGCCTAGCAGGGGACGGTGACCGGATTAGGCTGCAGGAGATACCCGGAATGGTGCCTTCACTGATCGAGAAGATCCCCGGTTGCTTGTTTGCACCTCGATGCAGTTACGCATCTGATCAGTGTGTGGCTGAATCACCGCAACTGGCCGAACACCGTGCGCAGCATTATGCAGCGTGCTGGGAGTCGGGTAACTTCGCCAATCGTTTGGAATCGTCTGCGCCATGACACCTGTCACCACAACTGCTGCTGAAAATATCCTTTCGGTGCAGGATGTCAAGAAGCACTTTGACGTACGGGAAGGTCTGTTGGCAAAAAAAGTGGGTAACGTTTACGCGGTCGATGGAGTTAGTTTCGAGATAGCCCGTGGTGAGACACTGGGATTGGTTGGGGAAAGTGGTTGCGGTAAGTCAACTGTAGGGCGACTGGTGCTTCGTCTGCTCGATCTCACGGCTGGTGAGGTTCGCCTCAAGGGTGTCGATATTTCTGGATTATCCAGATCAGATATTCTGCCGCATCGGCGTGAAATGCAGATGGTGTTTCAAGACCCTTATTCTTCTCTCAATCCAAAACTTTCCGCAGGCTCCTTGGTTTCAGAACCTTTAAAGAACTTCAAGCAAGGCAATTCTTCCGAGATTAATAAAAGAGTTCAGATGCTTTTCGAGAGAGTGGGTTTCAAACCCGAGGCAATGGAGCGGTATCCGCACGAGTTCTCGGGCGGCCAACGACAACGTTTGGGAATTGCCAGAGCACTCGCTTTGAATCCATCGCTGATAGTCGCCGATGAGCCTGTTTCTGCCCTTGATGTATCCGTACAAGCGCAGGTGATCAATTTACTCATTGATTTGCAGGAGGAATTCAATCTGGCATTGCTGTTTATTTCGCACGATTTAGCGGTGGTTGAGCACGTTAGCCACCGAATTGCCGTAATGTATGTCGGAAAACTGGTAGAAATCACAGACACAAGAACGTTGTTCAAGAATCCTTTGCACCCGTACACCGAAGCTTTGTTGTCGGCGGTACCCGTACCCGATCCTCGGGAAGTCAAGGAAAAAATTATTCTTAAGGGTGATGTTCCCAGTCCGATTAACCCACCATCGGGTTGCCGGTTTCATACCCGATGCCCGTATGTGATCGACCGTTGCCGAACAGAAGATCCGGTGTTGCAGGAGATCACATCTGGGCACCGTGTTGCTTGTCACTTACGGGAACCAAACAACGTAGCGGCCGCACTCACGACCTAATCAGTAGAAATTGCTCATCGTTAAGTGATCTTTGAATCGGAGGATATACAAGGTTGGGCCAGTTAGAGGATCACTGCCTGTATTGCTACTTCCTAAATCTTAGTGGCGCGTCTGCGACACTTTGTGCTTAATAAAAACCCCCCAGGGTATAAACCCAGGGGGGTTTGAGTAGATTGATTGTCG
>LUSG01000218.1 GCA_001629395.1 Gammaproteobacteria bacterium REDSEA-S15_B12 | reverse complement strand
CGTCACTGTAGTGCAAAAGATCACGTAACACCTGCTCGGTATGCTCACCCAGCAGTGGCGGTGGATGCTGGTAGACCGGAGGGGTGTCTGAGAGCTTAAGTGGGCTCCCAACAATCTCAAATCGGTCTGACAGTGGATGTGTCATTGGCATACGCATTTTTCGATGCCTCACCTGCGGCATCGTCAGCACCTGGTCGATGGTGTTGATTGGCCCCCACGGGATCTGGTGGCGATCAAGCTCTGTTGCCCATTCTTCCGAACTGCGATGTTTCACGATGCGTTCAAGTTCGGGCAGCAGTGCGGCCCGGTGTTGCACACGACCCGTGTTAGTGGAAAAGCGAGCATCCCTGGCTAACTCGGGCACACCCGCCAACTCGCAGAAGCGTTCAAACTGTGTATCGTTGCCGATCGCAATAATAATGTGCCCATCTGACGACTCGAAAACCTGGTAAGGCACCACATTGACGTGTGCGTTACCTGCTCTTATCGGGACCTCGTCAGATACCATGCAGTTCATTGCCTGATTGGCCAGCATGGCGACCTGGCAGTCGAGCAACGCCATATCAATATACTGACCTTTATGCGTAACCTCCCGGCTGAGCAGCGCAGCCTGGATGGCTGAAACCGAATACAGGCCAGTAACCAGATCTGCAATCGCGACACCCACCTTCTGCGGCCCGGCACCGGGTACGCCATCGCGTTCACCGGTGATACTCATGAGACCTCCGGTACCCTGAATCATAAAATCATAACCGGGCCGCGCTGAATCGGGGCCATCCTGACCAAAACCTGTAATAGAGCAGTAGATCAGCCGCTCATTGACCCGACTGAGTGATTCGTAGTCCAGTCCGTATTTTTTGAGTCCGCCAACTTTAAAGTTCTCTACCAAGACGTCTGATTTCAAAGCCAGGTCCTGGATCACACTCTGGCCGGATGGATGACTGATATCGACACACACTGATCGTTTACCACGATTTGCCGAGAGATAGTACCCAGCCTCGGAGGTGTCACTATCATCCGCCGCCTTCAGATACGGCGGCCCCCATCCGCGGGTATCGTCACCGGTACCGGGACGTTCAATCTTAATGACTTCCGCACCCAAATCAGCGAGGACCTGCGTACAGGATGGGCCGGCCAGAACACGACTGAGATCCAAAACCCTAAACCGAGAAAGCGCCCCAGCCATCGGTTGTCAACCCGTAAATGCCTGAATCCCGGTCTGCGCCCTTCCCAGGATCAGCGCATGAACATCGTGAGTACCTTCATAGGTATTTACAGCTTCCAGGTTCATGACATGTCGAATTACATGATATTCATCGGACACACCGTTCGCTCCGTGCATATCCCGGGCATCACGCGCAATGTCCAACGCTTTACCGCAATTGTTCCGTTTGAGCATAGAAATTGCGTCAGACAGCATACGACCCTCGTCTATCAATCTTCCCACTCGCAGCGCGCCATTTAACCCGAGAGCAATATCAGTCTGCATATCGGCAAGTTTCTTTTGAATCAACTGATTTGCAGCCAGCGGGCGGCCAAATTGCTCGCGTTCCAGCACATAGTTACGTGCTGAGTGCCAGCAAAACTCGGCAGCCCCCATTGACCCCCAGGAGATACCATATCTCGCCCTGTTCAAGCAACCAAATGGTCCGCTGAGTCCACTGACACCGGGAAGCATGTTCTGTTCAGGCACAAAAACATTGTCCATCACAATTTCCCCGGTAACCGATGCGCGCAGGGAGAACTTGCCCTCAATCACAGGTGTAGAAAGTCCTTCCATCCCGCGATCAAGGATGAATCCTCGGATCGTGCCTTCGTCGTCTTTGGCCCAGACAATAAGAACATCCGCGATGGGTGAGTTCGTGATCCACATTTTTGCTCCAACCAAACGATAACCGCCGTCCACTCGATGTGCTCGTGTCCTCATCCTGCCCGGATCAGATCCATGGTCGGGTTCGGTAAGCCCGAAGCACCCCACCCAGTTTCCTGTGGCCAGATGCGGAAGATATTTTTCCTTCTGTTGTTCAGATCCGTAGGCATTTATCGGGTGCATGACCAAGCTGGACTGAACACTCATCATCGACCTGTAACCCGAATCAACGCGTTCCACTTCCCGCGCTATAAGGCCATAACAGACATAGTTAAGTCCCGCACAACCGTAACCCTTTATGGTCGATCCGAGCATTCCCAGTTCACCCATCTCGTAAAAAATGTCTCGATCTACCGTTTCTTGCCGATTCGCTTCAAGAATTCTAGGTTGTAGCCGATCCCGGCAATAACGTGCCACGGTATCCTGGATCAACCGCTCATCATTGGTGAGCAAATCGTGGATCAGCAACGGATCCATCCACTGAAATTCAGTCTTTTGCATAGCTTTCATCGGTTACACAACTTGATCTGCTGGTGCAACAGGCACTCCGGCGTCCCTTGATATTCTAGCCGTCTTGACTGACAACCGGGGAAACTCAATCACTCCGACTACGTGTTGTGTTGAGCGGTAATCCGGACCTATCTCGAAGATCAGTATAATTGGCTACCTCGATACTCAATCTCCAATTACTTCAACCGTCGCTATTTATTCGTAACCATGCAGACTATTATTGATCAGATCTGGCCTTTATTTCAGGTTGTTCTGGTAGACCTGGTTCTTGCCGGTGACAACGCTATTGTTGTGGCTCTCGCGGCGACTGGAGTGCCCGCTGCAGTGCGGCAGAGGGTCATTTTTATCGGAATTGCAGGTGCCGCAGTCACCCGCATCCTGTTCGCCCTGATCACCGTAAAACTTCTCCAATTCCCTGGCTTACTCCTCGTCGGTGGCTTGCTACTGCTCTGGGTATGCTGGAATTTATGGCAGGACCTTAGGTCCAGTGAATCGCGTATAGATGATCAGAACTTGCAGCGCGAGACCAAGTCTGTGCGCCACGCAATTTTCCTGATCATCATGGCCGATGTTTCGATGTCACTAGACAACGTACTCGCAGTCGCCGGCGTGGCTCGAGACAACACCGCCGTTCTGATTTTCGGCCTTGCCTTGTCTGTGGTACTAATGATGTGCGCAGCAACAGTCATCGCGCGAATCCTGCAGAAACAACGGTGGATTGCTTATGCCGGGCTTGCGATAATACTCTATGTTGCACTAACCATGATTTGGAGTGAGGTAGGCGAGATCCCGGAGATCTTCACACACTATATTTCCCGTGAAAACCTGTGAACCCATACCCTATGCCAGAATCTTTTCGGTTCTGGTTGTCGTGTTTGTTCTCCTCGCGCCCCAAGGCGCCATGGGCAACAATCATCTCACTGATTCTGTTAAAGCCTACAACAATCAGGACTACCAGACCGCCGTTCGAATCTGGCAATCCTACGCGGCAAAAGGTGATGTAGAGGCTCAATATTTCCTAGGTGTCGCGTATCACAAAGGGCATGGTGTCAACAAAAGTCTCACCCAGACGATTGATTAGGCGTGCGACAGAATCTAGGGCGGGCCGTCGACTGGTGGAAGAAATCGGCAAAGAAAGATGAAGCAGCAGCGCAGTACAGTTTGGCACGTTGCTACCTACTAGGGAAAGGCGCAGGACATGATCTGCGAAAAGCCTACCACTGGATGAATAAGGCCGCGGCACAGAAATACCCAAATGCTGACAAAGGCCTTCTGATGATCCAACAGGAAGTCAAACGCTCCGGCCTTACACTTGCAGAGTTGTCCAAGGACACTACAGCCCAGGATTCCACTCCACGAAATCCAACCGACCCGGCTACTGAGTCCACTTTCGATGCAGCAACGGTCGGAACTCGTGGCGCTGTGGTTCGCTTGTCCAAACCAACATCCAACGCCATTACAAAGCTTTCTAGCGGCACACCCATCAAGGTGATCAGCACCCGCGACAAGTGGTCCCAGGTACACATTCCAGTGGATATCAATGTCTGGGTATTCGGTACACTGATTTCCCAAAATGGCGATACTGCCCGGATTGTCGGTGAAGGAGTTCGAGCCCGGACACGACCATCAACCCAGGGGGGCTCGAGTGTTATTGGAAACTTCGAGAAAGGTGAGTACGTACGCGTACTCAGCACCTCAGGAGACTGGGTAAGGGTTACAGCACCGCGTACGATGCGCGCATGGATACTGTCAAGCCAGCTCGAGATTCACCCGTCTGTTACCGACCAATGGCTCAGCCAATGGCAAAGTGCTGCAGCCCAACCTGATTCTGGTGAAACGACTGAAAATACCGCTATTGATATCTCACCTTCTTCAGCCAGCGGCCAGACCAGTGCGCTATTCCGAGCCGCCCTGATCACCCAAGCCAATGCCCGCGTTCTGGGTCGACCTGATACCGGGGGTGCTGTAATCGCCCTGCTCAAACCTAATACGCCGATCAAGATTATTGGCAGCAAGGGAAACTGGAAGATGATTCAGTCACCCAGCGGATTCGATGTGTGGGTCTGGGGCAAGTTTGTTGACGAGCGGGGTACTACTGCCACGATCAACCGCAGATGTACTAGGCACACTGGACAGCGGCACAAAAGTTACGGTTGTCGGGCGCAAAGGTGACTGGGCCAGGCTCCGCATCTTCGGTGCAGTCTCGGGCTGGATAGATAGCTCCCAAGTGATGGCCCTGCCGACTGTCTCCGCTGACTGGCGAGCGCGATGGGCATCTGCTCAGGCACTTGCAACGCGTTGATAGACGAACTCTATCTTTGTTTTACCAGCTCATATCTTTGAGCTGTTGTAGAGAGACTGATTCATTGTTTCAACACTCACTTATCTGTTATTCGACCTTAAGAAGGCTAGCCTTAGTTGTACTGTGGAGTGTTTCTTGTTCAGCTTCGAATGCTGATGACCTATTTGATGCCGGGACGATCGACCAACTCATCAAGAACAATCAGCTAATCCTTGCGCTCGAGAAAGTTGATCAATGGCTCGACCTCCAGCCCGATGCTGTCGTGCCTTCGTTCCTGAAAGCCCGCATCCTAACAACTGATGGAAAGAGCGATCAGGCCGTTACTATCTACGAAAAGCTGATTGCAGTTGAACCTGACTTGCCAGAGGCATACAACAACCTTGGATTGATCTATGCTGCTGGAGGTAACCTTGAGAAGGCAACAAAGTATTTCCAGCTGGGGCTTCAGACCAATCCCACCT
>LUSG01000217.1 GCA_001629395.1 Gammaproteobacteria bacterium REDSEA-S15_B12 | reverse complement strand
GCTACGAGGTGGTTATGGTTGAGTTGACGGGTACAGGCTCAAAGACGTTGAGAGTTTATATCGATTCACCTGGAGGTATCGTGTTAGATGACTGTGAGACGGTTAGCAGGCAAGTCAGCACTTTGCTGGATGTGGACGATCCGATTTCGGGTGAGTATGCACTGGAGATCTCGTCGCCTGGCCTTGATAGGCCCTTGGCTAAGCCGGAACATTTTCGTCGGGCTGAGGGCAATGTGGTAAGGATAAGGATGATTAGATCACACCTTGGTAGGCGAAATTTCACTGGGTTATTGAAATGCGTTTCGGATGAAGGGGCTGTAGTGGAAGTTGATGGGGAGGAGTACGAACTCGCCTACAACGATATGGACCGGGCAAGACTGGTTTCGGAGTTCGAGAATAAGATTCCGCGATCGCGGCGATAATTCTGGAGATTGTGGCATGACTAAAGATGAAGTTTTAATGATGGCGGAAGTTCTTTCTCGAGAAAAAGAGCTAGAAAAAGATGTGGTATTTCTGGCTATCGAGGCAGCACTGGCCACCGCAACTCGAAAACGAAATCGGGAAGATGTCGAAGTTCGTGTTTCGATTGACCAGGAAACCGGTGACTATGAGGCATTTCGTCAGTGGGAGATAGTGGACGACGATGCGGATCTTGAAAGCCCCACCAGCCAGATGACGTTGGCCCTTGGAAGTGGTGGCAAAGTTTGGCCGAATAGAGGCGCAGGCTGCCAAGCAGGTAATCAATCAGAAAGTCCGAGAAGCTGAGCGTTTACGGATATATGAAACATTCAAAGATAGAGTGGGGCAGATGGTCCAGGGCGTTGTTAAGCGTGTGGGACATCGGGAGGCTATCGTCGATATTGAAAGTGTGGAAGCATCATTACCAAGATCCACCTGGATTGACAGGGAGGCGCTTCGTAACGGAGACCGGATTAAAAGTATTCTCACGGAAGTAAGGTCCGAGGCGCGCGGACCACAATTGATTCTGGATAGAAGGAGCCCCGAACTAGTAATTAAGCTTTTTCGACTAGAAGTCCCAGAGGTTGGTCAGGGTGTAATCGAGGTTCTTGGCGCTTCACGCGATCCCGGATCTCGTGCCAAGATAGCAGTGAGGTCCAATGATCCCAATATAGATCCGGTTGGCGCTTGTGTCGGAATCCGTGGGGCGCGGGTTCAAAGTGTGTCAAATGAGCTTAATCTAGAGCGGATCGACATTATCACCTGGACAGAATCGCCTGCTGAGTTTGTCATCAAGGCCCTGCAGCCGGCAGAGATTGATTCAATCATTATTGATGAAGAATCACGGGCCATGGATGTGGTGGTTGATGAGAACCAGTTGTCTCTTGCAATCGGTCGCGGTGGCCAGAATGTACGACTGGCGTCAGAATTGACAGGCTGGGAATTGAATATCATGACCGATGAGGCTGCCTTGGAAAAGGCAGAACTCGAAGCGCAGGTATCTTGCGAGCGTTTACGGGAACAGTTGAATATAGATAATGATGTCGCTGAGGTATTGGTCGAAGAAGGGTTTCTGACACCAGAAGAGGTGGCCTATGTCCCGGTTCAGGAACTGGTTGAGATTGAAGGTTTTGATCAGGAGTTGGTTGAACAATTACGGCGCCGAGCAAAAGAATTTTTGGATATTCGTGAATTTTCTGAACTTGAGAAAACAAGACCTGAAGACGACTTACTCTCGATGGAGGGCATGGATGACGAAACTGCCCGGCTATTTGCACAAAATGGCGTTCGTTCAATGGAAGATCTTGCCGAATGTGCGACAGATGAGCTTGTTGAGCTCAGTGGCATTGATGAAGCACGTGCTGCCGAGCTCATAATGACAGCCCGCGCACCTTGGTTTGCAGAGGCCCAATAGGATTCCAGGAAAATTCAAATGACAGCAGTCACTGTAAAGAAATTCGCCGATCAGATCGGTGTGAGTGAGGAAAGGTTGCTACAACAGCTTCAAAACGCCGGGGTTTTAGATAAAACCATTGATGGCGATCTTGATGATGCTGAAAAGACGAAATTACTCTCATATCTGCGCGGTGAGGTGAAATCTGAGTCGACTGATACGCAGGGCAGTATTACGCTGAACCGCCGTACGAGCAGTGTTGTGAAACAAACTTCGCGTACCGGCGGTGCCAGGACGATACACGTCGAACTCAAAAAGCGGCGAACTTATATAAAGCGAGGGGATCTACAACGCCAGCAAGCAGATGCTAGAAAGGCGGCTGAAGCAGAACAAGCGGCTCGACTTGCGGCAGAAGAAGAAGCCGAAGCCAAAATAAAGGCCAAGGCAGAAGCGCAAGAGAAGGCGGACGCCGAGCGCAAGGCCGCTGAAGAAGCGGAACAATTACAGGCCGACCAAGAATCAAAGTCAACTCCGGTTGAATCAGAGGTTCCTGCGCCAGGTGACCTGCCTGTCCCGCCAGCGGAGCATAAAACCGCCGGACGCAGGGAAGATAAACCAAGAAAAAGGAAAGGGCGGGATAAAGCGTCTGGGGATCAGGAATTACACCTGGCAGGCGGGAAAAGAGGACGAAGGAAGGCCCGTCCTACGATTAAACCTAGAAAACTTACCTCAGCAACCGCCGGTCAGCATGCGTTTGAAATGCCAACTGAACCGATCAAGAGGATGATCGATGTGCCCGAAACAATCACTGTTGCAGAGCTTTCTCAGGCCATGTCGGTAAAAGCAGCGGAAGTTATCAAAGTAATGATGGATATGGGTAGCTTGGTCACCATCAACCAGGTTCTCGATCAGGATACTGCGATACTTGTCGTTGAAGAGATGGGGCACACGGGTCAAGCAGCGGCAGCGGTGGACCCCGAGGCGCTTCTACTTGCAGAAGAAGCTCACGCGTATGAGTTGCATCACAGAGTGCCGGTCGTAACTGTCATGGGCCACGTCGACCATGGTAAAACTTCGCTTTTGGACTATCTGCGTCAGACAAAAGTAGCAGCAGGCGAAGCCGGTGGTATTACACAGCATATCGGTGCGTACAGAGTTTCTACAGAGCGAGGCTCTATTACATTCCTCGACACTCCCGGTCACCAAGCTTTTAGCGCTATGCGCTCGCGCGGCGCATCGGTGACGGATATTGTGGTGCTAATTGTTGCGGCTGATGACGGTGTAAAACCTCAAACAGTTGAAGCAATAAATCATGCTCGAACAGCGGGTGTTCCTCTCATTGTTGCGATAAATAAGATCGACAAAGATGATGCGGATTCAGAACGTGTAAAACAAGAACTCACCGCCCACGAAGTCGTTCCGGAAGAATGGGGTGGTGACATATTGGTAAATGAAATATCAGCACTTACCGGAAATGGAATAAATGCGTTGTTAGAGTCAGTGCTGTTGCAGGCTGAGTTGCTGGATCTCAAAGCGCCGATCGAAGGACCGGCCAGTGGTACAGTTGTAGAGGCCCGACTAGACCGTGGTCGAGGCGTTGTCGCGACAGTATTGGTACGGAGTGGAACTTTGCGAAAGGGAGATGTCCTCCTTGTCGGTAAGGAATTTGGCCGGATCCGGGTAATGACCG
Organism: Gammaproteobacteria bacterium REDSEA-S15_B12; assembly: GCA_001629395.1. GTDB lineage: Bacteria > Pseudomonadota > Gammaproteobacteria > Arenicellales > UBA868 > REDSEA-S09-B13. Next base: position 3,534 of record LUSG01000217.1, on the reverse strand, counting down.
ACAGTTCTGGAAAAGTTATCCAAAAAGCGGGCCCGTCTACACCGGTTGAAGTTCAGGGTCTAGGTGGTGTCCCTGATTCTGGCGACGAAGCAAGTGTCGTCATCGATGAACGCAAGGCCAGGGAAATCAGTGACTATCGACAGAGTAAATTCAAGGAAGTCAAGTTAGCAAAGCAGCAGAAACTAAAACTTGAAAGCGTGTTTGAACAGATGAGTGAGGGCGAAAAAACTACACTGAATCTCATCATCAAGGCAGATGTTCAAGGTTCAGTCGAGGCGTTGACTACAAGTTTGGAAGATATAGCCGAAGAAACCGTCGGTGTTCATGTTGTTCACGGAATGGTAGGTGGAATTAATGAGTCGGATGTAAATCTAGCAACTGCTTCGGAGGCAATGATAATAGCGTTCAACGTGAGAGCCGATGCAACTGCACGCAAGATGATTGAATCAGAGGGTATTGATGTTCGCTACTACAACGTGATTTATGACGCCATACACGACATGAAATCTGCCCTGTCCGGAATGATGGCACCGATACTTAGAGAACAGGCTGTAGGGCTTGCCGAGGTTCGTGATGTCTTTCGGGTCGCCAGGCTTGGTGCGGTGGCTGGTTGCCGAGTTATTGAAGGCGAGGTTAAAAGGAATCTTCCCGTGCGTGTTTTGCGTGACAATGTCGTCATATTCGAAGGACAAATAGACTCTCTGCGTCGGTTCAAGGATGATGTTGCCGAGGTAAAGACGGGGTTTGAGTGTGGGATCGGCGTCAAAAACTATAACGATATCAAGGAAGGTGATCAGATCGAGATCTACCAGACCGTGGAGGAAAAACCCAGTCTTTAGGTTTTCGGTTCTAGGTGTAGGCAATGCAGGGAATTGACAGAGTTCGGAGAGTGTCGGAACTGGTACGCCGCCAGGTCTCTCAATTCATTCTGCGAGAACTGGCAGATGAAGGGCTCGGAATACTATCCGTTACTGCCGTTGACATGAGTCGTGACCTACAACAAGCGACAGTTTTTGTTTCGCCATTGGCCCGAGGCCGTGATATCGACAGCATACTTATTACGCTTGAAGAAAATGTGCCAGCTGTGCGTCGTGATCTAGCACAGTCATTGCACCTAAGACGGGTGCCCCACTTGACCTTTCGCTACGATGAGAGTGTAGAACGGGGGCGGCGACTGACCAAGATGATCGATGAGCTGGAGTTGGATCGGAATATGGAAGATGGCACGTAGAAACTCGCCAAGCCGTGGTGACAACCTCTCGGGCCTTTTGTTGTTGGATAAACCGCAAGGAGTAACTTCTAATGGGGCGCTCCAGGAGGCCAAGCGACTCTTGAATGCCCGTAAGGCAGGCCATACTGGAAGTCTTGATCCGATAGCGACGGGGTTATTGCCCCTTTGCTTTGGGAGTGCGACAAAATTGTCCGGTATCTTCCTTGGCGCTGACAAAACGTACTGGACACGTATTCGACTAGGTGAGCGGACTGCAACAGGAGACAGTGAGGGTGAGGTTCTCGAGAAAAAACCGGTAGCAGTGAGCCAGGATGACATCAAGAAGGCTCTGTTGAATTTCCAGGGGGAGTTTCAGCAGATACCGCCGATGTATTCGGCGGTGAAAATGAACGGAACACCCTTGTATAAACTGGCTAGGGAAGGGATAGAGATTGAACGCAGTCCCCGTACTGTTGTGGTGTACACAATGGAACTCAAATTATTCGATGGCCGTGATCTGGAGTTAGAGCTTAAATGTTCTCACGGATTTTATGTTCGAAGTCTTGCGCACGATCTGGGTAACTTATTGAGGTGCGGCGGCCACGTCGTAGCATTACGCCGGCTGGTTGTTGCCAAGCTAAGAGTCGAGGATGCAGTAAATCTGACCGAATTGACGGCGGTACCAGATTTAGTGTCAAGGCAGAAGATGCTGACACCGATCGATAGCGGTCTTTCTCATTTGCCGGATATCAGTTTGTCACCTGACGCTGCGTTTTATCTGTGTCGTGGCCAGGCTGTACGCGCTGATGGGCTCCCCAATAACGGCGAGGTTAGGTTATACGCGAAGGATGCGGGATTTCTTGGAATTGGAGCGGTAACAGATGATGGGCGAGTTGCTCCTCGACGATTGATCCCACAAAGCGGGAGATAGCGCTGTTTTTGTTGAGTAAATAGGCCGCGGCGAGTAGACTAGCGCGCTTTCCTCCGCCGACAGATTCGCTAAGTAGCAAGTGGCGAGTGAACATTAGATATTAAGCGGGCGTAAAGATCGGTGAAATCAACTACCGCAGCCATGAAAGGAAATTGGACATAGAGGAAGATAAATGACAATCACCGCGGAAAGCAAAGCAGGAGTTATTAGCGAATATGCCTTGAATCAGGGCGATACAGGTTCACCAGAGGTGCAAGTCGCTCTGTTGACCGACCGAATCAAAGATCTGACTGAGCACTTCAAAATTCACATTCATGATCACCATTCCCGGCAGGGATTGCTCCGTATGGTTAACCGTAGGCGCAAGCTGTTGGATTACCTAAAAGGCAAAGACGAAGAGCGATATCGATCCTTGATCGGTCGCTTGGGTTTACGCCGTTAATTGGCTCTAGGAAGAGCATTGGGAGTCGAAATGAAGGCAGTAACACGGCGTTTTAAATATGGCAAACACGAAGTAACCCTCGAGACAGGGCGGATAGCCCGACAATCATCGGGCGCGGTGCTGGCTTCCATGGGGGACACGACCGTGCTGGTTACGGTCGTGGCATCACGCGAACCGAGTAATCGTGATTTCTTCCCTTTGACCGTAGATTATGAAGAAAGAACTTATTCTGCCGGACGTATACCGGGTGGGTTTTTCAAACGCGAAGGACGACCTTCTGAAAAAGCAATCTTGACTTGTCGACTCACTGACCGACCGATCAGGCCTCTGTTTCCTGATGGGTTTAATAACGAAGTTCAGGTAATTGCAACGGTGATGTCGATCGACCCCGAAATCGATCCGGATATTCTTGCCATGCTCGGAGCCTCCGCTGCCTTGACCCTATCAGGGGTACCCTTTAAGGGGCCCATTGGAGCGGCGCGGGTCGGTTTCATAGACGATGACTACGTGCTCAACCCTGATGTCAGTGAGTTGACTGAATCTCGATTGAATTTGGTTGTAGCAGGGACACAGAGCGCAGTATTGATGGTCGAATCTGAGGCACAGGAATTATCAGAGGAGCAAATGCTGGGCGCCGTCATGTTCGGTCACGAGCAGATGAAAGAAGCAATCAGCGAAATACGTTTACTGGCCGACGAGGCTGGCCAACCTGCGTGGGAATGGGAGCGACCGGAAACAGATGAGAGTCTAGCCGCCAAGGTTGATACCACCGGCAGATCCCACCTAGAAAATGCCTATCAGATGGCGGACAAAGTAGAGCGACAGGCAGCGGTAGGGGAAGCCAAACATCAGGTGGTGGCGGAATTGTGTCCCGAGGACAGTGAAGACGGTGAGGTTGACAAGATCAAAAGCGCACTCAAAGCGCTGGAGAAAGATATTGTCCGCGGCCGC
>LUSG01000216.1 GCA_001629395.1 Gammaproteobacteria bacterium REDSEA-S15_B12 | reverse complement strand
GTCAAATGAATAATGCACAGAAGATCACCATTGTGCGAACCGGGCGTAACCTTCTCACACGACACAGAAGATAGGGTCGATTGCGGTAAAATTTAGGTGACGGAGGCTGAACCCATGGACGCTATCATCAATTTGCGGTTTCAACGAACATCGAACAGGTTGAAGAGTCAACCAACCTCGCCCTGTCGACGTTTCCGATGATGCTTCCATCCTCACCAAACTCTGACCAGCGAACCGCAAGACAGTTGGAGACACGCCGCAGCAGTCGGGCCAGAATGAAGTTGGTCGAAAGACTAAAGCGCAAAGGCATCCGCAATCCGGCTGTGCTGGATGCCCTTGAGGCTGTACCGCGGCACTTGTTCTTGGATCCAGAACAGTTTGACAATGCCTACGTGGATACGGCCCTGCCAATCGGTCACGCCCAGACGATTTCGCAGCCGTTTGTCGTTGCTCTTATGACCGAGATGGTGCTGACGGCCGCAAAGAACAACCGGCGAGTTCTCGAAATCGGCACTGGATGCGGCTATCAGACGGCCATCCTGTCCCTTCTATTCGATAAGGTCTACTCGGTAGAGCGAATCCTCTCGCTTTCGCAGAGAGCCGAAAAAAACCTGGCATTGCTGTGCATTAACAATGCCACACTGCAGCACAGTGACGGAACAGAGGGATGGCCAGGACATGAGACATTCGATGCGATCATTGTCACCGCGGCCAGTGACAACCTGCCTCAACCGCTCCTCCGTCTTATTAAACCCGACACCTGCCTGATTGCGCCGATCGGTGCACCTGGATATCAGCAATTGACGACACTACGAAACCAAAACGGCTTGATTTCCAGTGAGACCGCCGAGGCCGTGCGTTTCGTACCGCTTCTGTCCGGAACCTGTGATTGATCAGTCATTATCAAGACCTGTCATCGGCCGGGCATCCTCTTCGGGCAGCCAACTGCGGCCTTCCCCTGAATACAGCTCACCAGGATTACCACGTGTTGTCGTGCGCCACATCAGCCGCTGGTGGTTCTGTGCATCGTACCAGGTCGCACAATGCAGCAAGTTACGGTTGTCCCAGATCAGAAGATCGCCTTGGCGCCATTCGTGAACATAGGTGAAATTCGGCTGAGTTATGTGCATCATTAAATCATAAAGCAATTCTGCACCGTCACCCTCAGGACCCGGTTCCATACCGACGAAAGGCCCATCGATCCAGTCCATCTGTCCTGCTTCACACAGATAAAGTGATCGCCTGCCTGTCACTGGATGCGTGCGTACCACGGGTTGGCGTTGTGGCCGTTGGTGCGGTAGCAAAGATTTTGGTGTCTCACCGGCTTTGACAGCATATTCGGCTCGTCCGATACCGGGTATTGCATGAACACCCTCCAGTCCCTCAACCGTGGCTTTGAGATCAGCTGATAGGGCATCGTAAGCAGCCGCTGCGTCGGCATAAAGCGTCTGCCCCTGGCCGGGTGGCGACGGAATCACAGCATAAAACAGGGAAATGTCGGGCGGCGGGCGACGAAAACTCTGATCTGTGTGCCATCCACGGCGGTGTGGAAATTTGACCGGCAGCCCACCTGATGGTGTCAGTGGTGGATCAGGAGGCACAGGAGGCATCTGACAACTGGGCGGCATATTTGTGATCTGAAGGATCTGTGGACATTCAGGATGAATCTTGTTCCGCTCGGTTAAGGTTTGTTTGTAGTCCTCAACCTCTGGCCCAAATAGCCGACTCAACCGTGTGAGTAATCCAGGTTCCGTGGCAATCTCATTAAGTCCGGACAAGTAGAGCAGACCACCCGCATCGTAAAGAGCCTGTACCAGTAAAGCAGGAGAAGATTCGAGAGCACACACAGCTGAATCAAGGCTGGACGTCTCGGCAAGGCTGACCCGTCCACCGAAAGATGCACTGGTCAGCGGATCAACAGTGATGAATCGTCCACTACCTGTATCTGTGGCCATGGTCACCTCGCCTCGTCAATAATGACGGTCGCTGGTTGCACAATTGTATGGCACGGGAACGAGCAACGGCTCCTGGTCTGTCGCTCATGACACCCTGATCGGCCAGTATAATATTTAGAACCAAAGCCACACTGCTACGGTATCAGTTTCAACCATCCAACAAAAGCCATGACCGAGCTAACAATAACTCCGGCGATCGAGCTTGCACAAAAAGTAAAGCGTAAGGAAATCAGTGCAGTGGAACTGCTCGAACTACACCTACAGCGCTACCGGCAACATAACCCGGCAGTCAACGCTGTGATATTCACGCAAATCGATCATGCCTATGAACAGGCACAGGCCGCTGACGAAGCCGTAACCCGGACCAAAACCACCGGTCCTTTACACGGTGTGCCCATGACCATCAAAGACAGTTATGACTGGGTCGGTTCACCGTCGACCTGGGGTATGCCTGAAATGATCGACAATTATCCCGAAGTTAACGCGGTCGCTGTGCAGCGACTGCTGGACGCGGGGGCAATTATCTATGGCAAGAGCAATGTTCCGCTCAAACTTTCCGACTGGCAGTCATTTAATGAGATCTATGGTACTACCAACAATCCCTGGGATCTGACGCGTACACCCGGCGGCTCATCGGGCGGCGCGGCGGCTGCACTGGCTACCGGAATGGCGAGCCTGGAGATCGGCAGCGACATCGGCGCCTCGATCCGGGGGCCGGCACACTTTTGCGGTGTTTACGGCCACAAGCCGACCATGGGCATCGTACCGCTTCAAGGCCATCTGCTGCCCGGAGACACGGCCCACGTGGACATTTTAGTGGGTGGCCCCTTGGCACGAACCGCCGGCGATCTGAAACTGGCGTTGGATATTCTGGCGGGGCCGACGGGCGAACTCGAAAAGGCCTGGCAGTTTCAACTCACGCCGCCGCGTAAAAAAAATCTTGCTGAATTCAAGGTGGGGGTTCTGATGAAAAGTCCTGTCTGCGCGCAGGATGAAGAACTGACTGACCAGCTACTGGAGACGGTCGCAGCCCTGGAAAAAGCCGGTGTACAGATCGACCATGCAGCCGATCCGGGGTTTGACTGGCGTCGATACCAGGAGGTCTATCTGCTGTTGCTTCGGGCGACCACCAGCGCCAGCTATAGCGATGAGGAATTTGAATTTCACCGTCAAAGCGCTGCGACACGAAATCCTGATGACACGCGCTACCGAGCCTATCTTGATCGAGGTATCACGATACGCCATCGCGACTGGTGGGCGCTGCACGATGAGCGGGAACAGATGCGCCTGCGCTGGCAGGCATTTTTTGAGGACTATGATCTTCTGCTGTGTCCGGTCGCAGCATCTGCCGCCTTCGTACACGATCACCTGGGTGAACGGCCCGATCGAACCATCGACATAAACGGACAACAGGAGCTGGTTGTAGACCAACTCTTCTGGGCAGGCCTGCCCAGCGTGGCTTATCTTCCATCTACCGTTGTACCGGCAGGACTGACCCGCGCCGGACTGCCCTGCGGGTTACAGCTGATTGCCCCCTACCTGGAAGACAACACAGCAATCCAGTTTGCACAGTTGATGGAAGATGTGACGAATAACCGATCAAAAACTGGTGTAGCTGTTAAACACCAGCAATCGAACAACCGATGAATAGCGAAACAACCAGCGCAGAGAAGCCACAGCATTTCAGTCCGGGCGATCCTGCCGCACGCGAACACCTGCGGGATCAGGGCTATGCTGTCTTCAAGGCAGTGGTGTCGCCCAAGCAATGCAGTATCAGCCTGGGTCACTTCTGGAACTGGGTCAGGGCGACCTCTGATCAAAAGGTCGTCCCCGGCGATGTTGATACTTATCAACATTGGCCGACAACCGTGAGTAAAGGAGGCATTCTGGCCTACCAGGGAATCGGCCAGAGCGAATTCTGCTGGGGCATCCGCACACAGCCCGACGTGATCGGCGCCTTTGCAACACTATGGCAGACTGAAGACTTACTGACTTCCTTCGATGGTGCCTGTGTGATGCGCCCCTGGAGACACGATCTATCATGGAAGACTCAAAGAACTTGGTTCCATGTTGACCAGAACCCAGCGGTCTATCCTGAATTTGACTGCATCCAGGGATTGGTAAACCTTTTACCGATGACTCAGGCTTCCGGGGCGAATCTGCTGATTCCAGGCTCCCATAATCACTTCGCCGCTTATTCCGCGCGGTATCCTGACATCGTCGCCAACCTGCCTCAAGACGAACATTATTTCGAGATTCCTGCACAAGATCCGGTCCTTGACCACCGGAATTTCAAGCCCCTACGAATTAATCTGGAAGTCGGAGATCTGCTGTGCTGGGATTCCAGGACTGCACACTGCAACTGCCCGGGTACCGATGGTCAGGCCATCGACCCAGTAGACAATCTGTTGCGAGCCACTGTTTTTGTCTGCATGGTCCCGCGCCGCATGGTAAGCGCAGCGGTAATCGATGCGCGCAAACAGGCTGTTGCATCACAGACCACAACCACACATCGGCCCCACATATTTTCCCCCACTGATGCTTACGCGGACTGGCAAGCTAGAGTGAAATGCGGTGAGCGTTTGACGTATCCGGACAAACCCGCATCGATGACCACACAACGTCTTAGCCTTATCGGCTAGAGTACCCAGGACACAGGAATTCCGAGCCGTAATTTTTATTCGTGATGACGGCCCAATCACTAAAACTAGTAGGACGCGTCGCTATCGTTACAGGTGCGGCGCAGGGGATTGGCCGGTCCATTGTACAAAAACTGGCAAATGAGGGTGCACAGGTGATTGCCAACGACCTTGATGCAGCCCTTCTTGCTGAAGATGTGAACAAGCAGACACAACAGGGTCTGACGGTCCACGCCGTGGCTGGCGACATCACCGAACAAGCAACAGCTGAGGCTCTCGTCTCCACCGCACTCGAACGTTACGGCGATCTTCATATCGTCGTCAACAACGCCGGTTACATCTGGAATTCAGCAGCAGTCAAACACACCGACGAACAGTGGCAAGCCATGCTCGATGTCCATGCGACAGGCCCGTTCCGACTGTTGCGCGAAGCCGGGCACCACTTCCGCCGGCAAGCGAGTACCGATCCACCGGGTAGGCTGCGTAAGGTTGTCAATATTTCTTCGATTTCCGGCATCTACGGTGCGGCAACACAGGTGGCCTATTCCAGCGCAAAGGCTGCTGTCGTTGGCATGACGAAAACACTGGCCCGAGAATGGGGTCGTTATCATGTCACTGTCAACTGTGTCGCCTTCGGTTATATCGATACCCGCCTCATAGAGCCATTCGAAGATCAGCCCAACCGCGTTACGATCAAGGACCGCGACCATCCGGTTGGCCTTACTGCAGCGCAACGAGAATCAGCGAGGGGGATGACCGCACTCGGGCGCTTGGGCCGACCCGAGGATGCCGCAAATGCGGTTTATCTGCTGTGTATTCCCGAATCCGATTTCATCACGGGTGAGGTGCTGGTCGCCAGCGGCGGCCTGATGAACTAAACGGTCAAGCGGTTGTCGATAGCTGATCAACTTTCCGGGTGCGGTATCATTGTAGAAGTGACGCAAACATAATCTCGGGTGTTGACTTGTGGCTAAACTTTATTTCTATTTTTCAGCTATGAATGCCGGCAAGACCACGACTCTACTGCAATCCAGCCACAATTATGCCGAACGCGGCATGGAGACACTAGTGCTCAAACCCCGGGTCGATGAGCGCGAAGGAGTCGGTCGAATCCGCTCCCGAATCGGTCTTGAGGCCGAAGCTGTCAACTTTGGCCGCGGTGACGATCTACTGCAGATAATTTCTGATCGGGAGAACCAAGGTCGTCTCGACTGTGTCCTGGTGGATGAAGCACAGTTCTTGAGCATCGAACAGGTCAAACAACTCACTGACGTTGTCGACCGACTCAACATTCCGGTGCTGACTTACGGCCTGCGCACGGATTTTCGAGGTGAGCTGTTTGCCGGCAGCCAACAGCTGCTGGCTCTCGCCGATGAACTCAGAGAAATCAAGACCGTGTGCCACTGCGGCCGCAAAGCCATTATGACCGTGCGACTGGACAATGATGGCAACCCAATACACGCCGGGGAGCAGATACAAATCGGTGGTAACGAACGCTACGTTTCGATGTGCAGGCTTCATTTTAAGGATGCGCGTGATGATGCTGAGCGATAATCAACACTCACACGCTAAAGACCCACATTTAGAGAGAATACAGGATCCATCATGACGGCTAGTGCAATACGCTGCAGCAACGATCTGACACTCAGTAAGGCCCTGCTTGCCCGTCAGGAAGTCAAGCGCCTCAATCGGTCGATAAAACGCCAATCAGTAAAAGGCGAGCAGTCCGCCACCCGCCGCCATCTACTGGCCACATCAGTTCGACTCAGTCCTGGCATGGCTGCCGGGGTGCATCAAAAAGCCGACCGTTGTGTTGAACGACTTGGAATCGATAGTCCGCTAGAGCTCTATGCCTATGCGAGTCCACAATTCAACGCGGCCTGCTTTAAGCCTGAGGAAGGCCGGGTCTTCATCATGTTCTCATCCAGTCTGCTGGAAGCCTTCAATGACTCCGAACTGCTGTTTGTTATGGGGCACGAACTCGGCCACCATGTCTATGGCCATCATCAGATTCCGATCGGTTATGTACTCAGGGGTCGACAACCACCTCCAGCCGATCTGGCACTTGATTTATTCGCCTGGTCCCGCTACGCCGAGATTTCCGCTGACAGGGCTGGTGCCTTTTGTGCACAAGACCTGGAAAGTGTTGCACGGGCACTGTTTAAGCTGGCATCTGGCATTACCGATGAGCGGGTCGTGCGTTTTGAACTTGACGAGTTTCTTGCCCAGGTCGATGACATGCTGGCATTTGATGATAAACCCGGCCAGGGAGCGCCCAAACAGGACTGGTTCTCAACGCATCCGTTCAGTCCCTTACGAGTCAAGGCACTAAAGCTATTTCATGAATCTGATCTGATGACGACAACCGGTATCGATAAACCGACTCTGGAAGACCAAGTACAGCAAATCATGAGCCTGATGGAGCCGGACTACCTGCAAGGTAAGACAGACAGCAACCGTGCCATGCGCGATCTTTTTCTTGGTGCTGCGGTCGTAATTGCCAACGCGTATGAGGGCATCAGCAAAAAAGAACGCGACATTCTAAAGCGTTATCTGGGAGAGACTTACTCGCTCGACACACTGGATCCTGACCGACTTAAGGAAGATCTGCCGCGTCGAACAGCTGAATCATATCGCATCTGAACTAGAGGTACCGGAAGGGTTTGTAGTCCAATGCCTGGAATCAGACATCGAACTCGATTAATGGTCATAACATATCTTTGTCGACCACTGTTCTATAACAACCATGCCAACGAGACAAAGATACAGGGACTTTCCTTAACACAATACGATCAAAGGAGTTAATTCACATGGGCATATCGATTGCAGGCAAGATCGCAGTGGTCACAGGTGCAAGCCGTGGTATCGGAGAGGGCATCGCCCGGGTATTTGCTGACGAGGGCGCAACCGTGATCTGCGCTGCCCGCTCCAAGGACGATGGTAATCGAGTGGTTCAGTCAATCAACGACAGCGGTGGTCAATCTGAGTTTTTTCAGGCGGATATTCGCGAGGAAGATGATTGCCGGGCTCTTATTGAACACGTTGCCGGTGCTTATGGCCAACTGGACATCATGTGCCACAACGCGGGTATATATCCGGATCTGCTGATGGAGGAGATGCCCACCGAAGTCTGGGACGATACCCTAAACACCAATCTAAGGTCATGCTTCCTGCTGACGAAACCCTGTATTCCGATCATGCGGCAACAACAGTGGGGCCGGATTCTCTTCACCTCATCGATTACTGGTCCTAATGTGGCT
>LUSG01000215.1 GCA_001629395.1 Gammaproteobacteria bacterium REDSEA-S15_B12 | reverse complement strand
CAACTGCACTTGCTCCTATGTTCGCGTTCTCACTAGGTGGTGTTCTTTATGCTATTTTTGGCTGGCAGGGAGCTATCGGCGTTACTGTATTGTTAGGTGTTGTAGCTTTTGTATCTGCACTAATAGTTTTAAACGAGACACATCGGTTGCAAAAGACCCGACTAAGCGTTGGATCTGTTGCCCTTAACTATATCGGCCTCTTTAGTAATAGGCAGTTCATGTTGTTCGCCGGGAATCTTGGTTTTCAGGCATCGATTTTCTTTGCATTTGTATCATTTTTACCTTTTGCGTTCCATAAATTGGGTTACTCAGCTGCAGCCTTTGGATTTTTTGTAACGGTACTGCCTATTGGATTTCTGATTGGAAGCGCGGTTAGCCGAAACCTGACTCCTACGCACGGTATCTGTCGAATGGTACGGTCCGGTTCAGTTTTATCTATTCTTGCGACAGGAGTAATGGCTATGCTGGCTTTTGGTGAGTTCCGCTCGGTGTCGGCATTGTTGCTGCCCGCTATGCTGTTTGCTTTTTCTAACGGTTTAGTCGTCGCAAATTCTACTATGGGTGCGGTTAATGCCTCTCATAGGTCGGTCGCAGGATTTGCATCTGGGCTTGCGGGGAGTTTCCAGCTAGCTTTTGGCTCCTTAATCGCCTGGCTGACAATTTATCTCGGCGCGGCAGATGATGTGCGTATAGGCATCGTAGTGGTCTTCATAATGGCACTTGGAGGAACTTCACTTGCTTTTCTTATTGCACCGGACAGCCGGACTTCAGTAACCTCATGAGCGCAAGGGCTGTCATAATGGGATTAATGATGGGTGGAGAGGATCTAAACGAGCAGCATGGAAAACTATTCCGACGGTTATTAGATTTAAAGTACCAAATCGAGGGAGAACCACATGAATCAAAATGAGTCAGTACATGAGATATTGGGTGGACGTCCTACTGTACGATCGAAAAACGGAATAGTCGCTGCGGCACATCCTCTGGCGGCCAACGCAGGTGCCGATATCCTTCGAAAAGGTGGCAATGCATTCGATGCTGTAGCAGCGACCGCTGCAGCACTGAATGTGGTCGAACCCTTCATGTCTGGGCTTGCCGGCGCTGGTGGCGCTACATTTTTTCTTGCTGCTGACAGTGCAGTTGAGACCGTCGATTTCATTCCCCCGGTACCGGCAGGATTTGACCTTAACCAGGTAGACAAGGCAAAAACCGAAAGCGGATCAAGTGCCTCAGTTACCCCGGGAAATTTGGCAGGTTGGCACGCGTTGCAGAGTCGTTACGGCCGCCTGAATTTCGATGAGGTGTTGCAGCCAGCGATAAGACTGGCTAAGGACGGGTTCCCTGTTTCGAGTTTTTTTGTAGCCATGACTCGGAGCAGTATCGGGCGGATAAAAGATCCGGAGTGGCAACGAGTATTTCGAGTGGGGCAAGATTGGCAGACGGGACAGGTTTTACAGTTGTCGGATCTTGCTGCGACACTGGAGCAGATTGCAGCCGAGGGAATTAATTGTCTTTATGGCGGGGCTTTAGGTGAGAAGCTGGTGGCTCGAATTCAGTCTGACGGAGGAGCGATCGGCATGACCGATCTAGAGGCTGTCTCACCAATTTGGGAACCTCCAATATCAGCCACCTACCGTAACCGTCAGGTTAACGTACTGCCACCGCCGCAAGAGTCTTTTCAGATTCTTCTTAGTCTACGGATGCTCGAAGCATTTGATTTCGAAAGAAGGGACCTACTATCCGCCGACCACCTGGACTTGGTTTTTCGAGTGATTCGGATAGCTGCGGGTATACGAATCCAAAATAACCAGAAAAAAATTTCTGATATTGATGCACTGCTGTTGGATGTCGATGAACTGGTAGCGCGGGCAGGTGATGGAGAGCCAATAGTTGGACCCACTGAGAATTGGGCAAGTGGAGCGCCTTTTGATCGTTCAGCACTTAAGGAGCACACAACCTCAATGTCGGTTGCTGACAAAGAAGGTAACCTGGTCTGTCTGACAAACAGCTTGGGATCGCCTTACGGGTCCGGAGTGATGATACCGGGTACTGGAATTGTGATGAATAATTTTCTGAACTGGGGAGATCTGGATCCGAATTCTCCGAATGTGCTTACCGCAGGTCAGCGCGTGGCAATGTGTATGGCACCTTCTATTACAACTCATAATGGTCAAGGCATACTCGCTCTGGGAACACCGGGTAGCTACGGCATATTACAAACCACGGTTCAGGCTATGGTCGGTTACTTCGACTATGATCTTGAATTGCAGGACGCAATCAATATGCCGAGGGCTCGCATGCAGGATGGTGCCGAGGTTCAGGTCGAGAATCGGGTCAGTGATTCGGTCCGCAAAACGCTAGAGTCTCGTGGGCATCGAATTACTGTGTTGCCGGCATACTCTTGGGCTACCGGGGGTATGCAGGCTGTTTCGCGTGATCCAGAAAGCGGGGCATTGGCTGGTGCAGCGGACAACCGTCGTGACGGGGCAGCTATACCG
>LUSG01000214.1 GCA_001629395.1 Gammaproteobacteria bacterium REDSEA-S15_B12 | reverse complement strand
CGCTTGGCCATTCGCTTGACGGCATACTTTGCACACAGAAAGGTACCCAGTACATTAACTTCGAACACTCGTCGAGATGCGTCTGCATCCAGGTCATCGACACGGGTTCCGCCACCATTGACACCAGCATTATTTACCAGGCCCTTTACCGGCCCAAAGTCTTGTTCTACCTGGTCAAACATCGTCGACACCTCGACCTCAACCGAGACATCGGCCTGCACTGCCACAGCCACACCGCCTGAAGTTCTGATCTGATCCACCACAGCCGCCGCCTCATCATGCGAATTCCTGTAGTTCACACAGACCGACCACCCTCGCTGTGCGGCCAGGCGGCAGATCTCTGCCCCGATACCACGACTGCTCCCGGTGACGATCAGACCACCGCTGGTTGCCGGAATTTGAGGCTCAACCATAAGCACCCCGGTGCAACGGCCGCAGATCGGAAGGCACAGCCAACTTCTCGGCTGTGATCCTAAGCGTACTGTGAAAATCGCCGCGCTTCACTTGTATCCATCTCAACCATCGCCGGCCGGTTATGGTCAAAGCGGTACGGCCATGAAGCACCCGGTGATTGTCGAAGATAACCGCGTCACCGGGTCTCAGTATCTTCACAATGCAACGGGCCGGATCCTCCGACAGGCTCAGCAACCGATGCATGCCGCGATAGTACTGCGGTACTTCGTGTGATGGGATAGACAACGGCGCACCCACACGATCATTAATCCGGACCCCGTTGACGTGGCCGAACTCATCCAGCGAGATGACTGGAAAGTCGGCAATCAAGTCAACATCACCGGTGAAGTGCCGGCGAAAAACTTGTCGATTTCGAGCCAGTGAATCAAATGCCTCCGGGTCCTCGGAACGTAATGTTTCAGCAATTTCAAACCCGTCGAGAAAAATCGATCCGCCACCACCGGTTATATCGGTTTCCAGACAGTGAAACATGAGTAGGCCCGGCGGTGATGCCCGATAAGGTTCGTCTGTATGTGGTTTGAGCGCGGCAACATCATTGGCAATACTTCTCTTTGAGCGATCTACAATGAGATCCTGAATTCGACCGAAATTGCTCTCCTGTGGGGGTCCGATCCGGCGGGCGAACTGCTCCAAAGCATCAGGATTCTGCGGCACATTATCCAGAAAACAGATTCCATGGTCCCGAACGTTGTGCAACATTTCAAGAAAGGCGCCATCATCGTCTAACACGTTCGAGTACAGCGCCCTTACCGGCGCTTGTCTGAACTCATCGGTCCAAAGCAGCGACGAAAATGAGCGGGAACAACGGGACTTATCATCGTAAGCATGTGTTTGAAGCCAACCATTGTCAAAACAGCTCTTATGCCCATCTGGCCATTCGATGCTCAGGCTACCGGTATCATCGATGCAAACCGTATCCGTTGATATGGTTAACGCAATGTCAGACAACCGTGTGGTACGGCGACCAATGGTTGCGTCACCACATTGACTACAGTAGCAGTTGTCTCTAAGCCAGATAGAGTGGAAAAACGATTTCCGGCCATCACTCCAGACCATTCGAACACCCGCTTCAACGGCCTCCACAGCCTTTAACGGTAACTCAGTCGCTATTCGGTCTATCATGTTCCCCGGTATACCGCTGGATTGCCCAACATCGTGTCAGCTGACCCTGAACCCGCCGTGATCACCCCAGGGGCCGCAGGAGCATCTGGTAATTCTCATCGGTAAACGGCATGGAGCGACCCGTTTCGGTATCAAAAAGATCACGCGAAACCGTGCTTAATCGTCCCAGGTAAATATGTAACCCAAGGCTTGGCATCGCACCCTCGGTATGAACCGCGTGTATACCATCAGCACCGATCGACATCGTATCTCCAGGATTCAGAACACGACGCTTGGCCAGTTCCAACTGGCCTGATTCTGCCTGCCGGTAAAGCAGATTAACCTCGGATCCTTCATAGACACCCAGAAAGGCGTGCATCCGATGATTGTGGGGGGGCACCAGCTCGTGTGGCGCAAAACGCACCCAGTAAACCGACACCTCGTCGTCCTCGTACAGACATTCATCCGCCGAAATAAAGGAACCGACTGTCTTGGCGATGCCTTGAGGGTCTGCGAATGTTTGCGACATCAGTGTTCTAACAGCTGGCACAGGCCGTGTGTCAGCCGCCGCAGAGCGTGCGGCTCGCACAAACCCAGTCAAAGAAAATGACATATCGAACTCGCTTGGATCACAGGTATCGATAACATCTTCATGGTCTAAAACCTCCTGCTGGCACCAACACCGTCATGATACCAATGAACCTAATGTGAATGAACGCTATGATACGCCATATGATAAGCCCTTCTGTAATTGCGTTCGTCGGTCAGGTCTCCTGATCACGATAGCAACCGGTTTGCGCAGTAACGCCGTTCCCGAGATTACCGATCATGACGACTGAAGCCTTGCCAATCACCATACCCACGGAGATTTTCGACCTCCCGGTTCACGAGATTCGCAGGGGTTATCGCAGCGACGTGTACTTCTGGCGAGCCAAGCGAACACTTGAGGCGAGTCATCGAAGTAATACCGCAACTGTACAAGTGTTTCAAAAAGGTGAGGCAGTGGCATGCGGAATCGAGGAAGCGCTGGCGATACTGATGCTTGGGATTGGCCATTACCGGGATTCCAGCCGGGCATTTGAGCTGTTCGATCACTACATCGAGCAGAAAAGACGGATCCGTTCGCTCTATCGGGCTGATCCAGAGCAACTTCGGGAAGCCCTGGACGAGCGGAAACGAATCGAAACAGCACTTGATGACGAATGGGTCAGCGAACTCGGCCAGATCAGTGTCAGCTCTCTGCGTGATGGTGACACGATTGTGCCGTGGGAGACTGTACTGCTGATTGAAGGGCCGCTTTCAGAATTTATACACCTGGAAACTCTTTATCTGGGTGTACTTGCACGACGGACTCGAATATCAACCAACGTAGCACGGGTTGCCCGTGCGGCCAACACCAAACCCGTTTTCTTTTTTCCAGCGCGTTTCGACCACTGGGCTGTACAGGGTGGAGATGGCTATGCGGCCTCGATTGGTGGTGCAGCCTCTGTCTCCACAGATGCCCAGGGCGAGTGGTGGGGGATGAAGGGTGCCGGCACTATACCGCATTCCCTAATTGCCGCTTACGGCGGGAGCACGGGCGAGGCGACAAGATCGTTCGCGGAGACCTTTCCGGATACATCACTGGTAGCTCTAGTTGATTTTGACAACGATTGCGTCAAAACCTCATTGGAAGTGGCTCATGCGATGGGTGATCGCCTCTG
Organism: Gammaproteobacteria bacterium REDSEA-S15_B12; assembly: GCA_001629395.1. Lineage (GTDB taxonomy): Bacteria > Pseudomonadota > Gammaproteobacteria > Arenicellales > UBA868 > REDSEA-S09-B13. The sequence goes on along the minus strand of LUSG01000214.1, from coordinate 4,026 downwards.
GGGTGTCCGACTCGATACCTCTGAATCGATGGTCGATGTATCACTCAAAGGTACAGCCGACCCTACCAATAATGTCGGTGTAAACCCAGCGCTGGTCCGCAACGTACGCCAGGCGCTGGACGATGATGGGTTTAGACATGTACGGATCGTCGTCTCTGGCGGTTTTGACCACCTGAACAGGCGATCTGGTCAGTTTTCGAATCGTTCTGAAATCAGATTAAGCGTTGTGGCCGATGCTCATCCGCCCGGCCAACCGGCCCTGACCCAGTGCCTCGGTGAGTCCGGCCGGGTTTCGACAGTCACCGATAAACGTTTGTGGGCAGGACAATGCCCCCGTCAACTGAGGCAGTGGGTTTGCGGGGACTGACCCCAGGGCAAGAACCAAGACATCAGCCTGTATTCGTTGCTCGTCTCCCGATGAGTTACAAACCTTAACAGCCGATCCCTCACAGCGTATCAGCTGTGACCGCAACATAATGTCCACACCGTAGTTCCGGAGCGACGCCAGGCGCATTTTGCACAGATTCCATTCCAATGCACTGCCGGCCCGCGATCCCTTCTCGATGATGGTTATCCGATCAGCGGTCGTTGACAGAACCTCAGCAACATCCAGGCCGATAAGTCCGCCACCGACAACCACCACTTCACCGGTCAGCGACTCACGTGTGGCAAGAATTTCAGTCGCCTGAACCACATGCCCGTGCGGTGTGCTGCCGTCCAGAATCAACGGCCTTGGTACGCCCCCGGTCGCCACAATCAGGCTGTCCGGCTGGAGTGACCGGACCAGATCCAGATTCACTACCGTGTCCAAATGAATCTGGATTTCCGCACGATCGACTTGTTCTAAGTAGTAGTCCAACAATCGTTGAAAATGCGGCTTGGACGCAAAACCGGCTGCCAGCTTGAGTTGTCCCCCCAGAGTAGTTTCGCGCTCGAGTAATGTCACCTGCCGACCGCGATCAGCGGCTGTGAGCGCGGCTTCCAGACCTGCTGGTCCACCGCCGATCACCACGATATGGCCCGGTTCCGGGTCCGGTGCCTGGGTCGTTTCCTCACCCATTTCCGGATTGACAGCACAGCGCGTCTGTTTGACACCAACAAACTGAATGCAGACATTGCAACCCAGGCACGGTCGTATTGCCGAGGCGTTCTTCTCTGCCGCTTTACGCGGTAGGTCAGGGTCTGCAATCAAGGCTCGTCCCATGGATACCAGATCTGCAGACCCATCTTGGAGGAGGCGCTCGGCTGCATCCAAATCCACGATACGACCTACCGCAATCACAGGAAGGGCAGACGCCTGACGAATGGCCCTAGCCAGGTCACCAAGGCACGCATGCTCCTGCAGGTAGGGCTGCACGATCCATTCCATACTTGAATAACACCCAGCGGACACGTGTAATGCAGAAAATCCCGCCCTCTCAAACAGCGGGACCAGGCGTCGTGCCGCATCTAGGGTCAGACCACCCTCGAGTTTTTCGTCCGCTGAAAAACGCAATAGAACCGGGAAGGCATCACCGACCGCTTCGCGAATGCCACTGCCAATTTCTAGAACAAACCGGGCCCGACGTTCGCTGCTACCGCCATAGACATCTGTCCGGTGATTGGACAGTGGTGAGAGAAACTGTGCCCCGAGATAGCCATGAGCGGCGTGAATCTCGACCGCATCGAAACCAACCCGCTTGGCCCGAACTGCACCTGCGACAAAATCAGCAACCAACCGGCGTATTTCTGTAGCGCTTAATACTGAAGGTACAGCTTTCATCACCGGGCAAGGGATCGCGGATGGAGCCACCAACGAATTGCCCGTATATTTCGGATGCATCTGTCGACCCGGATGAAACAACTGTATCGCAGCTCCTGCACCAGTGCTTTTGATACCTGCCGCCAACCGCGTAAGGCCTTCCTCATACCCCGCATGATGAATCTCAAGCGTGTTTGGATAATTAGCCGATCTCGGAGTCACAGCTGTGTTCTCGACGATGATGAGCCCAACGCCCCCACGGGCTCGCCGACTGTAGTATTCGAAGAGTTTGGATGACACGCTCCCGTCGGGCGCGCCGTACAACGTTGCCATGGGCGGCATCACGATCCGATTCCGAAGCGTAAGCGGGCCAATGGCCGTACTCTGGAAAAGTGTCATGTGTTACGGCAGGTGCTGCTGACGACTGGCCATCGTTCAGTTACTGGAACTGACTTTCGGCTGTTGAAGTTCTGTGCGCGTGATCTTGCCCGATGATGTCTTGGGCAACTCGGGTAGAAACACAACGTCTTGGGGACACTTGAATGTCGGCAGTCGATCGACGCAGTAGGCCAATAGGTCTTTATCGGATACCTGATGACCCGGGCGTATCACGATGTACGCCCTGGGGCTTTCGCCCCAGTCTGGATCAGCGACACCACAAACAGCGGCTTCCAACACCGCGGGATGATCGAAAAGAATCTCCTCGATCTCCTGCGGGTAGATTTTTTCACCACCCCGTTTGATCATGTCGTTCTTTCGACCAACAATAAAAATATATCGTTCCTCGTCCATATAAGCCATGTCACCTGTGCGTAACCAACCGTCACGAATTGCCTTGGCAGTGTTCTCCGGATCTCTCCAGTAACCGACCATCACACTATCACTTCGAACACAAATCTCACCGATTTCTCTGTAAGGCACTTCAACACCGCTGTCATCCATGATGGAAAGTTCATGGCCCGAATGAGCACGACCACAGGATTTAAGCCGTTCCAGATCTGGTGCAGGCGTGCTGAGATCATGAATTTCAGGTCTCAGTATGACGATGTTGGCTGTACTTTCTGTCAGACCGTATCCCTGAAATAGAGTCGACCCAAAAAGCGTAATGGCTCTCTTTAATCGGTCTAACGGCATAGGTGCTGCACCGTAACCGACTCGCCACAGGCTGGATAGATCGTAACTATCGGCGTTGGGTACCTCCAGCATCCGAAACAGCATCGTCGGCACAAGAAACAGATAGGTAATCTTTTCACGCTCAATAGTTTCCAATACCTTCATTGGATCGAATCGATCCAGTGTAACGCTGGTACCAGCGAGGTAGTAGGTTGTGAGTGTCTGAAAAACAATGGCGGCAACGTGATACAGTGGACAGACATTAAGATTCACCGTGTCATCGCTGAGCTGGGCACCACGGGCCGAATCGATCACGTTCGTACAGACGTTTCGGTGATTAAGCATCACACCTTTTGGCTGCCCCGTAGTGCCGCTCGTATACACCAGTAACAGCAGATCGTCTTCGTCAACCACCACCGGCGACTCCTCGTCGGTCGCGTCAGCAAGAAACGTGCTGTAGTCCCAAGCAAAATCTACCGGGTCGCCCAGAGAAATAAAGTACTTAAGCTCAGGACAACTTGGCCGAATCGCATCAACAGCTTCTGCAAACTCCGGCTGGAAAAAAATAATCTGCGCGCCACAGTGCCGCAGAATGTAAGACAACTCATCAGGCTTAAGCAGGAAGTTGAGCGTGGTCAGTACAAAGCCGCCTCTGGCTGCTGCCAGGATACCCTCGATATAGATGTGACTGTTGCGAGACAGGAAAGCAATTCGGTCACCTTTGGCAAGACCGAGCCCACTTAGGGCATTGACAATTCTATTCAACTGCAGGGCCAGCGCTCCATATGTGACGACACTCCCGTCAAATCGGGACGCGATCCTATCCGGAATCCTCTGCGTGTTATCCCGGATGATCTGATCAAAAGTATTAATGGACTGCGCTGGCATTGTCGGCCTTACCTGATCAAACCGGATAAATGAAAATCGACACCGTTCACTCTAAAGAAACCTCACAAAAGCTGGATCAACATTCCACACTGGATCAATCCAACAAAGAATATAGAATTGTCTTGGGCAACACAAAATCCTGGTACTGGTTATGACTCATTCGGCCGAGTGGTATTTCGACTTCATCTCGCCATTTTCTTATCTGCAATTTAAGCACTTCGGTAGACTACCCAATAATCTGGAAATTCGACTGGTACCTGTTCTGTTTGCCGGGCTACTGAATC
>LUSG01000213.1 GCA_001629395.1 Gammaproteobacteria bacterium REDSEA-S15_B12 | reverse complement strand
CCGCATTCCATGCGCGCAATAGCCTACAGTGCGGATTTTGTACCCCGGGTATTCTATTAACCGCCGCTGAATTGATCGAAACCCAACCGGACGCTGATCGAGAACAGATTCGGACCTATCTCTCTGGAAATTACTGCCGTTGCACAGGGTACCATGCAATCGTGGATGCGATTGAATCCGTCCTACGGTCCAATCAGGAAAAAAGCCAGACATGACTACTCACTCCAGAGATCGCTGGGTACTGGACCGTCCCAACAGCTATATTGGTCGAAGTGTTCCCAGACCCAATGCGAAGCGTCTGCTTGAGGGTCGCGGCAAATTCGTAGACGACATTGTGCTGCCACGTATGCTGCATGTGGTGTTTGTCCGAAGCCCGTACGCACACGCCCAAATTCTCAATATTGATACCGCTGCAGCACAGACCTATCCGGGTGTCATTGCGGTTGTCACCGGCGCTCAGCTTGCCGAACGCCATAAACCGTGGGTTGGTGTTCTTAAACACCTGCAAGGAATTGTTTCACCACCTCAGTATGCAATAGCCGTTGAAAAAGCCTGTTGGCAGGGAGAGGCCGTAGTCGCGATACTGGCCAAAACCCGTGCTGAAGGTGAGGACGCAGCTGAGGCAGTCAAAATCCAGTGGCAAGAATTGCCGATTGTAGCTGATGCTCAGGCAGCCCTAGATCCGGATACACCCGTCATTCACGACTCACTTGAGAACAATTTGTGCTGGGAACGGAATTTCGCTGCGGGTGACGTGGATCAAGCATTTGAAACAGCAGCCGTTGTAGTTGAAGAAACATTTGATATTGGGCGGCACACAGGTGTCACGGTCGAACCTAGATCGATTGTTGCCGACTATCAACCTGGCGAGAACAAACTGACCGTGTATCAGTCAACACAAGCACCACATATGATGCAGAACGTATTTGCTAAACACTTGGGTCTGGATGAAGGTGACGTTCGTGTTGTCACAAAAGATGTTGGGGGATCCTTCGGTATTAAGGTACACGTCTACGCAGACGAATTTGCCACCGTTGCACTCAGCCGAATGTTTCAAAGGCCCATCAAGTTTATTGCTGACCGTCTTGAGTCGTTTGTAACTGATATCCATGCTCGAGATCATTTGGTCAAGGCCCGCATGGCCGTGTCCAAGGACGGGACAATTCAAGCTCTCGATTTTGACGATCTGACGGGCATCGGGCCCTATTCGATGTATCCACGCACCAGTGGAATCGAGGCTAACCAGATAGTGAACCTGACCGGCGGTGCATATCAGATTGAAAACTACCGTGCGACGACTAAAGTTGTATTCCAGAACAAGAATGTGATGTGCCAGTATCGTGCAGTCGGACACCCTGTCGCCTGTATGATCGCTGAAGGGCTTATCGACGAAGCAGCTCGCCAACTCCGGATGGATCCGGTAGAAATCCGAAGGCTCAATCTCTACCCTGACGACGGTTATCCCTGCAAATCAGTAACCGGGATGGCATTCGAAAATCTTTCTCACCATCAAAGCCTCGACAAACTCCTGGATATGATGGACTATGATTCACTTCGTCAGGAACAAGCAGACCTACAAAAGCGCGGCGTCTATCGTGGCATTGGGCTAGCTACCTTTATTGAGGTCACCAACCCCAGTCCAATGTTCTATGGCGTTGGTGGTGCTGCAATTTCAGCACAGGACGGTTGCACCTTGCGATTAGATGCCAAAGGTAACGTATTCTGCGCAACTGGCGTCACCGAGCAGGGACAAGGTACCGAAAGTTACACCTTATGGTGGTGGTACGTGGGCATCTCGCGGCTGTGGCATTGCCGGCGAGGCTGCTGGCCAAGCTGGGCGAGTCCTCCGGGATAACATCCTAGATGTTGCTTCGGTAATCTTACAGACCGAAGTCGATACCCTTGATATTCAGAATGGCAACGTCGTAGACAGCGTAGACGGAAATGTACTGACCACCCTCGATGAAGTGGCCCGAGTCGCTTACTACCGCCCGGATACCTTTCCAGAAGATTTCCAATCGGAACTGGTCGTTACCCGACACTACGTGCCCCGCGACTATCCATTTGCTTTTACAAATGGGATTCAGGCTTCCTATCTTGAAGTCGACATCGAAACGGGATTAATCAAATTGTTAAAGCATTGGTGCGTAGAGGATTGCGGGACCGTGATCAACCCTCAGCTCGTAGACGAACAGATTCGCGGTGGCATCGTGCAAGGCTTGGGTGCTGCCCTATTCGAGCACTGCATTTATGACACAGAGGGCCAATTGCAGAACGGCACGATGGCTGATTATCTCGTGCCTATGGCTGCGGAACTGCCGGACATTGACTGTGCGCACGTAGTTTCAATGACCGGATCTTCGGAACTGGGGGCTAAAGGAGCAGGTGAGGCGGGGACTGCAGGAGCACCTGCCGCCGTGATGAACGCACTCAACGACGCATTGACACCCTTTAATGCGCGGGTTACTGCTGTCCCAGTGACACCACAAAAAGTTCTGGAAGCTCTCGGCATACTATAGCTGCAGCGCCACCAATAAATCCTACGTCTAATCACCGCCCTGAGTGCAGGTGCCGGGGAATGAGATTCTTTTTACGCTAGGAGAGATGTCTGATTTCTATACACCCAAGTAGTATTGCTTGATCATCTCATTGTCAGCCAATTCCGAGGTTTCGACGCTCCTGCAGACGCGGAAACGTCTCGTAGACAAACTCCAGGTTGTCAACAATTTTGTCGCGTGCTTGCTTACGATAAGCACCAAGATAGAGATTTTCTTCAACAGGCAGTGCCGGAAACAATCTTCTACCTTCTGGCACCATTGAAATACCGGCCGTAACAACTTCCTCAGGCGTCTTTCCGACCAGGTCAGTGCGCTCCCCGTCGATCTCCAGAACAATCTCACCACTGTCGGGACGTACCAGTCCTGTAATGCACTTCATCAGAGTACTCTTGCCATTACCGTTAGAACCCAGCAGTACCACGGTCTCGCCAAAACCTACGGTAATCGACAGCTGGTGAAGCACTCGGACAGAACCGTAGCCACCATCAATATTTGTGAGAGTCAGATTATTCACCAAGGTATGCCCTTTCAACATCTGGATTATTCACAATTTCATCCGGAGAGCCGTCGGCTATCTTTTTACCGGCATCAAGAACGACGATGCGTTCCGAGAATTTCATCACAGCCCGCATGATGTGCTCTATCATGATGACCGCAACGCCGCGTTCGTTCAACGCAAGCAGAACATCTAAAATTTCATCGACCTCTGAACTCGAGAGGCCGGCCATTGACTCATCCGACAGCAGCAGTGAAGGTTTTGCTGACAGAGCACGGGCGAGTTCAAGCCGACGAAGATCGATTTGTGTCAGATTTGACGAATTCTCATCCGCTCGGCCATTTAAGCCGACGAGTTCCAGAAATTCCATTGCTTGGTCACGAAGTTGCCCATGTTCTTTCCGTTCCGAAGCAGCATATTCCATTGGAATAAGCAGGTTTTCTATAATCGACATGCTTCGGAATGGTCGCGGAATTTGAAAACTGCGGATAATTCCTAGGCGTGCTCGTTTGCTGGCTTTCAGGCCCGTGACTTCCTGGCCCTTGAAACTTACCGAACCCTGTTCATTAACAAGGGCCCCCGAAATACAGTTAATCAAAGTGGTTTTGCCCGATCCGTTTGGTCCGATTAAACCGAGCCGCTCACGACCCGACAGCGAAACATTCACCGCGTCCAAAGCGGTGAAACCACCAAATCGCTTTGTCAGATCTTTAACAGAAAGGATTTCTTCACTCATTACGCCGACGCCTCTTGTCTCTAAAGTCTCGATACACTCCGGTAATACCTTGCGGCGCAAGCGTAATAAACCCAACCAATACAACACCTACAATCAACATGTTCAGTTCTGACGAAATGCTAACGGTGACTATTTCCTGAATAGAACCCAGAACAATCGCACCCACAATCGGTCCCACCCAAGTCATGGTGCCACCGATCATCGGTACAGCAATCGCATTGACTGCGATCAATAAACTGAACGTGGAAACCGGTTCAACAAATGTAATGAAATAGGGGAACGGTGCCCCTGCCATACCCATAAGGGCCCCCATTACGGTTGTTGAGATGAGCTTAAGTTTTAGTGTCGGCACACCCATACATTCGGCAGCTAACTCATCGTCTCGAATTGCTGCAAGACCCTGCCCAATTCGGGAAGAATTCAAGTATCGTGACACGACGATAGCGAACAGTGTAATAATCAGGATCACAATGAATAGCCATTCAACATAGCTATCGAAAAACGGTATTTCTTCGGGAATCAGAAAATAGTAACCGCCTGCTCCACCCACAAGAATATTCCACGCAATCCCCATCACCATCAACTGCAGCACAGCATAAATCGCGTAAAAGTAGAATTCGTTATCCGCGATCTTTGTAAAAGCAAGCCCCGCCAACAACACCACTACGATTCCCACCCAAAAACGGTTCAGTTTCATCCTGCTCTACCGAACAATCCCTGAGGTCGAACAGCCAGGGTCACCAACAGTAGCCCAAAAGCAACCGCAGGTGCCCAAGAAGGACCGACAAACGTTGCGACTAAGCTTTCAGCAATACCAATAATTAAGGCAGCAAAAAAAGTTCCACTGATGGAGCCCATGCCTCCAAGAATCACGATTGCAAATACTCTTCCGATATAAAGTCGTCCCACCGAAGGTTCGATTGGCTGAATAATAATCAGAAGCGCGCCCGCTACCGCGGCCGTTGCAATGCCAATTCCAAATGCCCATTGCTTGACCTTCACCGGATCAGCTCCCATCAGCTGGAGTGCCAGACGATCTTGCGACACAGCCAGTATCGCACGGCCTAAAAACGTTTTTGACAGGTAGAGATAAACCACGCCTGTTAGAATTGCCGCAGCAATGAAAGGCACTAACATTCGATAGGGTAGGCCCAGAAATCCTAGAAACAGCGTCTCACCAATATAGGGTGCCTGAACATTCCGATAGTCAACACCGTAATAAAGGATCAGTAGAACCTCGATGATAAACATGATCCCAAAGAAATAGGCGAGACCACTCAGACTTTCCTGCCCAGTCCGTTCAAAACAGACGTAATACATTCGGTACATGCCGACTCCCAGCAGAAAAAACAACGGGAGAAAAATCAGGCTACTCAAAATAGGATCAAGCATGTAGCGTTCATTCATAATGAACGCGACGTACGAACCAATGATTACGAAAGCGGGATGAGCAATATTAACAATATCTAACCGGCCAAAAACAATGGACAGGCCTAGTGCTACTGCCGCATAAAACCCACCCAACAAGACTCCGGCCACAACTGCGTTGACAAACAGTTCAAACACTATGGCCCCCTTCCCTGTCGAGTGAAGATAGATTCTGCATGAAACTGACACTCCGCAACTGCAGTACAGACCGTTTCAGGTCCGTACTGCAGGACAG
>LUSG01000212.1 GCA_001629395.1 Gammaproteobacteria bacterium REDSEA-S15_B12 | reverse complement strand
CATCTCTGGTGTCAGCGGCAGACTTTGAACTGGGAGAGCAGCCTGTCTCCGGGATCGATGTGTCGCCTGTGCCCGGGCAACCAGTTCCAGACCGAAGGCGTGGAGCTGACTATCACAGGACCCGAGATATTGCTGGATTGCTACCAGAGGATGGTGTCGGTTCAGGGCCGCTGCGTATCGATTACTGGGCAAGACTTTCAGGAGATGAGTTAGTTGGCCGGGATAGCGTCTTATCATTGTATAGAGAGTATGAAATTAACCTTGAACATCCACGGGCGGTGCATGGTCGCAGTCACCCCGGAAGGGTTTGGCTGGATCTTGAACAGGCGGGTAGCGATGAGCTGTTTACAGATCTCATTGTGAGTCTTCAGCTGGCTGACCACGCCGGCCCAGTAGAAGAAACCGAATTGACACGATTTAACAGCCTTATATTTGCACTTGCGGAAGGGCTTCACCGGCGTTGCCAACTCGACAGTTCAATTGAAGAAGCACTGCCTCACGCACGACGGCTGGACCGATTTTGTAAAGCCTACGATATGCTGGCAATAGTGAATATAGAGCCAATCGGTGATACCAGTTTTTCGGGTAAGGATATAGAACGGGTGATGCACAGGTCGGGTATGCGACTTGGTGATCAGAACATCTTTCATTATTACGACCCGAAAACTGGAAGCAGCCAGTTCAGTTTGGCAAACCGGTACCAGCCGGGGTATTTTTCCCATACAGACCTGATTGAGGGTTCATTCAGGGGTATGACAATGTTTATGAGTATCCCACGATGTACCGAACCTTCAAGGTCCTTCGGTGAAATGCTGTCAGTAGCCGAATACCTGGCCAGTGAACTCAATGGCAGCCTGGTTGATCCTGACAGCGGGCGGTTGTCACCCGCTCATTTAGCGCTTATACAGCGTCAGGTCAATGGTGTTGGAGAGTCTATGAAAAGGCTGGGTGTGGCACCAGGAGGGGAGGAGGCATTGCGCCTGTTCTAGGATTGATATGAAGAAAGGTTCCAGAGCCGAGATAGACAAGCTGTACGGTCAGATTCGGTATCATGATCACCGTTATTATGTTCTGGATGCCCCGGAAATACCCGATGCTGAATATGATCGCCTGTATCGTGAACTGATTGAGCTTGAGGTACGTAATCCCGAGCTGGCAGCAAGCGATTCACCTACCAAACGAGTTGGCAGTGCACCTGTTCAGAATCTCGACGAGGTGGAGCATGCGATACCCATGCTCTCCCTGAGTAACGCGTTTGCGCAAGATGAAGTCATTGAATTTGATCGCAGGTGCCGAGAGGCTCTTGGATCGGATGTTGTGGACTATGTTGCTGAGCCTAAACTCGATGGATTAGCGATTAGCCTTCATTATGACGATGGCGAGCTGGTGCGTGCTGCGACGCGAGGGGATGGAAACCGAGGAGAAGATGTAACCCACAATGCCCGCACAATCCGTTCGATTCCACTGCATCTGGTAGGCGAAGATTATCCTGATCAGCTGGAAGTTCGTGGTGAGGTCTACATGCCTCACGCAGGTTTTACGCGACTCAATGACGTGCAACGTCGTAGTGGCAGCAAACTCTATGTTAATCCCCGGAATGCGGCTGCCGGCAGTTTACGACAGCTGGATCCCAGAATTACAGCCAGCCGCCCTTTAGCGTTCTACGGTTATGGTGTTGGATTGGTCAATGCCGGTGCATCTCCTGAATCACAGAGCCAGGTGCTGTACGCCCTACGCCATTGGGGTATCCCGGTGAATCCACGGGTGAGTACTGTCAGCGGGGCCGCAGGGTGTATGGAATATTACGAGAAAATTCTTGTCATAAGGGAGAAGCTGGCTTATGACATAGACGGTGTTGTGTACAAAGTTGATAGTTTTGCAGCTCAGAATCAGCTCGGCTTTATTGCCAGAGCACCCCGTTGGGCACTGGCACATAAGTTCCCCGCACAGGAGGAGCTAACGGTCGTTCAAAGTATCGAGGTTCAGGTTGGGCGAACGGGTGCGGTTACGCCAGTGGCACGCCTTCAGCCTGTATTTGTTGGCGGTGTAACCGTTTCAAATGCGACCCTTCACAATGCTTCTGAAATCAGGAGGCTAGATGTCAGAATAGGTGACACTGTGGTTGTTCGCCGGGCAGGTGATGTGATTCCCGAAGTGGTCTCAGTCGTACTGGGCCGTCGTATAGATGGTACTCGGTCATTTCGCTTCCCAAAGCGGTGTCCCATATGCGGTTCAGATATTGTTGGCGATGTCGATCAAGTTGTCCTTCGCTGTAGCGGTGGCCTGTTCTGTAGTGCCCAGTTGAAAGAATCCATTAAGCACTTTGCATCCCGGCGGGCTATGGATATTGAAGGTCTTGGCAGTAAGCTTGTAGATCAGCTTGTTGAGACAGGACATGTTCGCGATGTGGCTGATTTGTTCGATCTGGATCTTGAGGTTCTGTCGGGCCTTGAACGGATGGGTGAGAAATCAGCCCGTAATCTGCTCCATGCGATAGATCGTTGCCGAAATACAAGTTTAGGGAGGTTCCTGTTTGCACTCGGGATACCGCAGGTTGGTGAAGCGACAGCCAATACATTGGCCGAACACTTTTCAACCCTCGATAGGCTTCGAGTTGCAGATCAGTCGCAACTCGAGGAAGTACCAGATATTGGTCCTGTCGTTGCCGAAGGGGTGTTGCGGTTTTTGTCTCAGACTGATAATCAGCAGGTGCTTGATCGACTTCTGGCAGTCGGTGTTACCTGGCCAGACAAACAGACTTCAACAACGAGCCGCAAACTGGCCGGTAAAACATTTGTCTTGACAGGGGGGCTGGATCACCTCACACGCGATGATGCGAAACAACGTCTGATTAGTCACGGTGCCCGGGTTACTGCAAGCGTTTCAGGAAAGACGGATTTTTTGGTTGCCGGCTCTGATCCGGGATCAAAGCTGGTCAGGGCGCAAGAACTGGGTATCCCAGTTCTGGATGAGATCGCTTTCCTGCTGTTATTGGAGAAATCTGAATAAGTTGATGCCGGGCAAAAAGATTCAGCGCTAAGATACAATCTACCCTGTGCCGCCATAGTGCGAGGGCAGTTCGCCCAGCCAGGACTACACCATAGTTAATCCTATTGCCAGGAGATATGATGAAAGACACGTTCGGTTCACGTGAAACACTCGATGTCGGAGGCGAATCCTACGAGATCCGGGCACTCGATGTGCTTAACGATGAGTATGACATTGCACGTCTGCCTTACTCGCTGAAGATTCTGCTGGAAAATCTGCTCCGTAACGAAGACGACTCCAGCGTCAGTGCAGAGGATATTCGCAGCCTGGCTGGATGGGATCCCCAGGCAGGTGCCGTATCTGAAATCGCTTATACCCCTGCCAGGGTATTGATGCAGGATTTAACCGGTGTGCCTTCAGTCGTAGATCTGGCTGCCATGCGTGAGGCTATGACGGAACTTGGCGGTGATCCCGATCGTATTAACCCATTGTCGCCGGCTGACATGGTAATAGATCACTCGGTCATGGTGGACCATTTTGGGTCAACTCAGTCCCTGGATCTCAACGCGGAGCTTGAATACAGTCGTAACCGCGAACGGTATTCTTTCTTGAGATGGGGTCAGCAGGCGTTCAGTAATTTCAGCCTCGTACCACCGGCAACGGGAATTGTTCATCAAGTTAACATCGAGTACTTGGCTCGCGTGGTATTCAGTCGAAAGGTGGGCGGTGTGCTTCAGGCCTATCCCGACACGGTCGTGGGTACCGACTCGCATACCACCATGGTCAATGGACTTGGTGTTCTGGGGTGGGGGGTCGGTGGTATTGAGGCCGAAGCGGCCATGTTGGGCCAGCCCATCAGTATGCTGATACCTCAAGTTGTGGGGTTTGAACTGCAAGGACAACTGCTTGAAGGAGCCACGGCCACTGACCTCGTGCTGACAGTGGTGGAAAAACTACGCCAACATGGTGTGGTTGGGAAGTTTGTTGAATTCTACGGCTCGGGACTCGATTATTTATCCCTGGCTGACCAGGCGACGATCGCGAACATGGCACCGGAATACGGGGCAACCTGCGGCATTTTCCCGATTGACTCTGGAACGCTGAACTACCTGAGACTGACAGGAAGGCCTGAGTCGGATGTCGTGCTGGTTGAAGCCTATGCCCGGCGGCAGGGTATGTTCAGAGACGAAAACATGCCGAGTGCACAGTACACAGAC
>LUSG01000211.1:4506-6217 GCA_001629395.1 Gammaproteobacteria bacterium REDSEA-S15_B12 | reverse complement strand
GGACGGCAGTTTGAAACTCGACGAACTGGTGTCAGAGTGTTATTCCCTGGAAGGGATCAATGATGCAATAACGGCAGTAAAAGAGGGTCAGGCCCTGCGTAACGTGATTGTCTTTAATTCCTGAAAGGCTGTCTTTCTTGCAACAGGTTTAGCTATGTCGAGCGTCAAAATTACACGCATAGAAACGTTCAGTCGCGAATATCTAGCCTTCGTCAAGGTCACAACTGAGGATGGTGCTTACGGCTGGGGTCAGGTCGCGCCTTACAATGCCGATATTACGGCACGGATTGTTCACCGGCAGATCGCGCCCTGGGTGTTGGGCGAACCGTGTACCGGCATCCAAACACTGGTGGATCTCATTCCGCTCAGAGAGCACAAGTTTCCAGGCTCCTATCTGCGCCGGGCATTGGCAGGGCTTGATACCGCATTGTGGGACTTGGGTGGGCGTAACCAGGGAAAGAGCGTGTGCGAGTTATTGGGAGGGTCACCTGGAAAGTTACGTGTTTATGGCTCAAGCATGCGGCGTGACATCAAGCCAGAAGCTGAGGCCGAACGGCTTTGTAGATTACGACAGGAATTTGGATATACAGCCTTTAAGTTCAGAGTGGGTGCTGAATGTGGGGCGGACATCGATGAATGGCCGGGTCGGACCGAAGCAATCGTGCCGGCGGTTAGGAAAGGACTGGGTGACGATGTCGCATTACTGGTTGATGCCAACAGTGGGTTTTCCCCCGCCAGAGCGATTGAAGTGGGGAAGATGCTCGAGCAGTACGGCGTCGAGCATTTTGAAGAACCCTGCCCATACTGGGAGTTGGAGCAGACGCAGGCGGTCACGCAGGCGCTTAGCCTGGATGTGACAGGCGGTGAGCAGGACTGCGAAATACCGACCTGGCGGAGAATGATCGACATGCGTGCTGTTGATATCGTACAGCCCGATGTGTGTTATTTGGGGGGCATGGTGCGCACCATGGAAGTTGCACACATGGCAGCAGCAGTCGGGATGCCTTGTACACCGCATTGTGCGAATCTATCTATGGTAACGCTGTTCACCATGCACCTTTTGCGGGCTATCGAGAATGCGGGAAAGTATCTCGAGTTTTCGATTGAAGGTCCGGAATATTACCCCTGGCAGGATGGTTTGTTTATCGAGTCACCGTTTTCTGTTGACAACGGCCAGGTGGAGGTGACGGATAAGCCGGGCTGGGGTGTCGACATCGATCCGATCTGGCTCGAATCGTCGGAACATCTGATGAGTGAGGTGTGATCGACAGTTGAATGTCAATTGTAGAATCTACGGTTTAGCAGTTGGGAAGAATGCCTGCTGGCCCAGGATTCGGTAGTCAGCAATCAGTGTCTGTCCGGTCTCTGAGAGCATCCACTCGATAAAAGTCTGGCCGTCGCGGGTCTTGATGTGGGGATGTTTGTCGGGATTTACGAGAATGATGCCATATGGGTTAAACAGCGGCGGGTCACTCTGAAAGAGTATATCGAGCCGTCCTTTGTTGCCGAATTTGAGCCAGGTTGCACGGTCACTCAGTGTGTAAGCGTCCAGCGCACTCGCCATATTCAAAGTACCCCCCATGCCGCGGCCTGTTTCCTGGTACCAGCCGTTGCCTGCTTTAGTGGTATCAATGCCGCTCTGGTTCCAGAGTTCGAGTTCCTTTTTATGGGTACCACTGTCGTCTCCCCGGGAAATAAATAAGCTCTTACT
>LUSG01000211.1:0-4491 GCA_001629395.1 Gammaproteobacteria bacterium REDSEA-S15_B12 | reverse complement strand
GAATATAGTCGTTGTACATCAGATCATAGCGGGTCACGCCATATCCTTGTGAAACAAACTGGTCTTCCGAGGGACGGTGGTGCACGAGAAGGACATCCGCGTCGCCGTTTTGAGCGATATGCAAGGCCTGGCCCGTACCCACCGCAACGACCCGAACTTCAATACCGGTTTGTTCACTAAAGCGCGGTAGTACGAAGTTGTAGAGACCAGAATTTTCGGTAGACGTCGTGGAGGCAACCACGATAAAACGCTCACTGGCGTTCGCAGACCACGGAACAAAGGTCTGGCCGGCGAGGATTGTGATCAGGCAGAGGAAGATTTTTGTTGCGGCACTCATGCGTCTGCTGCTGTTACGCGATCCTTTTGTTTAGGCCGGTCTTAATCTAGGCTGATTCGTGTTGGGGCACCCCGAAAGTCTCCCCGCCGCTGTCCAGATACGCCTTTTCGGCGGCCGTCGTCGAGCGCCCCAGTGCCTGGTTCCGGTGGGGAAACCGGCCGAATTTGGCAAGAACATCCTGATGTTTACGTGCATACTCGGCAGCAGATTCCAAATATTCCCTGAACTCAGTCGGCGCATTCTGAGCCAATCGCTCAAAAAGTCCAACCGAAGCCACCTGGTCGTTGGGATCTTCGGAGTGTTCAAACGGCAGATAAATAAAGGTTGCTTCCAGTGGGTGAACTTTGCCGTCTATACCGAGATCTATGGCAGTCTTTGCCGCTTGTCTGGCTTTCTCGTCATAAGCAAATGAGCGTGCTGTTCCGCGATACATATTTCGTGGAAACTGGTCGAGGATAAGAATGAGGGCGGTGGCCAACAGGGGGTCGCTTTGCCAGTGGTCGAACTCGTTGTTAAGGGCACGGTCAGGTAGATCGCTGTAGGTCCGCCGGATCGTGTCATCGAACGACTTGCTGCCGCCAAACCAGTCGGCTTTGCGATTTTCAAGTTCTTGTGGGTGCGTCAGGCAGTCCTGGAACCAGAATCGGTGAATGTCGCTCGGCTGTACAGCCCGCGGGGATGTTTGAGCGCCATCAGACATGAGAAAAGATGTTCAGTTAGCTAACAAGACTTCGAGTATGAAGCGGGTTCCGAAATAACCCAGCGCCAGAACAACAAAACTTGCCAGAGTCCAGTTAACCGCCGTGCGACCGCGCCAGCCGAAGAGTCGGTGCCCACCAAGCAGTACGGCAAAGCTCAGCCAGGCTAGAACGGCCAGTGTGACGTGATGATTTAGTACGAACGGTTGTCCAAACAAGCGATCAGAAAACACCATACCACTGATAAGAGTGACTGTAAGTAGGGTGAAGCCACTGACGACCAGTCGAAACAGAATCTTTTCCATCGTCTCCATCGGAGGGAGGCTCAGCCAGAACCCTGCGGGATGCTTATTCCGGATTAACCGATCTAAAAAAAACAGCAGGATCGACTGCGCAACTGCAAGACTCAATAACCCATAGGACAATCCGGCAATCAACAAATGAGATTTTGCAGCAAGGCTGCCCAATGCCGGCGCATGCGATGTGCCGGGGTAGAGCCACCCGACTAATGTAGCAATTACGGCGGTTGGTAAAATCAGGATACCAAGAGAAGTGAGTGGTGCGCGAAGGCTGCTGACCAGAAGCAGCATAACGATGAGCCAAGCGACACTGGACACTGTGGTGCCCAGGGCGAGATTTGGAGAATTACCGATGCCCAGGACCGTTGCCAGAGCACTGCCATGCAGGAAAAGCCCTATGACCAGGACCAGGCGAAGTGTTTTTAATGCGGCCGCGCCCTGAGTTTGGATCGGCCCCATCGAACGAACCGTCAGCGCTGTTGCGGCCACATAGGCGATTACTGCCAGAATATTCAGACTATCAGTCAAGTTGCTTGTCTCTTGGTCATATATACAGTGTGACGCTGGATTAGATCGAGTGGCAATGGGAACAGAGTGTAGAATCGCAGGGGCGGTTTAGGAAGTCCGAATCCAGAAATAGTCTTCGAATCATTAATTAACCACTCAAGGAGATCAGAGTTTAATGTTTAGTCAGCTCGGGGATCGTCTCAAAGAAACCTTTCGTGATCTGCGTGGTCGCGGCCGGCTGTCGGAAGATAACATCAGCCAGGCACTGCGCGAAGTCCGCCTGGCACTGCTGGAAGCAGATGTTGCTTTGCCGGTGGTTAGATCCTTTTTAGAGGGAGTGCAGCAGCGGGCAGTGGGAGAGAAAGTGCTGGAGAGCCTCACCCCTGGACAAGCTGTTATCAAAGTGGTTCACGATGAACTCGTTGAGTTAATGGGTGCACGAAATGATGCGCTAAACCTCTCAGTTCGTCCACCCGCGGTGGTGCTTATGGCGGGGCTTCAGGGAGCAGGTAAAACGACGACTGCCGCCAAGTTGGCACGTTTGCTTAAAGATCGAGAGAACAAGAATGTACTCCTTAGCAGCGTCGATGTTTACCGACCTGCGGCTATGGAACAGCTGCGCAAATTGGCTGAGGAGGTCGGTGTTGTCTATTTTGGTGATGGAAACGAAGCTCTGGCGATCGCACGCGACGCTGTTGCCTATGCAACTACGCAGGCTATCGATGTAGTGATCATTGATACTGCCGGCCGTTTGCATGTGGATGATGAGATGATGACGGAGATCAGTCGGATCCATACCGAGGTATCACCTGTAGAAACACTGTTCGTGGCCGACAGCATGACCGGCCAAGATGCAGTCAATAGTGCGCGGGCATTTGACCAGGCACTCGAGCTTACAGGTGTCGTTCTGACAAAAACCGATGGCGATGCCCGTGGCGGTGCGGCTTTATCCATACGTGAAGTCATAGGCAAACCCATCAAGTTTCTGGGTACAGGAGAAAAAGTCGAGGCACTGGAGGCCTTTCATCCAGATCGGGTGGCCTCTCGTATCCTGGGAATGGGTGATGTACTGACCTTGGTTGAAGAGGTCGAGCAAAAGGTCGACCGAAAGCAGGCTGAGAAAATTGCAGCCAAACTCAAGAAAGGCAAGGGCTTCGACTTTGAAGATTTTAAAGATCAGTTGATTCAGATGGAGCAGATGGGAGGCCTGGCCGGGATGCTTGACAAGTTACCTGGGATGACGGATCTGCCGGAACATGTGAAGAACCGCGTTAATGACCGCGAAACCCGTCGCACTATTGCCATCATTAATTCGATGACTGCCAGAGAGCGGCTGTTTCCTGCGCTGATCAAAGGATCGAGGCGCCGTCGGATTGCGGGGGGATCGGGCACCCAGGTACAGGACGTTAATCGACTGCTGAAGCAATTTACGCAAATGCAGAAAATGATGAAAAAAGCAAAGGGAAAGGGGGGTCTGGCCAAAATGATGGGCCAGATGAAAGGCGGCGTGCCAGGAATGCCTCCTTTTGGCCGCTGATTTTTCGATTTCCTCCCGGGTAGTTGATGGGGAGTTATGTTAGAATCCGCCGGTTTTTGAAGTAGATAGTGGAGAATCTGTATGGTTAAGATACGGCTCGCTCGGGGTGGATCGAAGAAAAGACCTTTCTATTCGATCATAGTCTCAGATCAGCGACGTCAGCCAAGCGGACGCTTTATTGAGCGGATCGGGTTTTTTAACCCCATGGCTGTTGAATCGGAAGAATCATTGCGCATCGATACGGAGCGGGCAGACTACTGGATCAGTCAGGGTGCGCAGCCGTCAGAACGGGTTGCAAATATTCTTAAACAGGTCAAGCGCAAAGCCGCTGCTTGATATGAGCACTGCCGGCGCTCGCGCCGGTGTACGGTGTAACCCAGTGAACCATGAGCAGGACGGCACGGTGGTGGTGGGCCGGGTCCGAGGTGTCTTTGGAGTCAAAGGTTGGGTAAGGGTTCAAGACTATTCCAGCCGGGTTGGCGACATTCTGCAATACGACACGTGGTTGTTGAAACAGGACCAGGGCTGGATAGCGCGAACAGTGGTCGAAGGTCGTCTTCACCAGAAGGGTGTTGTCTGTCACCTGAAGGGCTATGACGATCGAGCCCAGGCGAAGGAACTGGTGGATGTGGATATTGCTGTAACGTCAGATCGATTCAGTGAACTCGAGCCTGGAGAATATTACTGGCATCAACTCGAAGGCCTAGAGGTTGTCAACTTGAGTGGCGAGAACCTAGGAAAGGTAGATCGCCTGCTCGAGACAGGCGCTAACGATGTACTGGTGCTGAAGGGAGAACAGGAACGACTGGTGCCCTACACACCTGGAGTGGTGGCAGAGGTCGATTTGGATAAAGGTCGAATTCAGGTCGATTGGGAAAAGGATTACTGACCGGCGTTTGTTGGAGCCGGTAGGGTGGCAGGACGATGCGACTCGATGTGGTCACTATATTTCCCGGAATGTTTGATGCAGTACGCTATTGGGGAATGACTCGACGAGCGCTGGAGTCAGGTTCGCTTGAGTTGACCCTGTGGGACCCGAGGGAATTTACAGACGATGGTTATCGTCGAGTAGATGACCGGCCTTACGGTGGGGGACCCGGCATGGTGATGATG
>LUSG01000210.1 GCA_001629395.1 Gammaproteobacteria bacterium REDSEA-S15_B12 | reverse complement strand
GTACTGCGCTCAGGTCTCGGTGATGCATTAGTGGACAGCTATTCCAAACTCAAATATCAGGACTGGCGCAGTTACTCGTCTGCAATTAGTCAGTGGGAACGTGACCATACGCTGGACTGTTGAAGGTAGCGTCCGATGAGCACTAAGATTGGCGGTGGCTGGTGAAGTTGCTTGTTTTTCAACATATCGAATGCGAGCATCCCGGGATTTTTCGTACGCTTCTGGACGAGGCAGAAATTCACTGGGATGCAGTCGAGCTCGATGCAGGAGAGAGGATTCCTGATTTTGGAGCCTATGACGCGCTTTGGGTTATGGGCGGTCCGATGGATGTCTGGGAAGAAGATAAATATCCATGGTTGGTGTCTGAAAAGGCGGCCATCCGGCATTGGGTCTGCGACCTGAAAAAACCCTACCTTGGATTTTGTCTTGGTCACCAGTTGCTGGCCGATGCACTGGGTGGCGTCTGTTCCCCGCTAGCTGAATCGGAGATTGGGATCCTTGGGGTTGAGCTAACTGATGATGGACGCGCAGATCCTCTGTTTGCAGGTATTACGCCGCAGATTCAATGTCTCCAGTGGCATTCGGTCGAAGTTAAGACGCTGCCGGACGGGGCCCGTGTGCTGGCCAGTTCCGAAGCCTGCAGTTGCCAGGCTATGCGAGTCGGTGGCAACGCCTGGGGTATTCAATTTCACGTAGAACTTCAGGAGTCGACCATCCCTGAGTGGGGTCAGATTCCGGCGTATTCCGAGGCGCTGGACCGAACGTCGGGCCCCGACTCACTAGAGCGTATGCAGGCGCAAGCTGAACCGCTGTTTGCCAAGTTCCGAAATGTGGCGCAGATTTTATTCAACAACTTTTTGGATCACGTCCCCGGCTCAACAAATTAAGCTGGTTTCAGATCTGATAGCCCCACATTCCGGAATACACAGGGATAAGTGATGGGTCTGACCAAATTCGAGCCCAAACAATCACAAATCCGGGCCTGTGGCATACTGTGAGCCATGTTTGTCCACGCGTATAAAAGTGGGTAACGCGACCTCTGGTAACGGGCAGAGTCCCCGCTTATTCAGAGCCCTGCGGGATATTCTGCCAGCTGACGGCTTGCTGGTCAGTGACGAAGAACGAAGGCCCTATGAATGTGATGGGTTGACCGGCTATCGTGAACTGCCCTTGGCCGTAGCGATACCGGACCAGCTTGATCAGGTCGAACAAATTCTCTCCCTGTGTGATTCCCAAGGCGTACCTGTAATCGCGCGTGGCGCCGGTACCGGGCTGTCGGGTGGTGCAACCCCCAGGCGTGACGCGCTGTTGTTGAGCATGGCGCGGTTCAGTCGCATTATCGACGTTGATCCGGTTGGCCGAACAGCACGGGTTGAACCCGGTGTCCGCAATCTTGCAATCTCGGAAGCGGCTGCGCCCTATGGGCTTTACTATGCGCCGGACCCTTCATCACAGATTGCCTGCACGATCGGCGGCAATGTTGCCGAAAATTCGGGCGGGGTGCATTGCCTTAAGTATGGTTTGACGGTTCACAACATCATCCGTCTCGATGTCGTGCTGATTGATGGCGAAAAGATAACAGTGGGTAGTGAAGCCGAAAAGGCAGCAGATAGCGTTGCAAAACTGATCGCCGCAGGCGTTATCCCTGCCGGACTGGAAATGATGGATAACCCGGCAATTCGAGCAGCCGAAGACTTTTCTGAAGCGGGCTATCCACGCGATGCTGCTGCAATCTTGATTTGCGAAGTTGATGGTACTGAAGCCGAGGTAGACAGGCAGATTGAACTGACGAAGTCCGTTTTCGAGATTGAGGGCGCAACTGAAATTCAGGTCTCAACTACAGAGCAAGAACGGCAGCGTTTCTGGTCGGGTCGCAAGAATGCATTTCCTGCGGTTGGACGAATATCTCCAGACTATTATTGTATTGATGGCACTATTCCTCGCCAGCAATTGGGCCGTGTGCTAGCGGGAATAGCCGAACTCTCAAGTACCTATGGTTTGCGGGTCGCGAATGTGTTTCACGCGGGGGACGGCAACTTGCACCCACTGATTCTTTACGATGGGGCGCAACCTGGCGAATTTGAGCGGACAGAAGCGCTTGGTGGAAAGATCCTAGAGTTGTGTATAGAAGTCGGTGGAACAATAACTGGAGAACATGGTGTCGGTCTAGAGAAGATCGACCAGATGTGCGTGCAGTTCGAAGCCAGTGAGCTCGAGCACTTTCACGGTGTAAAGGCGGCGTTTGATCCCCGTGGATTGCTCAATCCAGGTAAGGCCGTGCCAACTTTGGCACGTTGTGCTGAGTTCAATGCGATGCATGTTCACGACGGTCGTATCCCTTTCCCAGACATAGACCGTTTTTAAACATGATCCAGATGAACGATAGATCTGCTGAGCTGGTCGAGTCCATCAGCGCAGCTTCGTCGGTTAAACGTTCGCTACAGGTTGTCGGTGGATCGAGCAAGCTGTTCTATGGCCGGGAACCTGAGGGTGAGGTTCTGGCAGTCGGTGATCACACGGGAATCATCGCTTATGATCCCACCGAACTCGTCATCACTGTCCGCGCCGGGACGCGGCTTACTGAGCTAACCGCGGTGCTGAGGCATGAGCGGCAGATGCTGCCTTTTGATCCCCCGCTATTTGGTTCGTTGGCAACCATTGGCGGGACTGTGGCTTGCGGGTTGTCCGGCCCCAGTCGGCCATACCTCGGTGCTGTTCGGGATTTCGTGTTGGGTGTTGGATTGATCAATGGGCGGGGTGACCAGCTTCGATTTGGTGGTCAGGTCATCAAAAATGTCGCGGGCTATGACGTGTCGCGCTTGACTACGGGTGCTATGGGGACACTCGGCGTGATACTTGACGTGTCAATTAGAGTGCATCCATTACCGGAGAGCGAAAAGACTTTGTGTTATGAGCTCACCGAAGAGGAGGCATTAAAGAAAATGAATAAAGTGTCCGGCAGGCCGCTGCCGTTGACAGGCGCCTGTTATTATCAAGGTGTCCTCAGCCTTCGACTGTCAGGATCGGTTGAGGGTGTCTCTGCGGCGGTAGATGTTCTCGGCGGTTCACAGG
>LUSG01000021.1 GCA_001629395.1 Gammaproteobacteria bacterium REDSEA-S15_B12 | reverse complement strand
TGGATAAAGTGTGCGGAACTGTTTGACGATCATCGTTGCCAATTCGTTGGAGATCGTTGGAAGCAATCCCAGCTTCACCTGACCGGTTACGGTCCCAGAGACTGCCGCCACATCTGCTTGAAGCTGTTCTGTATCCTTAAGCAGGCCTTTGGCGCGTTCATAAAGAACTTCTCCCGCGGTCGTCAGCAAAACACCCCGCCCATGGCGAACAAACAGCTCAGCATCCAGGGCTTCTTCAAGCAATCTAATTTGGCGGCTTAAGGCCGGTTGTGCAATGAATAGCGCCTCCGAGGCACGACTGAAACTACCTCTCTTGGCAATGGTAAGAAAGCTGTTCAGTTGGCGAAGATCAATCTTGAGGTTGGAAGCCATACAGTCTTGACCATTTATTGTTAGATGCCGTATCCCGCTGATTGCGGTCCGTCCTTTAAGCTATACCAACGGTTACTAGGAAATATAGAAAAAAACGATACTGGTTACGTTTCAAACAAGGTCATTAAAAAGGATAATGGAAACATTGGTTTATGCGTTATCTGTTCTGGTTTGGTCTTTGTCGCGGCGTTTGGCTTTTTTGATCTTTGTCATTTTTATTCAATTAGCGGACAAATTGCTTCAAGACGCTATCAAGTAGCCCTTGCATCATTTGCAGTATTGTGACGACGAAAGGTCAGGGTTGTAGCAATCGTTCGAATCAGCCCGCGCGGATTCTTTGAGGGTCGCGCTACCCCTTTCAGACGTACTCGCCATCGACGTGAAGAGTAGCTCAACCAAGCAAAGCAGGAATGTGAGTGCTTTGGTCTACTGGAGCACGTTGTTGCTGGCGCGAGACAAGCGCTTGTCGGGCGGGAGGAGAACCAAAAACAAGACGGAGAAGCAATATGTACCCCAATCTCAAGATGTACATCGGCGGTCAGTTCGTGGACGGACATGGTGAATCCAGCCAGTCGGTCATGAATCCCTCCAATAATGAGGTTCTGGCCACGCTACCTTATGCAAGTGAGAGTGACCTGGACCGGGCGCTGGAATCGTCGGAACAAGCCTTTCGTTTGTGGAAGAAGGAACCCGCCGTGGAGCGTTCTCGGATTTTACGGAAGGTGGCCGAGCTTATTCGAGAAAGAGCAGAGAACACGGGGCGGGTACTCACGCTGGAACAAGGGAAGCCGGTTCGCGAAGCCATTGGCGAGGTCTTGTCCTGTGCTGAGCATGCTGAATGGCACGCGGAGGAATGCCGCAGAATATATGGTCGTGTCATTCCTTCACGAAAATCGAATGTACAACAAACTGCACTCAAGGAACCGATAGGAGTGTGCGTTGCTTTTTCGCCGTGGAATTTCCCTTTCAGTCAGGCTTTCCGCAAAGTTGTCGCTGCCATTGGCGCTGGCTGTACGGTTATTCTTAAAGGGTCAAGTGACACCCCTGCCTCCGTAATGTTGATGGCACAAATATTCCATGATGCAGGTTTGCCAAAGGGCGTTTTTAACGTCGTATCTGGTGACTCTGGCATGATTTCCGAGTACTTGATCAGGTCGCCGATTGTTCAGAAGATCAGCTTTACCGGCTCTACGCCGGTCGGTCGGAAGCTGGCGTCACTTGCCGGAGCTAATATGAAACGTTGCACCATGGAGCTTGGCGGTCATGCGCCGGTCATTGTTTGTGACGACGCAGATATCGACAAAGCCGTTAAAGACCTGGTCGGATTCAAGTTTCGGAACGCGGGGCAGATTTGTATCTGTCCGACGAGGTTCTTTGTTCAGCGGAATATCTACAACGATTTTGTCTCCAGGTTTTCGGAAGAGGTAAAGACAATCAAAGTAGGATGTGGGTCCGATGACTCCACAACGATGGGGCCTCTGGCCCAATCTCGTCGGGTCGCGGAGATGCAGAAGTTCGTTGACGACGCTTGTCAGAAGGGCGGTGTGTTGGTGACGGGCGGTGAGACGCCGTCTGGCGCGGGAAACTTTTATCCACCAACGGTTCTCAAAGATGTTCCTGATGATGCGATGTTCATGAATGATGAACCTTTTGGCCCAATTGCAGGTTTTGTGCCGTTCGACAGCATCACCGAAGTGCTGGAACGAGCTAACCAGTTGTCCTTCGGGTTGGCTGCCTATGCGTACACCTCATCTGTTAGCAATGCCCATCGTATTACCAATGGCCTGGAAGCCGGTATGGTCTCTGTGAACCACATAGGGCTGGCGTTGGCGGAAACTCCCTTTGGGGGCGTCAAGGAAAGCGGCTATGGTAGGGAAGGTGGCAGTGAGACCTTTGATAGTTATCTGGCTACCAAGTTTGTGACTCAGATGAGCTGATGTCGGTTGAGAGCCAAGAGTAAGAGTTTGCTTTGAGTTAAATGGTTATAAACTTAATTTTATCTTCGGGTCTTTCGATCAAAAATAAAAAGGAGACCGTTCATGGCCAGTAGCTTGTTAGCACCAAATGACATTCTAAATGTTATACCTGGGCAGGTAATCTGTGAGGGTACTGTAGAAAATACGCTAAAAAATCGGCTTTCGATGAGAAACTATCGGTTCGATAAAACTGAAGTTTATATCCCTGAAATGCGGGATTACATGCTGGTCAGGTGGGAGTCTCCGCCTGAAAATCTTGGTTTCTTCCATTCGGGTAAGTGGGCAGATCAGGATGCTCGTACCGATAGCGTGACAATTCTGGCGCGTGGAGAGCCATCTCGATGGTTCTGGACAAATGATATTCAGGTCTCACACGTTTATGTCTCCGAGTCTGCGATAAAAAAAGTCGCTAATGATCTCTTTGAGAAAGATGTTGACAGTTTGAATATCGATCATAGAGCTGTTTCTCAGGATGCCACACTGGCTGAGTTGATGAAGTCATACGAACGGGAGTGCCTGGGTGAAAGTCTCGGTGGTCAACTGTATGCAGATACCATTGAGACTCAGATATGTATCCATATGATTAGGGAGTATTCTCAATGCAAGCTTCGTGAAATTCAGATTGATCGAAGTATGCCTGTTTCAAAACAAAAAACGATTGAAGAATATATTGCTGAAAACCTTGATCAATGTATAAGTATCGATGATTTAGCGGAAATCTCAGGATTTAGCAATTCGTACTTTATTCGTCTGTTCAGAAATGCGTTTGGTATGCCTCCACACGCCTATATTCTTCAGCGTAGGCTAGAAATGGCGAAGGCGATGCTTGAGTCGCCGATGGATATACCAATCAAGGTTATTGCAATGGAGTGTGGTTTTTCCGATCAGAGCCATCTAACGCGTCTGTTCAAGAACAAATTTTCTACAACGCCTAACAGGTATAGGAATAAGACGAAACTAACCAAATTTTGTTGAACTGCTGATCAAGATATTTGCCTTAGATGCCCGACCCTCTGCTTGCAGAGTGAGTCGGGCATTGTTTTGATGCCTGGCTGATTTTTCCGGCACAACCCAACTCCCATACGGTCTTCCCCGATCCTGTAGTTGCAAGGGGTTTTCAACCAGAATTGCGATGCAGCAATTTCGGTGTCTATGCTAGTTATAATCTTTGCTCGAAATCTAAAAAAATGTTTTGGTCCCATTTAATAAAATTTATTTTTTATGTTCTGGTTCAAAAAATTAATAAATACATTCAATATTCCAAAGGTCTATATCAGGATCATTTGATTTGGTTTTATAAAAAATCAACAAAGGAAAAGCCAGATGATCCAGAAAAAAATAAACAAGAGTATTGCTGATAAATTTGAGAAACAAACGAATCGTAACCATTTTAAGGTGGTGAAATCAAAACTGTCGTGTGCAATTCTATTGGCGACAGCATCCCTCCCAGCATTTTCTGAAAGCATCACAGTGGGCGACACTAACCTTACGCTGTATGGTTACGCAAAGCTTGACCTCATCTATGATTTCGATTCGCCTCTTGGTATTTCGATTCTCCACCAGAATATCAGGCTTGACGATACAAGTGGCCCCGATGGTCATTTTGACGCGCACGCCCTAGAGTCCAGGATCGGCATTTCAACCGTTACTCCTACCGAACTGGGAAATATCGAGACCCGGGTTGAAGGCGATTTTTATGGGCCCGGCGGGACCTTTCGACTCCGGCAGGGGTACGGTACATGGAATGGCATTCTTGCAGGTCAAACCGAAACGAACTTTTCGACGTTTCTTGGTTACACTCCGAGCATTGATTTCACCGGTCAGGTCGGACAAACAAATCTGGACCGTCAGGCGCAGATTCGTTACTCAACAGGGGGGCTCTCTATAGCTTTAGAGGAAGCTGACAAGCAAGGAGGCCTAGCCTATGAAACGGAAGAGACCGTCGAAATCAAGAGTACCCTTCCAGATCTGACTCTCAGATATGACGATGCTCTGGGCGGTCTGAACTATTCCTTAGGGGCCGTGTTGCGGCAGTTGACTGTTTATGATGCCGCTGCTGACCGGGAAGAAGACGAATTCGGTTATGGTGTCACCTTCTCGGGAAAAATGCCCGTTTCATCAAGGGTGAGCCTGCAAGGTGCAGTAGTCTACGGAGAGGGTGTTGGTGGTTACCTGTGGTTAAACCCGGCTGCGCCGGCCTACTATGACCCTGTTGCTGGCGAACTCGAAGCTATTGAAGCCGTTGGCGGTACTCTTGGGATATCCGTGGCTGTTGGTCCTGGTTTAGCAAACCTGGCCTATGGTGTGTCGGAAGCTGATCTGGATGACATAAGAAATGTCGACGTTAGCAATGAGGGCGAACAAAATACGAGCCTTTATTTGAACTACCTGTGGTCGCCCATCGAGAGTGTCGATTACGGGATTGAAGTGAGCCACCATACTCGAGAATTGGTTGGGGGGCGTGAAGGGAAGGCGACACGTCTTCAGGCGATGGCCAAATACACTTTCTGAACATTGACTTAAGCGTTGTTGTGCCTTTGGTTGCCCCGACTCTCAGTCGGGGCCTTTTTCTGTATGGATCAGTGTCGTTTTTTATGTCCCATAAGGAGCAGGATCAGGTTTCGAATAAATTTAATTCCAGTAAAGTTCAGCCAATTGATCTGCTGCCTCGATAATTCCGACAAGTCCGTTCCATTTTTCTATCAGTTCGGACATCTTGTCTGCAAGCTTCTTGGTTCTCGCCCCATCAATGTTATATTCGTCTGCGTAGAATTCCGGGGAAAATTTTAGATCTTCTTTGATAAAATCTCTTGATTTTTCGAGGAAATTGCCTTCTGCCATCCAGGATGTTGATGCCTTTCTTTTCTGCTTTAATCATGTCGCTATCAGCTTGTTGCTGATAGAGGAAGCTAACATAGGCAGCCATAATCCGTCCGGCCTTCAGCGGACCCTCATTTTCTCTGGTGTTGAAACGATTCCACGGGTCACGATTAAGAGTTGTTGCTCGACCTGCGGCATATAGACCGCCTGGAACGTCGGTAGTTATGTTTTTGACAACATCATGGAGATTGAAGTTGGCCAGTTCTGCGGGTGAGAGGAAGGTGCAATCCACAAAACCTTGCTCGAGTACTTCATAAACTTCATGTATCGGGATTGCTACCGATAATCTCCCGAAATTCTTCGCCCAGCGAGCCCAGGAAGCCCCAGATATTCGCAAGCGCTTGCCGTTTAGTTCTTCAACCGTATTTACTATAGCATTACAGAACATTACGTAAGAGGGTATAGATACAATCGGGGTATAGACTTGGTTGCTTGACGCGAATTCACTCTGATATTCCGGGCAGCTGATCATTATATATTTAAGAATGGCCTGGGAATAAGGCAAATACGGTTGTACTGATCAACAGGTAGATCTACTCGTTCAGGCGGTTTTGAGTTTTGCGAGAGAAATTTGTGGTCAGTATTTCCACGGCAATCGACGAGTTGATCCGCTCGGCGTACGGCAGTGGCAGGAAGATCGCGATGATGATGTATAAGTAAGCAACTATGGTGATTATTCCGGGCGGGGGGTGTTGAATAGAAATCGGGCCAGAATATCAAGGCTGATATGTATCATCATCGGCGCTATGGCGAGCCCGTCGAGAGTTATAACTTTCTTATTGATCTCGTTTATTAATACTTTGAAGTTCTCCTGCAACTTGCGACCAATTCTTGCACTACTTACTTTTGTGCTCATTACTATGATCGGCCCCTATTTGAAGATTGAGATACGGTCGAAGGGGGCCTGCTTCGGGTTGAAGCAGGCCATGATGGAAGTGCAATCAGTTCGCGGTATATCCTCCATCCACAATGATTTCTGCACCATGAACGAAGGATGATTCGTCGGATGCGAGAAACAGCACCGCTTTTGATACCTCGTCGGGTGTGCTGGGCCGGTTCATGAGCGTGGGGCCAAGAAGCGTTTTACGGGTTTCTTCATCCGTGTGCAGCAAGTCCTTAGTCATGGGCGTATCGATCACCCCGGGGTGCACGGAATTCACGCGGACATTAAAGTCTGCGAGGTCCACGGCGCAGGACTTAGTCATCAGACGTACAGCACCCTTTGATGCGATGTACGCGCCAGCGCTTGGCGCGCCGATGATGCCATAAATGGATGAAATATTTATAATTGAGCCGCCACCACTCTCCTGCATGAGAGGCACGGCTTCCCGGATGCCGAGAAAAGTTCCACGTACGTTTATATCGAACGTGCGATCCCATTCTTCGTTACTAGTCTCATGGACTGGTTTGAGAATGAGTGTTCCTGCGTTGTTGACCAAGATGTCCAGCCTGTCAGCCTTTTCTTTGATCGATGTGACCGCAGCCTTCCAGTCAGCTTCATTGGACACGTCCAGTCGCAAAAACTCAGCATCTCCTCCCTGGCTGCGAATTGCTTCCACGACCTGTTTGCCGTTTTCCACATCAATGTCACAGACGAATACTTTTGCCCCCTCAGCAGCCAGTAGTTCCGAGTGAGATTTCCCCATCCCCATGGCACCACCGGTAACCAATGCAACCTTTCCAGTTACTCGTTTCATCATTGTTTCCTTGAGTCTGCTCCGATGACAGAAGGGGGCAATTTTTTAACTGCCCCGTTCCGTAGTGGACATGCGTTGCTCAGTTGTCGAATTCGAGCGTCGAATAGTTGTCATCAACGACGGCCTGAAGCTCTTGCCGGTAGGCGCCAAGCCCGGCCATGTAGAAACGGACGGTATTTTTCTTGCCCGGTATATTTGCGCCGAAGATCCATGACTGGGCTTTGGGAAAAAGCGTCATATCGGCAATCGATTGGCAGGTTTCTACCCAGGCTTCCTGTGCCTCGGGCTTCGGTTCGATGGTCTTATGGCCGTTGCGTTCGGTCACTGCAATCGCATCGGAAATCCACTCAACCTGGGTCTCAATGCTTGGAGGAAGGTTGGTGAAGGGACCGTTCGGGCCCAGAATCATGAAGAAGTTCGGGAAATCCGCTTCCATTACCCCCAAATAGCCCAGGGGGCCGTCTTTCCATTTATCCTGAATGGTGACGTCATTGCGGCCCTGGAGGTCGATCCGCGTATAGTTTCCTTCAACGGCATCGAAGCCTGTTGCAAAGATGATCGCATCCAGCTCAATCTCCTTGCCGCTTTCAAGAAGAATGCCGTTTTCCGTGAACTTTGAAATCGGATCGGCTTTAACATCTTCCAAGGATACGTTATCGCGGTTATATACCTCGTAGTAGTGATTGCCACACAGAGGACGTTTGGCGTAGAGATCGCTGGGCATCAGTTTCTTGGCGGTCTCGGGATCCTTAACGATCTGAGCAATTTTACGCTTGATAAAGTTTGCTGCAGCGTCGTTAGCCTCCTGGTCTGTTGCGATATCCGAAAATGTTTCGAACATGAACCGGAAGCCACCGCCTTTGTTCCAGATTTCCTCGAAGACGCGTTCACGTTCTTCTTCTGAGACTGATGTGGCAGGCACTGTGCTCTCTTCAAAGCCGAAGGCAACAGCAGACGATTTCACCTGATCCCAGATAGCGTCATAGTTGTCTTTGTATTCCTGAATTTTCTCCTCACTTTCGGGCCAGTTTCCAATCGGTACCACGTACTGTGGAGAGCGTTGAAATACGGTCAAGTGTTCTGCCGTTTCGGCCATCGCAATGATAACCTGGACCCCGGTAGAACCTGTGCCGACAACGCCAACTCGCTGTCCGGAGAGATCCATTCCTTCAGGCCATGCACCGGTGTGGATGATCTCGCCTTTGAACGTGTCCATTCCATCGAAAGGCGGTTTATTGGTTGCTGACAGAAGGCCCAGGCCGGTTACCAGATATTTTGCGGTAACCATCTGATCTTTGTCTGTCCAGACTCGCCAGAGTTGGGTAGATTCGTCGAAATGGGCAGCGGTTACCTTGGTGTGGAACTGGTAGCTGCGCCGAAGGTCGTAACGGTCAGCCACATCGTTCAGATAGTCCAGAACTTCGGGCTGCGTCAGATAGCGGTTCTTCCACCGGGCGTTTTCCAATCCCTCCTTGTCGAAGGAGAATCGATAGCAGAAGCTCTCGGTATCTGATAACGCGCCAGGGTAGCGATTCCAGTACCAGGTACCACCAACGTCGCTGGCGTTGTCATAGGCTTGAACTCTCAGCCCTTGTTCATCCCGCAGTTTGTGAACGGCATAGAGCCCTCCGAATCCTGCGCCGACTACAACGGCGTCAAAATCAGGAGTCTCGGTTCTTGTATTTGTGGTTTTCTCGTTCATGTGAGCTTCCTCTTCGAACACAATTGATCTCCGGAGCAAGAAGCGCCCCGTTTCTTCGTTTGTTTTTAATTCAGGAATGCCCGCGCCGGCAATTGCCGGCGCGGGTGACGAAGTATCAGAGGTTCTGATACCAGTCGGCGATACGATCCAGTTCCTCGTTTGCTTCCGGTGCGCGGCCCGAGAGGGCGGGAAATACGTGCTGCATGCCAGGCACCACAGAAAGCACAGTTTTTACACCCCGCTCTTTGGCCTTGGCGTGAAGGGTCTCTGAATCGCTAAGCAGCGTTTCGGCGCCTCCAGCGGTGATATAAAGCGGCGGGAAACCGTCGAAATCGTTTTCCAGCGGATTGGCTAATGGATCGAGTGGATCGGTTTTGTCGCCGAGAAACATGCCCGCCATGCCTTCCAGGATTGGCTTTCCAACGAGTGCATCGGTTGAAGCATTGGATTCCAGAGTGGCGCCCCGCAGCGCCATGTCGAGCCACGGAGAATAGGCGATCACTGCCCCTGGCAGGGGAAGCCCCAGATCACGGAACTTGAGCACGCTGGCAATGGCCAGATTGCCTCCGGCGCTATCGCCTGCGGTGATCAGGTTGTCTGCCTTGTAGCCTTGATCCAGCAACGCTTTGTAAGCGGATACAGCGTCCTCAATCTGGGCAGGAAACGGATGTTCCGGTGCTCGGCGGTAGTGGAGAATTACGGCCTGAACCTTAAGCGCCTTGGCAAGGTGGCCGGCCATTTTACGGTGGCTGTCTGCGGACCCCACAGCGAAGCCGCCACCATGTGTGTAAATGATGGCGCGTGAGCTATCCGCACCGTCTGGCAATGCCCAGATGGCTTCAACGCCGCCAACATGGTCGCTCTTATAGCGAACGTTTTCCGGTTCCAGAGCAGGCTGGCCCCATTCATCAAACATGCTGCGCAGGTTTTCAATGGAAAGATCAGGATTGGCAGTCATGCGATTGGTCCAATCCTGATAAAGGTCGCGCAAGACATTGGATTCTTTGCTAATTGTCATTGTTCTTCCTCTTGGTTTTTTGCTGATGAATACAACGTCTTTCAGCTCCTTACATAAAAGATTGCGACTTACGGATTACGCTGGTGCTGAAGACTTTCAACTGCAGATTAAGTTCCGGCCAAATCTGAGTATTGAAGATTCCTGTTCAGATATTGGAGCATCCTGCTTTTTTCAGAATGACCCGGTTGTTGTTTTATTTCGAAGATGTCTTGATGTTGATTAACAGGTTTCGCTTCAAAGGTTTGTACAAAAGAAAAATAAGTCTATTCAATCCAGAAAGGCAAAATAACGGGATAATCAAACAGAATTTCTATTAGTTGAATAAGTAGGAAACCGATAATCCAGATAGACGTACCGAGTACGGGCAAGTTTCATAATAAGTGCTATTCGAACCGGTACCTATCTGAACCATGGGAGTAATAACAATGTCGAATCAGATTGAGACTGACGGAGCATACATCCGTTATGAGTTTTCTGAGTTCGCGGGAAACTTGGAACCTGTAAAGTATGAGATGCCCGTTCCGCAAGGAAATGAGGTTTTGCTGAAAGTCGATTACTGCGGCGTTTGCCATAGTGATGTTCATGTGCATGACGGCTATTACGGCCTTGGCAATGGCAAAAAGCTGAATCTCGGAGACCGTGGAATCAGGCTGCCGGTAACACTTGGCCACGAAGTTGTGGGAACCATTGTGGCCGTGGGCGAGGATGCCATCGATGCATCGGTCGGCGAGCAGAGGTTAATCTATCCATGGATTGGGTGTGGCGAATGTTCTGTTTGTCAGCGGGGCGAAGAAAATCTGTGCGGTAAGCCTGCTTCACTCGGCATTTTTAAACCCGGTGGTTACTCGGAATACATCACTGTTCCCCATCCGCGTTACCTAGTGGATCTTGGCGATCTCAACCCTGCAAATGCATCTCTGTTGGCCTGTTCCGGCCTGACAACCTTTTCGGCGATCAAGAAAATTCAGCCGTTGCACCAAGAAGAGTATGTGATTGTTATTGGCTGCGGTGGGCTTGGCCAATTGGCAATCAGAACGCTGAGATCCGACGGAATCAGTAACATTGTTGGCGTGGATGTTTCCGAGGATAAAAGAGAGATTGCCAGGAAGGCCGGTGCAAAAGTCGTCCTCGATCCCCGTAGCTTAGATGCGACTGACACGTTGACTCGGGAGGCAGACGGGAATTGCATGGCTGTTCTGGACTTTGTGGGCAACGAACAAACTGTTGAGTTTGGCCTCAAGGTTCTTAAGAAGGGAGGGAAGCTGGTCGTTATCGGTTTACATGGCGGCGAACTGCGCTATCCGATTCCTTTCCTGGTCACGAAGGCAGTTACCATAATCGGCTCCTACACAGGAACACTGGCTGAAATGAAGGAGTTGGTAACGTTTGCGAATCAACATGATCTTCTAGACATTCCCGTAGAAATTCGGGCGCTTGAGAGGGCTGAATCTGCCGTGGAAGACCTGTCCAACGGAAAGGTTTCCGGACGAATAATTCTCAAGAACTAATTGAGCCTAGACTTGCTACTTGAGGTCAACGCTAACCGTTGACCAAGTTTTAAATTAAGGCGTGAATCTTCAGTATGTCTCTACCTTTGCCTCGGTTGGGTTTTACCGAGGCTTTTTTATGAAACTTTAAAATAGTCACAAGATAAATAGCCATTATACCGGTTGGTGGTTAATTTTTTTGGACAAAGATAAAGGTATCAGTAGAAGTTATAGAAGATATGTTGATCATATAATAGATATTTCGTTTATAAATTATTAATTTAATTCACAACTTAATAAGTTTTGGAGAACGGGATGCCACTTGATAACGAGACTTTGAACCAATTTATTGACAGCGTCCGGCGATATGTCCGGGGTCGCTTGGTTCCGTTGGAAATGCAGGTCGCGGAAGAGGATCAAATACCCGAAGGGGTGATCGAGGAAATGAAAGAGATGGGGCTCTTCGGGTTATCAATCCCGGAAGAGTTCGGTGGCCTTGGGCTGACCATGAGTGAAGAAGTGGCCATCATTCAGGAGATGGGGTACACGTCACCGGTGTTTAGGTCGATGTTTGGTACCAACGTAGGCATTGGCTCCCAAGGCATTATCATCGACGGCACCCCCGAACAGAAAGCAAAGTACCTTCCGAAACTTGCCTCCGGCGAACTGATTGGTTCATTTGCACTGACAGAAGCGGACGCCGGTTCCGATGCGGGTTCGGTCGTGACGACGGCAAAGCGAGACGGCGATGAATACGTCATCAATGGCAGCAAACGTTATATAACTAACGCGCCTCGGGCGGGTGTTTTCACGGTGATGGCCAGAACTGGAAGCCGGGAGGAAGGCAGTCGGGGTGTATCCGCTTTTCTGGTGGACGCGGATTTACCGGGCATCTCGTTGGGGCAGCGCGATAAAAAAATGGGCCAGAAAGGTTCTCATACCTGCGACGTGATCTTCGAAGATGTTCGAGTGCCGGTATCTGCCATGATCGGAGGTAAGGAAGGGCAGGGCTTTAAAACAGCGATGAAGGTTCTGGACAGGGGGCGGTTGCACATAAGTGCACTGAGCGTTGGTACAGCCAAAAGGCTGATAGACGAGAGCCTCGCCTACTCGACCCAAAGAAAACAATTCGGCACTGAAGTCGCCAACTTTCAGCTGGTCCAGGCAATGTTGGCTGACAGTCAGACCGAGTACTACGCCGGCAAATGCATGGTGGAGGAAACCGCGCGAGCCTATGATTCCGGTGCCGCGGTGTCCATGAATGCTTCCAGCTGCAAGCTCTACTGCACCGAAATGGTAGGCCGTGTCGCGGATCGCGCAGTGCAGATCCATGGTGGCGCCGGTTATATCAGTGAATATTGTGTCGAGCGATTCTACCGGGATGTGCGTCTGTTCCGGCTTTACGAAGGCACTTCCCAAATCCAACAGTTGGTCATTGCCAAGCAAATGATTCGCAACACTGGAAGCTCACTCTAATCCAGGAGTCTGGTATGTCTGGTCCATTATCAGGAATTCGAGTACTTGATTTGTCCCGCGTTATGGCCGGCCCTTGGTGTACCCAGATCATGGCTGATTTGGGGGCTGAAGTCATCAAGGTCGAGCGCCCCGAACAGGGAGATGATACCCGTCATTGGGGCCCTCCCTGGCTTAGGGACAAGGCCGGTAATCCTACCAAGCAGTCGGCTTATTACCTCTCCGCCAATCGTGGCAAGTACTCTGTGACCATCGATATTGGTAAGCCAGAGGGCCAGGCGCTGATCCGTGAATTAGCCGCAAGTTGCGATGTTCTGGTAGAGAACTTCAAAACCGGTGGGCTGGAGAAAAAGGGGTTAGGTTATGGGGACCTCTCAGCACTGAACCCCGGCATTGTTTACTGTTCGATCACAGGGTTTGGCCACACCGGCCCCATGGCCCATAACGCAGGCTACGATTACCTGATTCAGGCTCAGTCAGGGCTAATGAGTATCACCGGTGTGGCGGATGGAAAACCCGGGGCGGGGCCGCAGCGCGTGGGTATGGCGGTGGCTGATTTGACCACCGGGATGAATGCAGCGATCGCCGTTCTTGCCGCTATTCATCACCGCAACAAAACAGGTGAGGGGCAGCATATTGATATGGCCCTACTGGACGTCCAGGTAAGTTGGCTGGCGAACCAGGCTCTGAATTACTTTTGTAGCGGCAGTGTCGTCATGGGATGCGAAGAACTGCCGAGGGATCCACGGTTTGCAACAAATCCGGAGCGGGTTGTTCATCGACAGGAGCTTGTCGGAAAGCTGTGTGAGTACACCCGCTTGAGGACTAGTCGGGAGTGGATGGATTGCCTCGGTAAAGTACAAGTGCCGTGCGGTCCCATTCAGAATATTGCAGAAGTTTTTGAAGATCCGCAGGTCAAGGCTCGGAACATGAAGCTGGAATTGGAACATCCGCTTCTTGGTAAGGTTCCGGGAGTTGCGAATCCGATCAAGTTTTCCAAAACCCCGCAGCGTTACGAAAAGGCACCGCCGTCACTTGGGGAGGATACGGTCGCAATTCTTGAGAGAGCTCTCGGCAAATCAGCAGAAGAAATCCGGAATCTTCAGGCCCGTGGAGTCGTCTGACTCCCGCCCGTTAACCTCAATCCCACCTGAGTTAACTGTTCAGATTTCGGCTCCACCTTTCAATAGAGGAACGTCCCACATATGTTGGTCTCTTATCAACAACTTGATGATCTCGGTGTTATCCGCATCGATAATCCCCCTGTAAATGCATTGTCCCAGGG
>LUSG01000209.1 GCA_001629395.1 Gammaproteobacteria bacterium REDSEA-S15_B12 | reverse complement strand
GCACTTCTCCATCATGGCTTCCAGGCGTGCTCCAGAGAACAGATCTCGAGTCTGATCGGGTTGCCGCTTGACCAGATGTATTACCGTCTCGCCACAGATGTCGATGATAGGCAGATACCGAGCATGGTAGCCAAGTACCGGGGACGCTACCTGGAGATCGGATTCAGCGAAAATATCTTGTATGACGGTATGAGAGAGGTTATTGATGAGTTACACGAACTTCGTGGTTGTAATCTCGGTATCTGCACCTCGAAGCGAAACGATGTAGCGGAAAAAGTGTTGCAGATGTTTGATCTGACGGACTATTTCGGGTTTGTCAGTGGCGGCGATATAGGTATCAGCAAATCACAGCAGATCGCGGCACTATTGGCGTCGTCAGCAATTACAGGCCGCTCGATGATGATCGGTGATCGTTCAGTCGATATTTTGGCAGCCCACAGTAACGGGCTTCAGTCAACGGGCGTGCTCTGGGGTTATGGCAGTCGCTGCGAACTTGAACAGGCCAGTGCTGGGCACCTTTCTGATGCACCGGCTGAACTTCTGGAGTACTTGAATACCCAAGCTATCTAGCTCGCTTGGGTATTGAGTGCACTGGATAGGTGTTGGTAAGCCAGATACCCTTTGGTGAGTTCCCGATTTAGGCGATTCGGGTTCTACAATGACATCTGTAAGGTATAGTCTTTGGCATGGACGTGTACTGTTCCAGGCCAAAGACCGATTGTCATTCGCGTGAATCCAGAGGATAGGTGAGGCTATGACGGGCATTGAAATCGATGGGAAAGTGGTTGCCAACGAGATCTTGCAGCGGGTGGCCGTTGATGTCGATGCATTGAAGCAGGATGGCTGGGCACCGACACTGGTTTCTATCCGGATCGGTGATAATTCAGCAGTCGACCGTTATGTTCGTAACCAGCAGCGCAATGCATCTAAGATCGGAATTGATTTTGTAGAGAAAACATTTCCTCCGGATATTTCCGAAGCCGAAGTTCATGCGGCGATCCTCAATTTGAATGTTGACCCACGCATAACAGGGATAATTCTGCAAAGACCGATCCCTGAAAATCTGCCGATCAAGTACCTGCAGGCTACGATTCATCCACTTAAGGATGTTGAGGGAATGCACCCTGCGTCAATCGGAAATATCGTGTATCGGGAGCTCGAGTTAGGTCCTTCTACAGCAATCGCAGCAGTTGAACTGCTTCGCGGTACTGGTTTGCAGATGGAGGGTCTAGAGGTGACTGTCATAGGTCACTCCGAGATTGTAGGCAAACCAATAGCCTTTTTGTTGATGGCAGAAGGGGCAACTGTGACGGTTTGTCATCATCTGACTCGGGAGGTCGCATTGCATTCCCGTGCAGCCGATGCGGTTTTGATTGCGGTCGGAAAACCAGGTCTTCTAAAAGGAGACATGATTCGGCAAGGCTCTGCCGTCATCGATATCGGTATCAATCAGGTCGAAGATGACGAGGGCAAGTTGAGGATCGTCGGGGACTGCGACTACAACTCCTGCAGAGAAGTCGCTGGTTGGATTACACCCGTCCCCGGGGGGGTCGGTCCGGTGACAGTTGCCGTGCTGATGCGCAATACGGTGATTGCTGCAGGCCGCCTCAGAGAGCAATACCGCGAGCAGATGACCGGCCATCACTAGACGGGTCGACCGGATCCCGATGTTACAGCTCTGTAGAGCCTAAGGAGCCATGAATCTTGATCTAGACCACCTGCACAATGTGGCTGAGTCCCGCGACACAATCCAGCCTGGTCGCTACCGTTCTGGAACAACGCTGTGCTTTGCTTAGTGTTCGAAGCGCTGTAAATTACAGCCTCTTCCTCTTGTCGAATCGCCTGGAACAAAGCCATGATTCCTGCTAGACCGCTTGCTAACCTTCCCACCCATGATGTCGAAAATATGCCGCCATATATTGGCGACCAGGATTTGTGGTCGAATGACCAGGCTCTTCACGAAGGCATCGAGCGAGAAGGCGCTGGCTGGGCACAAGAAAGACTGAGCGAATTTGGCAGGGACACAGGTTCGGCCGAAACGTTCAGAAAGGCCGATCTTGCCAACCGCTATCCGCCTGAGATGCGTGCTTTTGACCGCTATGGGATGCGTATCGATCAGGTTGACTACCATCCGGCCTACCATGAATTGATGGCCTTGGCGATTGAGAATGATGTTCCGAGCTTTGCCTGGAAGAATCCTCGGGTCGGCGGGCAGGTTGCACACGCGGCGTTGACTTATCTGTTTACCCAGGCTGAGGGTGGTGTGCTCTGCCCCATGGCAATGACCTATGCAGCAATACCCGCGTTACGGATGACACCAGCCATTGGTGATGAATGGATCCCCCGATTACTGGTGGACAAATATGACCCACGTGATATTCCGGTGCACAAAAAGACCGGTGCAACCATGGGCATGTTCATGACTGAGAAACAGGGTGGTTCAGACGTGCGGGCTAACTCTACTCGAGCCATTCCTGTGGGTGTCCAGACCGGGGAGGCCGCTGAATACCACCTCACTGGACATAAGTACTTCTGTTCGGCACCGATGTGCGATGCATTTTTGACACTGGCTTACACAGATCATGGCCTGTCGTGTTTTATGGTCCCGCGCTGGCGGCCGGATGGTGAACGTAACACCCTTTTTATGCAGCAGCTCAAAGATAAACTGGGTAACCGGTCAAATGCCTCCTTGGAAATGGAATATCAGGATACCTGGGGATTGATGGTTGGAGAGGAGGGTAGGGGTATTCCGACGATCATTGAAATGGTGAGAGGTACTCGCTTCTACTGTTGTGCCAGTTCTGCTGGCCTGATGCGACAAGGGCTGGTGCAGGCCATGCATCACACAGCATACCGGGCTGCGTTCAATAAAAAGCTCATGGATCAGCCCTTAATGCGCAACGTGCTGGCGGACCTCGCGCTTGAATCGGAGGCTGCGTTGGCACTGACATTGCGACTTGGTCGCGCAATTGATGAATCAGTCGAGAATGAGCAAGCAGCGGCATTTGCGCGCATTGTCACAGCGGTTGGTAAGTACTGGGTCTGCAAGCGAACACCGGCTCATTGTGTTGAGGCCCTTGAATGTCTCGGCGGCCCAGGTTACATCGAAGACTCGATCATGCCCCGTCTTTATCGCGAGGCACCACTGAACAGTATCTGGGAGGGGTCAGGAAATATCATGTGCCTGGATGTATTGCGGGCCATGTTTAGAGAGGCCGCAGCCATCCCGGCAATCCTGACCGAACTCGAATCTGTACGGGGTGAAAACGCTCTGTTGGATACCGCTATTGACAGATTGGCTGCTGAACTGGGTGACCCTGAAGACTTGGAAACGCGGGCACGGCAGTTGACCGAACTAATTGCTTTAACATTGCAAGCTACGCTTTTAGTGGAACATGCACCAGCCCCGGTGTCGGATGCTTTCTGCGCCACTCGGCTTGGACCCCACTGGCTGGGTAGTTACGGCAC
The DNA here is from genome assembly GCA_001629395.1 of Gammaproteobacteria bacterium REDSEA-S15_B12. Classification (GTDB taxonomy): domain Bacteria; phylum Pseudomonadota; class Gammaproteobacteria; order Arenicellales; family UBA868; genus REDSEA-S09-B13. The sequence goes on along the minus strand of LUSG01000209.1, from coordinate 1,295 downwards.
TTTACCAGCTGGTACGGATTTTAGTTTAATCCTTGAGCGAGCATTGCCCATCGGGTAACACCAGAACCAGGAAATCATTTCTTACCAGAAGGTTGGTTCTGGAAGGAGTCAATCACCCCTTAGTCTAGCTTGGGAAACTGGCTGGGTGGGAAAGTGTCTACATTGGCAGAGCGTTGCTGAACGAGAACGCCGCCATCGATCACAATCCGGTGTCCGGTGATGTAAGCCGCATCAGGCGACGCCAGGAACACAGCACTGCCAGCAAGGTCAGCAGCTTCACCCATACGGCCCAGCGGTACAATCGCACCCTGTTTTTCTCGAACTTCCTCACTGGCTCCGTAGGTATCAATGAACCCTGGGACGAGGCAGTTGACACGTACGCCGTAAGGCCCCAGGTCCAATGCAAGTGCACGTGTCATCGCCTCAATACCACCCTTGGAGGCATCATAGGCGACGAAAGCTCGATGTGCTTTGGTCGCACCACCGGATGACATGTTGATGATGCTGCCCTCTCCTTTGTTCGCCATGATATGAGCTGCCCGTCGTGCACAGAGGAAGGTGCCCGTGAGATTGGCTCCGATCAGCCTATCCCACCAGGCCTTATCGACGTCAAGGATATGCTTGACCGGTGATATAAGGCCTGCGTTGTTAACGAGCACATCAACAGTGCCGTATTCGTTTAGTGTGGTGTCGAACAAGGCATCGACCTGTTCTTCGATAGCAACATCGGTCGCTATTGGGATAGCTGATCCACCATCAGTGATTATCTTCTTTGCGACGCTTTCGATGCCATCATGATCAAGATCAGCCAGCACGACACTCGACCCTTCAATTGCAAAACGCTCAGCAATGGCCTGACCAATGCCACGGGCGGAACCCGTCACAATCACCACCTTGCCTTTCAGTTCAGGTACATGCACGATTAAATCCTCATCAGAGCACCATCACAGTATACCAACTCTGGGTCAGTCGTTGCCGGACTGTTAAACTTGTATTGGAGTATGAAGCAGCTTGTGATTCAAAAACGACAAATGTAAGGAGGGCACAACATGCCACGTTATCTGCACACATTTAGTTATTCTAAAGAGGCGGTCAAAGGCCTCGTGTCGAAACCCGAAAATCGAATAGAAGCCGTTAGACCGCTGATTGAAGCGGCTGGAGGAAAACTGATCGATGCCTATTACACGCTGGGTGATTCGGATGGAATCATAATCAGCGAATTTCCGACTGACGTTGATGCCCTCACTGTTTCAATGGCGGTTGGCTCTACTGGCGCAATTGCGGATATCAGCACC
>LUSG01000208.1 GCA_001629395.1 Gammaproteobacteria bacterium REDSEA-S15_B12 | reverse complement strand
CTGTCGTTTCCGGTGCGGCAATCCGCTGGGAAGGTCAGGTATCAACTTTTATCCCTAAGAATCCGGATAGCCCCTGCTATCAGTGTCTATACCCCGATACTGGCATCGAAGCTGCCACCTGTGCTAACGAAGGCGTCGTCGCTCCTATTGTGGGTGTCGTTGGAACAACACAGGCACTTGAAACCCTTAACGTACTCCTCAAAACCGGCAATGGCTTGTGTGGACGACTACTGGTTCTCGACGGCATTGCCATGGAATGGCAGACCATCTCGCTACCTAGGAATCACGACTGTCCTGCCTGTCAAGATCGGCCCGCTTACTGAAAAGATACCGTGCTGTCAGAATTTTGGATATTTAGATTCGTCAGCCACCAATATGAGACATCTCGACCTTGGAGTTTGAAAAACTATCCAGTGGGATTTGTCCGCGGGTGTAGATCTGCCCTACCGCCGACAGCCTTACCCTAGAACAGTCTCCACAGAAAGACTCAGTAACAGAAGTGATAAAACCGATTTCCCCACCACCGTCCGCATAATGCCAGCGCTTTGCGACCTCACCCCGGTAGTTGGGAGACACCGGATCGATCGGCATCTCTTGATTTATCAGGGCGATCAGTTCACTTGCTGACACAACCTCATCAAGCTTCCAGTTGTTGGTCGAACCCACATCCATGTACTCGATAAACCGCAAGATTGAACCGGTACCGTGAAAATAGCGAGCCAGGGGTAGAACACTGTGTTCATTAAGCCCACGCTTGATCACAGCATTGATCTTAATGTTGTCAAACCCCGCTTGCCGGGCATTCTCAATTCCCTCAAGGACTCGTGAAACTGGAAACTCGACATCACATACCGTTCTGAAAGTTTTCTCGTCGAGCGCATCCAAACTCACTGTAATACGATTCAAGCCAGCATCTTTCAGCGCAACGGCACGCCCCTTACTCAAATAGGAGGCATTGGTCGTCATACTAATGTCATCAATACCTTCAATCGTTGCAATCATTTCGATCAGATGCTCGAGATTTCTGCGAATCATTGGCTCGCCGCCTGTGATCCGGACCTTCTTTACACCACACGCCGCAAATACTTTTGCAATCCTTACAATTTCCTCCAATCGCAACAATTCATCTCTGGGTACAAATGCATAGCCCGGGCCAAATATCTTTCGGGGCATACAGTACACACAACGAAAATTACACCGATCGGTAACCGAGATGCGTAGATCCCTGATATGCCGTCCGAAGGCATCCATTGGACTTGTCATCGCAACTGAAGCCATCCTCAATTAACCCCCGCCCCGCTGAAAGGTTAAGTCAAACCTAGACTGAAAACGGCCTATTTCGGCTTCTGAGAGATCGATAAACTTAAAGATCACTTCGATAAAAGGTATTTTTACCAACTCTGTTAAACGTCTTTCGCACTGAGGCCCGAGAGAAATCTGTATTGTCCCATCTGCATATTTCAAAGTAGCCCCATCTGAAAAAGTCTCATGAACCCAGCCACGGGGTAATTGGCTGAGCGAGCGAAAAAAATCCGCGTAGGTGAGACCCATTTCCTTGCGTACTGTCGCCTCGTGTGACATAAATGCGCCAACTAGCCACCAGCGACTGGTGGCCAAATTGCCAGTGTGTCGCCTTCTTTTAGCTTGTTCTGATCTCTATCAGATGGTGCACAATACACACCATTGACAAGCACAAGATGGGCTTGTTCAGCGGGGACTTTAAACTGTTCAATCACCTGACTGATACTCTGTTCATTATCCAGGGCAACCTCAACTGAATTCCGATGAGCACCGTCCGGTAGATATTCGGAAAGCCCGGCAAATAGTTTAAGCGTAATCTTCAAAACCAAAACTTCGCAGCACGATCAGGCAGATCCAACAGCTTCCTGTGTCACTCCGATATAAGCATCCATTAAACCAACTGGGTTTTCTTTCAGCCGCTCTTTCCACACACCGAGAGGGACTCTGCTTTCAATCAGCCCGCGCAATACACCCAGGTGTTCATGGTAACCCACCGTATTTGCACCGATGAGAACATCATCCTTGAACTGCAGATTGATGTACTGGTAATTGTCTGGATTGTATATCTCTGCCGAATCACCCCCGTCTACACCCTCCCAAACTCCGAAAGAAGACGTCACAAGGCCAAGCGTACTCGGTAGCTGTAGGCTGAACAGCATGGACGGCTGTCTCACCAGTCGAAAAATCCAATCCTTGAGCACAATCACCAGCAGCATAGATATCAACAACACTAGTCTGCATGAACTCGTCGACCTCTATGCCCAGGTCAATATTAATGTCCACATCCTGAAGAAATCCAACATTCGGTTTTACACCTGTAGACACAATGACAACATCTGAGGGATAAGCGTTGCCATTGTCGAGAACAACATTAAGCTCATTCTCGCTTGATTCAATCGACCCTACTGTTGTCCCCGTGTGAACGGTAACACCTTTACTTTCACACCAGGTCTTCAGCAAATCGCCAGCTTTCTCACCCAGCATCCGCGGCACCATGCGCGGACCCATTTCAACGACAGTCAGGTCAACTTCACGCAGTACCCAAGATTCCAGAATAATACATCCGATAAATCCCGCACCAACCTGGACCGCACGTGCACCTGGCTTAGCGAGTTCGATGATGCGTTCTGCGTCTTCCAGATGCCAGCATTGTTGAACGCGAGGATCATCCATTCCAGAAACTGGCGGTATTATAGGTTCAGCACCCGTGGCAATCAGGAGCTTGTCATAATCAATAGCGGAGCCGTCCCCCAGCATGACCTTGTGCTCTGCAGCATCAACAGCAGTGGCCTCGCCCCGCACCAGGTCGATTCTATGGTTCTGGAAATGATCGGAAGAACGGCGCAGGTAAGTCCCCGACTCTTCTACTTTGCCGGTTAAATAGTACGGAATGGCCATTCTGGAGTACGGCTGTTGTGCTTGTGCGCCAATCATTGTGATGTGCCCATCGGAATCAAGCACACGCAGCTTTTCAGCCGCCGCGACCGCGGCAGGTCCCGCACCGATAATCACGTAATTCACTGAATTACTCTCGAGGTAGAGACAAAACACCCGGCGGCACGATACGTACCACCGGGCCGGTTTAGTCTATTTGCAATTGAAAGCCTGTATTAGAGACCTAACCGCGACAGCGTATCTTGCGTTGGTACGCCAGAGTTATCCCAACCTCGCAGTTGGTAGTATTCCGGCAACATCTCGTCAAGACGGTTCACGGAGCCTTCGGCTGACCCAGATTTTGCGATATCCTTAAGCATCCGATCAGGTAAAGTGTCGTCAGCACCGGTAAACCCAGCTGCAAGATTGTATTGACGTTCCATGTTCCAAATACGTTCACCAACCTCATTAAGGCGTTCGACAGTCCAGTCTCCCTCACCAGCCGCATCGACCATTGGCGCGATATCGTCACCGGTAAGGGCAAAGGTGGTGAACACACAGGTACCACTCGAATCGACTGCCGCAGTCAAGTCTTGAAATGCTTTGACAAGTCCGGCTTTACCTTCTGTCACCAGCGGATCAGTCTTCCCCCCGATACCAAGGACTTCAGATGATACGGTATAGGCTCGAAGATGGCAGGCACCTCGATTTGAAGTTGCATACCCCAGACCCATACCTTGTATGGCTCGTGGATCATAAGCAGGAAATTCTTGACCCTTAACCGTCATTGAAAGTTCAGGATGCCCATATTTTTCACATAATCGTTTCGACCCCTGACCAAGCTCTTTTCCAAACCCTTCTCCGGTTGCAGTTGCATCTACCATCGCTACAAAAGCTTCCGTATTTCCAAATGTAAGCTCGTGACCTCCTGTATCGTCACTGGTGATAGCGCCGGCAGCATACAGATCCATAGCAGCCCCAAGCGTAGAACCCAACGTAATTGGATCGAGCCCCTGTTCATTACAAACAAAGTTAGCGTAAGTCACTGCATCGAGATCCTTGACACCACAAGCGGCTCCAAGCGCCCAGGCTGCTTCATACTCCAATCCACCACTGACAATCTGATATTTTGGCTTTCCCTTTACGGTAAAGTGACTTGGATCAATCTTCGAACGACGTTGGCAAGATATGGGACAGTTGAAACATGCAGCGTTCGAAACGAGATTGGCCTCACCGTCGCTTTCTCTTGGCTCAGCCATTGCCTCTGCACTGATATCATGAGCGCCTTCAAACTGCACATCTTGACCATTCCGCGTAGGCAACGCACCTAATTCATTAATGACATTCATCAGTACTTGCGTACCATGGGTTGGCAAGCCATCACCGGTAATCGCATTCTCAGCCATAATTTCTTTGGCGGCATTGGAAGTCTTCATCATAGCCATCGGATCTTGCACTTTCACACCCACCGTTCCACGGACCACAATAGCTTTAAGATTCTTTGACCCCATCACGGCACCAACGCCAGAGCGACCCGCTGCCCGGTCCATATCGTTTACGACCGCTGCGTATAAGGCACCGTTTTCCCCCGCTAGCCCAATCGAAGCAACTCGAACATCATTGTCACCACGACGTTCACGCAGTGTAGTTTCGGTTTCCCACACTGACTTTCCCCACAAGTCTGATGCATCTTTCAGTTCCGCCTGATCATTGGTGATGTCAAGGTACACAGGCGTGTCAGACTTACCTTCAAAAATAAACATGTCCCAACCGGCATTTTTCATTTCGCCGCCAAAAAACCCACCCGAGTTGGAACAAGCAATCGCGCCGGTTAGGGGGCTTTTACAGACCACCGACCAGCGACCTGATGTCGGCGCAATGGTGCCCGTCAGCGGACCGGTTGCAATTATCATTTTATTGTCTGGCGAAAATGGATCGACGTTAGGATCGGTCTCTTCAACCAGATACTTGGTCGCCAAACCGCGTTGACCCATGTAGTCCTGCGCCCATTCCATGTTCAATGGCTCACTGGTGCACGTACCGGCGCCCAAATCCACTCTTAATATTTTTTCAGACCAACTCATAGCTCGTGCCTCCTCTTTAGGTTTATTTCTCTCACTAAATACTTCCGTATTGTGTTTTGCGTTTATTGCCTCACCGTACTGTCGCAGTCCACCAATGCTGCGGCGACATGATTCCAAATTCTGTCATAACCAGTGCTGTCTTCATCAACAAAAGCCAGGGCCGGGGTTGGACATGCCTCAACGCACATCGGCTCACCGCCACACAGGTCACACTTGGTGACCACCCCGGAATCCGCATCATAATTAATAGCGCCATAAGGACAGGCGATACTGCAAACCTTACAGCCCACACAGGCTTCTGCCGAGACCTCTTTGGCTCCGGTTGTTGAGTTTATCGTAATCGCCTCAACCGGGCACACTACCATACACCAGGCCTCCTCACACTGACTACAGGTTGAGGGAATATTTACAGCCCCGCCATTGTATAGCGACACATTCATCACGGACTTCGCCGGATTGAATGCACCTACTTTACCGTAGGAACACATCATTTCACATTGATGACAGCCGGTACACGTGTCGCTGTCCATTCGGAGTACTTTGAACATGTCGATCTCTTTTTTACCTTGTAATCGAAGACGAGGAACTTAAACCGACGGTCTAGCGGCTATGGTACACGTTCGATGACCGAATTCAACCTGTGTGAGTACTGTCGCTGCCAACGCCGGCACTGAAGCTGCACAACCGTTAGAATTCTCCTCCAATCATCAGGACATGCTTGGGATAGAGGTCATTGCGCAGACACTTAGTCACCTTTTTAAAGATCATCGTCGTCGCAGTTCTGCTGACGGTCATCTATTTCGCGATAGACTGGCACGACAGCTACACGATCATCTCCAGTGAAAACGGCCGCCAAGAGACCATCTACGGTAAGATTGTCGGTCCATGGGATAGCAATCCTGTTCTTTTCCACGCGGATGGCGCATCTGCTCCAAAACCCCTCCGGCTGACCAATGCCGATGGCCAGTCCTCCGTCAACCTCCATCCGGGTATCCTGACCTATTTCTCCAATCTCGATGTGCCATTGTTTTTGCTCGGCGCTGCCACATTTTTCATCTTTGTCGTGATTATCAATTCACGCTGGTGGTGGCTGATGCGCGCCAATGAACTGGGAGTGAGTTTTTTTGAAACTCAGCGATTCGCCTGGATCGGGCTTTTCTGCAGTAACGTACTGCCCGGCGCGACCGGCGGTGATATTGTCAAAGCCGCCTTCATCGTCCGCCGCTGTAGCGGTGATAAGGTCCGGGCCGTGGTATCAGTGGTGGTCGATCGCATTGTTGGACTCTTATCTTTGCTCACGGTATGCAGTGTCTCCGTACCGTTGGTGTTCGATCGTTTTCCGCTCTTTGCCGGGATCATCTGGGCCTGTGCACTGGCTGCTGCTGCGGTGGCAGCGCTGCTGCTGAGCCCGCAACTGCGGTGCCTGCTTCGGTTTGAAGCCCTGGTCCGGAAACTACCTTTACGGATTGCAGCTGTCGTGACCGACATCGACCACGCCCTGTTGC
>LUSG01000207.1 GCA_001629395.1 Gammaproteobacteria bacterium REDSEA-S15_B12 | reverse complement strand
CCCCATAGGACCTGGATAGACCCAACCGTAAGCATGGCCCCCAACTGCTGAATATACCGGACAGTGGTTCAAACAAGCACCGCAGCGTATACAACGCAACATTGACTGATAACGCCCAGCCAGCATTGTAGATCGACCATTGTCCAATAGTACGACATGGTATTCCGTCGGGCCTTCGACCTCACCCTCGCGACGCGGTCCTGTATATAAAGTCGTGTAGGCAGACATTTCCTGGCCAGTGGCGCTGCGGCCCAGAATTCGTAGGAACGTAGAAAGATCATCCAGTGAGGGGATGACCTTCTCGATGCCTGCTGTAATGATCTGAACGGGAGGCAAGGTGCTGGAAAGATCTCCATTTCCCTCGTTCGTGACAATGACATTTGCACCAGACTCGGCGATCAAAAAATTAGCGCCGGTAATACCGACGTCGGCGCGGGCAAATACGCTACGCAGTACACCGCGTGCTTCGTTTACGATGGCTTCCCGGCGTGTGACCCGTTCAGAAAATCCATGACTCTTGTGATTTTCGTAAAACAGTTCGGTGATCTGCTCCCGGGTCTTATGAATCGCCGGGGCGATGATGTGGCTGGGTGACTCACCTGCAAGCTGAATAATGTATTCACCTAGATCAGTTTCGGCAACTTCAATGCCGGCCTCTTCAAGCACTGTGTTGAGTCCCATCTCTTCGGATACCCAGTGAACATGACCACCATTCTCAGTCGTCTTGCGCTCATAGCGTTCAAGATAGAGATCCAGATGGTTGAGTACATGATCTTTGATATCCCGGGCTGTATCACGTAGGGAATCAAACTCCGCCAGGTCCTCGACAACAATCCGCCTTGCACCGACAAAACCACCTTTCGCCCGATCCATCGCCTGCTGTAATGCAGGATCAGACAGTGCCTCCCGTGCCTTACTCTTAAAAACTGCTGCAGAAGTAGCCGCCTGGGTCATGCCTCATCCTCCGGCTCAGCAATACCCGGCCCATCCGCCATACCAGCAAGTACTTCTGCGATATGGAACACCTTGGCTGCACTTCCCTCTCGGCGCAGGCGCCCGGCGATGTTCAACAAACATCCTAGATCCCCGCCCAGCAGGGCATCTGCTGAGGTCTGTTCTAGATTAGAAGCCTTGTTTGACACCAGCCGAGTAGAGATTTCCGGATACTTGACACTGAACGTCCCCCCAAATCCACAACAGACGTCTCGGTCGTTAAGTTCTGCCAATGACAGGCCCTTGACCAAAGACAATAGCTGCCGTGGCTGCTCCCGAATCCCAAGTTCACGCAGACCTGAACACGAGTCGTGATAGGCACACTTTGCTGGATAACACGAATCCAACGAATCTACCCCCATGACCTCCACCAAAAAGCGGGTTAACTCCCATGTCTTGGCTGCTATTCGCTGAGCTCGAGTTGTAGGCAGGCTGACCGCAACAACTCTGACTGCGTGGCACCTCTACCTCACAACCGGCCTGCTCCAGTAACCTAACGGCTGCAAACCCAACCCTTGGCCTCATAATATCTACGAGGCAGGTTACGAAAAACCCAACTGTCGGTTTTTTCAGAGTATCGCTCATCTGGTGACCACTCACTCGAACGGCAGGATATGCTACCGTACAACTCTAACATCGTTTAGCGACCGGGTATGATCGACCAGTATCCGACCCATAAACTGACCGTCTGATCCACTAATTCACTGGTGTATTTGATGGACTGACCAATCGATCAGATATGAATTTGTCCAGATTTCGAGACCGACCAGAATATCTCCTTTTGATTATGGCGGCTGCTGTACCCCTGAGCTTTGCAACATGGCAGGCACTGCTCAACAACTTTGCGATCGAGCGCGCTGCCTTCAGCGGTGCGGAGATGGGTATTCTGCAAAGCCTCCGTGAAGTTCCAGGATTCCTCGCGTTCCTAGTGGTCTTTCTTTTATTTCTATTTCGCTGAGAGAGTCAAGCGTACCAGTACGAACTTCCTTACGTTCAACATACAAGCCTGCTGCTCGACCTCGCTGGACCTCAGCAGAAACCGCAGCCGTGAGATTACCTTTCTCCATAGCTTGATCTCTTATTTTAGCTAGTTGCCTAACATGACGACCAAAGGTAACTTCATATTTTTTGTCTACTTCCGCCTGGAGTGCCTGTATGTAGCGAACCACAAGCGGATATTTTTGTGGATTAGTCAGCTCAGAAGCACGCACGGCCGCAGAACTTTCTGCGTACCCTGCATCCAACGCACATTCCGTTTGGGTTTTGGACCCGTCGTTATACACATACTCCTTAGCAAAGCGGATCTGCTTATGCGTCAGATGTTTTTCGTTTTTTCCAGAGATGTTTCCGGAGATTCCTTTTGGCATATCTCACTCCATGTTTTAAATGTTTTTGTTTCCGAGTCCCAGAACCTTCCCAGGTAACAATTATCCACTTGTTTAATCTTTCCACTTACCATCGTTCAACAAATGATGAAATCTGTGTTTATAAATAGCGACCAGCAGTCTAATCAAAGAATCTTCTTTATAAATCCCTGCATCACAGCTATATATCCACTCTTGTTTAGACATACAAGCATTATATCAGTAACTTTGAGTAAGAAAACCCTTTTTTTCTCACCTGTCTCACC
>LUSG01000206.1:4530-5964 GCA_001629395.1 Gammaproteobacteria bacterium REDSEA-S15_B12 | reverse complement strand
AAGCAATACCCAAACGCTCTTTTACTTGTTCGGTTAATTGCTTAATTGTTTCTGCAATAGTTCCAATAATACCTTCATCAGAACATCCATACCGGCAGCAATGTCCTGTTCAGAAGAAAATTCATTTATGTTGTGACTGATACCCTGTGTTGATGGGATAAAGATCATGCCGGTCGGGCAGTTTGGAGCGAACATCTGGGCGTCATGTCCAGCACCGGATGGAAGTCTCCTATAAGTGTGGTTTGAGGAAGCGGCAGCCTTTTCTACCATGTCGATGATGACCGTATCAAATTCGACAGGGCTAAAACGAGCCAGCGTCCGCTTTTCTAGTGTTACTCCTTCAGTCGCTGCTGTATCCGTGGCAAAGCCGATCAATCTGGTTTCTGCCTGGTGCAGTTTAGCATCAGATGTATTACGCAGATCGACCGTAACGCGGGCACGGTTGGCGATGACATTGATCAGGTTTGGAGTTAGCTCGGATACGCCGATAGTAGCAACCTGGTTATCTCCGAAATCGGTGGCAATAGCCCGGGCCTCAACAGCGATGGCTGCGGCCACATATCCCGCATCATGACGCAGGTGCATCGGCGTTGTGCCTGCATGATTAGAGACGCCTTGAAGTTCGAATTCGGTCCAGGATATTCCTTGCACACCTGTTACGGCGCCAATTGTGGTGTTTGTATTTTCCAATACAGGCCCTTGTTCTATGTGAAGCTCAAGATAGGCTTGGGGGGTCATGTTTTTGACAGGCGTGTCACCGGCGTAACCGATACGGATGAGTTCGGCTCCGACGGTTTGACCATCGGTGCCGACTGTTTCCAATGCCGTTTGCAGAGATAATGAACCTTGGTGTACAGCGCTACCCATCATGTCAGGTGTAAAGCGTACACCTTCCTCGTTGGTGAAAAATCCCACGGCAATTGGGTATTGTGTCTTTAGGTCAGCCTCACTCAGAGTTTGGATAGCCTCTAGTCCGGCCAGAACACCGAGCGCACCGTCATAAAGACCGCCAGTTGCAACAGAGTCAATGTGAGATCCGATTAAAACTGGCGCACAGTCCAACACACCGGCGCGGGTTCCTATTACGTTACCAATTTGGTCAACTTGGATTGACAAGCCAAGATCATTCATCCAGCGCACTACGAGATTGCGGCCCTCTTGGTCCTCGTCGCTTAGGGCGACGCGCCAGACGCCGCCACCGGTGATAGCGCCGATTCGGCCGAGTTCTTCAATTCTGTTTTGCAGCCGCCGGATATTTGCAGAAAGTTCTGTTGATCGGGATGGATTGTCGTTCATTTACAGACAGTCTAGATGTATTAATGTTTCCAATCGGATGGGTGGAACAGTTGGCTGTAGCTCACTGGCTTAAAGGCCCGATGTCTGCACCGAAATTTCTATTGATATCCATCTCCTTGACCAGTCGACCAAGCGGAC
>LUSG01000206.1:0-4467 GCA_001629395.1 Gammaproteobacteria bacterium REDSEA-S15_B12 | reverse complement strand
AGCATCCGACAGATATCGGGGTAGAAACTCTCCGCTGCCGCGTTCGACTTTTAACTCACCGTCTTCTACAGCTACCCGTCCGCGGCTTAATACAGTCACCGGCCAGCCTGTAAGTTTTCGACCTTCGTAGGGCGTGTAGCCGACATTGTCATGGAGCAGATCCCAGGTAACGGTGACTTCTTTTTCGGGATCCCAGATTGCAATATCTGCATCTGAGCCTATCGAGATCGTGCCTTTACGGGGTAGTAAGCCATAAATCCGTGCCGCATTGGTCGAGGTTAATGCGACAAACTGCTGAATACTGATACGGCCTTTGCCGACACCCTCAGAGAAAAGCAATGGGAGTCGAAGTTCTATGCCCGGTACGCCGTTTGCGATCTGCGGAAAAGTCGGGTTAGGCCCGGCAGCCAGCTTCCCAGTCTCGTCAAAACGATACGGAGCGTGATCAGAGGAAAATACCTGGAAGGTACCGTTTGCCAGTCCTCGCCAGATAACATCGTGATGGGCTGCGTCACGCGGTGGTGGACTGCAGCAGAATTTTGCACCTTCTGCACCATCGCGATCTAGATCTGACGCTGTTAGAAATAGGTACTGGGGGCAGGTTTCACCGTAAACTTTCAGGCCCGCAGTCTGTGCGCGACGGATTTCGGCCATCGCTTCACTGGCTGATACATGGACAATCAGGATCGGAACGTCGATTAGTTCGGAAAGGCGAATCGCGCGGTGCGTGGCCTCGTCTTCGGCAAGTTCTACATGACTGATGGCGTGATATTTTGGTGAAACATAGCCACCCTCCAGTAGCTTATTTTTGAGCCAGCGGATCATGTCGTGGTTTTCGGCGTGGATCATCACCATCGCGCCATGTTGTCTGGCAGTGGCCAGCACGTCTAGCATCTGATGGTCGTCCAGCTTCAATGAGTCATAGGTCATGTAAACCTTGAACGACGTCATGCCTTCACGAATCAGGGCAGGCAGGTCTTCGCGCATCGCCTGCTCAGTGGGATCGGACACGATCAGGTGAAAGCCATAGTCAATGACGGCTTTCGACGACGCACATTCATGGTAATCATCGACTACTTTGCGCAGCGACTGGCCCTTCATCTGTGCAGCGAAAGACAGCGTTGTAGTCGTACCGCCAAACACGGCGGATCGAGTACCGGTGTAAAAGTCGTCCGCACTCATGACATTACCGACAGACGACGCTTGCTCAATGTGGCAGTGGCCCTCGACACCCCCGGGCAGTACCAGCATTCCAGATGCATCTATTTCATGTTTAGCTTTGGGTAGGTTTAGACCGAGCGCCGTGATGCGGCCATCGCAAATGCCCACGTCACACAATGTGCTGTCCACTGCTGTGACGACAGTGCCGCCGCGGATGACTGTGTCCAATGAATCCATGCTGCTGTTCCTCGATCTTTGGGAAACAATAAAGGTGTCGGATCGATGATAACCCGGTTGGTACTTTCTGAGGAGATGTGACGTGTGGTGTTGTCAGCACCCGGCAAGGGAAATATTCATTCGGACAGTTGCTGGGGTATGATTTCTCATGGTGGATTCAGTTTGTACCTGGCTCAGACTGGACAGCAAAAAACACTCTTAACCGATTGTGAACGAAGGGAAAATTACGGTTCTAGTGAAAAAATTCTACCACTTTTAGCAGTGGATAAATTCGCGGGTTCAAATGAGACCTGCATCCAAGAAGCCTCACATGCATAATTGAAAGTACTAATGAGAGATCAAGAAATACTGAAAGGGGCTCGAATTTGCCTGTCGATAGAAATTTCACGACACTCAAACAATACTGTTCACATCAAATAGGGAGAGAGGATCTAGATGAAAGATAGAAAACAAAACAAACCTGTCCATGACTCACGGCCAGTAGATCAGTCTCGTCGACGCTTAATAAAAGGTACGGCCGTTGGAGCACTGGCGGGCACAGGACTAATAAAGGGTTTTCCATATGTTCACGCCAGCGAGGCAATGACACTGCGCTACATGGCGACTGGGGTTTCTCAGCACAGCCAGATTGCGGCTAAAGCCAAAGAAGAACTGGGAATTACGATTGAATACATTACCGTTACTTCGGATGAAGAGGTAAAAAAAGCAGTGACCCAACCCAATAGTTTTGACATTATGGAGCCGGAACTTTGGATGGTTAAAAAGATTGTACCATCAGGGCAGATGCAGGCAATGGATGTGAATCGGCTCAAACAATGGGATAACGTCACGACGGCGTGGACCCAGGGCGAAGTAGACGGTAAGAAGATTGGTGATCAGGGCACTGCGCCAATTACCGTAATGTATGTCGAAGGGAAAAACAGCAAGAAGTTCTCGAAAACCCCGACCGACTGGGCGACGTTGATGCCAACGACCTATAACGCTGATACGTTGGGCATAAGACCTGATCTTATAGGACGGCCGATCGAGCACTGGCATGAACTATTGAATCCGGAGTTTGAGGGCCGCGCATCGATTCTGAACATTCCTTCAATCGGAATCATGGACGCGGCCATGGTTGTAGAGTCTATGGGTAAGTACACGTATCCCGACAAAGGCAATATGACCAAGAAAGAAATCGACCTTACGCTTGGGGTACTGACCGAGGCCAAAAAGCGAGGGCAGTTCCGCGCCTTCTGGAATGAATTCAATCAATCAGTGAACCTCATGGCTTCCGGTGAGGTGGTGATCCAGTCTATGTGGTCACCAGCAGTGACAAAAGTCCGGTCGATGGGTGTTCCGTGCATCTACCAGCCACTCAAGGAAGGTGCTAGAGCCTGGGGTGCGGGGATGGCGTTTCCGAGGACTCTAAAAGGCAAGAAGCTGGATGCAGCCTACGAGCTCGTCAACTGGTTTACCTCGGGCTGGGCTGGAGCCTTTCTCTTTCGACAAGGCTATTACTCCGGTGTTTTGACCACTGCAAAAGCTCAGATGGAACCCTACGAATGGGATTACTGGATGCTTGGGAAACCTGCCTCCCAGGATATCAAAGGCCCGGACGGTACTGTCATGGAAAAGAAGGGTCATGTCCGGGACGGCGGATCATTTAATGCACCTATGGGTGCAGTTGCCTGTTGGAACGCAGTGATGGATGAGAATCGTTACATGGTCAGGAAATGGAACGAGTTCATCGCAGCATGATCTGAAGCATTACAGCTGGGGCAGGTGATAGCCTGCCCCAGTCGATTTGAAGTATCTTCCATCATTCGATTCTCAACAGGTTTGCGCAGTGCGTTAGCAGTGCAATTATTGCTGTGGAATAGGGGTAAGGAACTGGTGAATCGTTGTGATTGGGTAGTGCGAGACAACATCTTCTGATCGCAAATTTAGGAAATATCTTTTTGATGGACCGCTCCGGGTATTGCAGGCTGATCAAGTTGTCCAAACGCTACGGCGAGACGATGGCATTGAACCAGATCAGCCTTGAAATTCCAGCAGGAAACTATTGCTGTCTGGTCGGACCCAGTGGCTGTGGAAAGACTTCTACGCTGCGACTGGTCGCCGGTCATGAGGCGGCTTCTGAAGGGGAAATCCGGATTGATGATGTCCGGATGAATGAGCGCGAACCGGCAGACAGACCGACCGCGATGATGTTTCAGGATTACGCTCTGTTTCCTCACCTCAACTGTCTCGACAATGTTGCTTTCAGTCTAAAAATGAGCGGTGTCGGCAAACATGATCGGCACGCTCGAGCTAAGGACCTGTTGGCGCTGGTGCACATGGAAGAATTCGATAAACGGCTCCCGAACCAGCTCTCCGGGGGCCAACAGCAGCGTGTGGCGCTGGCCAGGGCGTTGGTCACTAATCCAAGCGTGTTATTGCTGGATGAGCCACTTTCGGCTCTGGACCCCTTTTTGAGAGTTCGAATGCGAGATGAACTGCGGCGCTTGCAGCAGGAGTTGAATATGACTTTCATCCATGTGACGCACTCGCAGGAAGAGGCCATGGCACTGGCTGATATGGTGGTCGTGATGAACGAGGGTGAGATTGAACAGGTCGATAGTCCCCAGCGGGTATATAACCAGCCCGCCACTGATTTTGTCGCTCGATTCATTGGTGGGCACAATCTTTTTCACGCAACGGTCAGCTCCCTGGTCGAAGATGTAGCTCAACTGGTGAGCACCAATGGAAGAGTTTACTCGGTAGCTGATGTGGAGTCGGTTGTCGGGGAAGAAGTTGTATTCGCGGTTAGGTCCGACAAGATCACAATTGCCCAACAAACGGGTGAGTTGCCATATAACAGTATCGTTGGACAAGTCCGATCCGTCGAATACCAGGGAGCATGGGTGAAACTCGGTCTTGACACAGACGAGATAGATGAACTGACAATCGTGTTGACTGAAGACGTTTTCAATGCATCGCCTGTCGCAATAGCTGACGTCGTGGAAGCTTCATGGCAGATGGGCGACATTCATCTGGTCTCTAGAAACAGCGAATGACGACAACGTATTTTTGTCCGGGAGACTGAAA
>LUSG01000205.1 GCA_001629395.1 Gammaproteobacteria bacterium REDSEA-S15_B12 | reverse complement strand
AGATTTTAGGACTTGAACTGAGTCAGCAGGTCGAATTTCCCAGCATGATTCTGACCGCAGCGGGATCGCCACGCTTGGTATCAGTGAAGGCGGTGGATGAGAAATATCCCCTTCGCGGCACTGCCGAGGTTGCCGAGCAGCCCTATAGTCAAGGTTCCGCGGCCGGTAAGATTCCAGCCACCGGAGAAAGCTGGGCACATTCGCGCTTGTTTGCAGAAGCCCAGTTCGATATCGGTGATCTCGTTCAGCTCGGTGAGAAATCTTTTAAGGTCTCGCATGCGCTGATCACTGAACCCGATGACTTCGGTTCATTTTTCCGTATGGCTGCGCCGCGGATCATGATCCGACTGTCGGATCTCAGCGCGACAGGACTCATCACATCATCGAGTCGAGCGCATTACCGGATTCAGCTGGCGGGTACTCGGGATGCACTGAACGCGTTCTCGAAATGGCTAGATAGACAGGATTTCGGAGGACTTGAACGGCGGAGTGTGCAGGACGCTCAACCCAGCGTCCGAACCGCGCTTGAGCGGGCTTCGAGTTTTCTTGGACTGGCCAGCTTGTCGGTGGTGATGGTAGCTGGGGCCGGTATATTTATTGCAGCGCGTTTTTATGCTCGCAGGCAATCGACGACTGCGGCTGTCATGCGCTGCTTGGGTGCGAGTCAGAGACGGATCCTTAGGATTTCCATTTTCCGCTTGGTACGGGTTGCACTGACTGCCTCCTTGGTTGGTGGCTTTCTGGGTTATGCGGGACAGTCATTTCTATCGGTTCTCGTCGAAGAAAAACTCGGCTTGTCGCTCGCTCCCGCTTCTCTTTGGCCATTGCTGACGGGGATGTTAATCGGGCTGATTACAGCGCTGGGTTTCGGACTCGCGCCACTGCTCAAGCTGCCTACTGTCTCAGTATTAGGGATCCTGCGGGGAGAAGAAGGCGTGCCCCCGCCTTCAATGTGGTTAACGATCGGGCTGGCGGTGTTCACCAGCGGTGGACTGATCTTCTGGCAAGCGGATGAGACTGTGCTTACCTTGTGGGTCATGGGGTTGACAGTTTGTTTGGTGGCCGGGCTTACATGTGGGGGATGGATGATCCTCTGGCTGGTCACACAGATTCGGGTTTCGCGTCCAACCACTCGATATGTCATGTCTGCTGTGGGGGGTCGGCGCGGAATGGGTGTGATACAGATACTGGCTTTTGGCCTTGGCATTACAGCGTTGTTGATGGTGACAGTCATGCGTACACAGTTAATGGAGGGTTGGATGAATTCGCTCCCAAGCGATACACCAAACCGGTTTTTGATGAACATCCAGCCTGACCAGCGGGCTTCGTTGATGAAATTCTTTGCCGAGGAGAACCTGACCACGCCGGGGTTGTATTCTATGACCCGGGGTCGATGGGTCGGGCACAACGGCAAATCAGTGGAGCCACAGTCTTTTGCCACACTTCAAGCTCAGCGTTTTGCCGCCCGCGAGTTCAATCTCTCGCCCTCAGACGATCTTCCACAAACCAACCGCATCGTCGGCGGGACATGGTGGACGGCGGACCAGAACGATGAACACCTGTTATCGCTGGAAAGAGAGTTTGCGCAGACCCTCGGCGTTGGTATTGGTGATGAGATGACCTTCCGTGTTGCAGGGGTCGATCTGACCGGGCGGGTGACCAACCTGCGAGAGGTTGCCTGGGACAGTTTCGAGGTGAATTTTTTTGTCATTACCACGCCCGCCTTTTTGGTTGATCAGCCCGGAATGCTCATCACCAGTTTTTTCCTGCCAGCCGAGAACACCGATACGACGATCCGGCTGATCGATCAGTTTCCGTCTGTTACCCTGTTCGACGTCGATTCTCTGATGCAACAGGTTCGACAGATCATTCAGCAGGCCAGCGTGGCGGTACAGTATGTTTTCATTTTCACGCTGTTGGCTGGAATCGCAGTGCTGACGGCAGCAGTGCAAGCAAGCGCAACAGAGCGCAGCCGGGATGCTGCGGTACTTCGAGTACTCGGGGCGAGTACTCAGCGTTTGTGGCTGACTCAGTTCTTCGAATTTGCGCTGCTGGGAGCTGTTGCCGGGTTGCTGGCAGCGACGTGTGCTGTTGCCACCGCCTCGATTCTGGCAACAGAAGTGTTCGGGTTTACGTTGTCCCCAGGATGGTGGGTATGGGGCCTGGGGTGTATCAGTGGAGCACTGGGGATCGGAGTGGCTGGTACGGCAGCACTCCGACCAGTTGTGTCTAAGGCAGCATGCGCAGCATCCTGCGATGCTGAAGATTGAGCGCCGGGTCTGCGGCTGTGACTACGGCGCCAGTAGCTGGACGACACGGTCAGAAGCGGATCGCATGGCCGTCCTGCTCGAGCTTAGGCCGGGATCCAGGCTGCTCGACGTAGGTTCGGGTTCCGGCTGGCCGGGTCTTTATCTGTCACGAACAACGGGTTGTGACTTGGCTCTGGTTGACCTCCCGGTGTTCGGCTTGAAGGTTGCCCAGACGAGGCGGATGAAAGAAACCAGTAATTCATCTGTCTGGCTGGTGCTGGCAGATGCTGCAGCACTGCCTTTTGCCCACGCTAGTTTCGACGCGATATGCCACGCGGATCTGTTGTGTTGCCTGTTGTGCAAAAAGGCTGTGCTGCGAGCTTGTCAGAACATATTGCGTCCAGGCAGGCCGATGGTGTTCAGCGTGATTTCGATCCCTCCGAGATTGTCGGAATCTGATCACCGTCGAGCATTGGAGGCTGGCCCGGAATTTGTAGCATCAAAAAGCAGTTATCGATCGCTGCTTGCGCAAACAGGGTGGACAGTAGAGGAACAACAGGACGTGACAGAGTCGTTTACACAGCTGACGGTAGATCGACTCGAGGCCGAGCGGGCCTACCACCGTGAACTCGTGTTGTCGGCCGGTCCTGAGACTGTGGAAAGGCGGATTAAGAACCTCGAAGAACGGCGAGACGTCTTGGCTGACGGTTTACTCAAGCGAGAGCTTTTTGTTGTGAAGTCAGCCAGATGACAGGCTTCAAGATGCCGTCTGTTAAAGCGCTTTTTGTGCTGGCGGTGGCTTTCTTACTGTTGCTTTTCAATGGGGGTTCCCGGTTCACGATTGGTCTAACGCTCAAGCCGATGGCGAATGATCTGGAATGGAGTCGCACCACGCTGTCGCTGACAGTAACTGTATTTATGGTGGTTTCTGCTGTCGTGTTGCCCGTTGTTGGTCGCCTGGTGGATCGTTACAATCCCAAGGTGATACTGTTACTGGCGTTGTTGGTTTCCAGCACCAGTATTGCACTGATGGGCCTGATTCAGACTCCATTTCAGGCGATATTGCTCTACGGCGTGATATTTGCGTTGTCGAATGCGGGAACTTCGGTGGCCCCTATCGGCGTTCTGATCAGTCGCTGGTTTCCCGATCGACTCGGCCTTGCAAACAGTATCGCGATATCGGGTATGGGTGTGGGGCAGTTGGTCATTATTCTGTTGTTAACTGCGCAGCTGGACGTGATCGGCTGGCGTGGCGCGTTTATCCTCCTGGCGGGGCTTGGGCTCGTTCTCATTTTGCCGCTGATGTTTCTCGGTGTGCCGACGACTGCGTATCAACCGTCCGATCGGAGTACCAGCGGTGGGATAGATAACTCAAGGGGCGGTGTATCAACGGCGGTTTGCACTCATGTTTTTTGGATCCTGATCGTGATCTACGCCATCTGTGGTGGGCAGGATTTTTTCGTAGCTACCCATGTGGTTGCTTTTGCCAGTGACCAGGGGCTGACATCGTCAATGGCCGGCAATCTTTTTGCGCTGATGGGACTTTTCGGGCTGTTTGGTGTGCTCGCAACCGGGTTTCTGACCGATCGCTATGGTCCCGTGCTGCCAACACTGGGTTGTTTCGCAGTGCGTATCGTGGTGTTTACTCTGGTGATACTGATGCCAACACCGACGACTATCATTTTGTTTGCGTTGTGCTATGGCATCACTTTCTGGATTACAGCACCACTGACAGTTGTGTTTGTCCAGCACTACTTTGGTCGGGCGGACCTGGGCGTACTCAGTGGCATCATTATCATGATCCATCAGGCAGCCGGGGGTGCCGGGGCGTATTTGGGTGGTGCTGTCTACGATGCTTTTGGTGACTACCATCATGTGTTTGTTTGGATGCTAGTCCTATCGGTGGTGGCTTTCTGGTTCACGTGGCAAATCCGAAAGAAACAGACCATAGTAGCGCTCTAAACAGTCTTAAGGGCAGCATTGCTGGTCGGTTGCTTTCCCCAAGCCGCCAAGTACCCGTATGATTGCCGCAGCAGTTGGTTTTAAGGAGCGCACGCAATGCCCAAATCAATGATTGTGAGCCTGCAGCCGGACGCCGTAGAAGCTGGTGCAAATATTCTTCGCGCGGGCGGCAATGCAGTAGACGCAGCCCTGGCCTGTGCTTTCGTACAAACGGTGGTTGATCCGATGATGTGCGGTATCGCAGGATTTGGCAGTATGCATCTCTACCTGCCGGAAGCAGGTGTTCACGAATGTATTGACTTCCATGGCCGGGTCCCTGCCGGTGCTACAGCGGAGATGTGGCAGGACCGTGTGCTGGGGGAGACTGAGGACGGCTTTGGTTTTGTACTTGAAGGCGCATTGAACGATATCGGTTATCAGTCGATTACTACCCCAGGCACACTGAAGGCTTTCTGGGAGGCACACCAGAGATACGGCACAACTTCCTGGACGGAACTGCTCCAACCCGCTATTGACGCGGCTTCCAATGGCTATGTGGTCACACCCGGCGTCTATAGTTACTGGACAGGGACTGGGCTGCCGGGTCGGGTCAGTGTTGAGGACAGGTTAGGCTATTCGCCCGAGGGGCGGGCGATTTATTTTGATCAACGACAGGTCAAGCCGGTTGGCAGTATTGTTCGCAATCCAGGCATGGCTGAGACTTACGGTCGGATTGCCGCTGCCGGTGCTGAGATCTTTTATAGCGGAGACATTGCGCGGCAAATCGATGCAGACATGTGTTGTAACGATGCGCTGTTGAATGCCGATGATCTTGCCGACTACACGACGGAAAGAAAAGACCCGTTGTGGGGTACGTATCGGGGCTTGAGGGTAGCGACAAATCACCCGCCCGGCGGTGGCATCATGATTATTGAGATGCTCAACATTCTTGAGCACTTCGATCTGAAAACAATGGGGCACAACTCCGCTGAATATATCCGCACGGTCGCCGAAACCATGAAGATAGCCACCGCGGATAAAGACAACCACGTTGGAGATCCTCGTTTTATCGATGTGCCTGTCGAGCGGCTTACCAGTCAGTCTTATGCGAGTGTGCACGCCAGTGCAATCTCACAGGGAAAGAAGGCGCATGTTGAGCGGCTGCAACTGCAGGAGTCTCCAGGCACGACACACCTGTGTACGGTCGATTATTCCGGGAACATTGTTTCAATGACTCATTCACTGGGTATGATGTCTGGTGTGATTACACCCGGAATGGGGTTTATGTATAACGGTTGTATGGGTGTATTTGATCCGAGACCTGGCAGGGCGGGTTCTATTGCACCGGGCAAGTCGAGGTTCAGTTCAATCTGCCCGACAATTCTTTTTGATGGTGAGCAACCACTACTGGCGTTGGGGGCACCTGGTGGGACCCAGATTGCCATGGGTGTGCTACAGGTTATCCTCAATGTGGTTGATTTTGGCATGACTCCACAACAGGCCGTTCTCGCTCCACGGTTCTCGGCAACCAGCGATGCGATTACAGTTACCGCTCGTATTCCGCGCTACAGTTATGCAGATCTCGAGACCGATGGATATCGCTTTGTCAGGAGTGCAGCCAGTTACGATATTGCATCGGTGCATGCCATTGGTTTTACGGCAGCTGGTGAACCAGCGGGGGGTGCGGACATTGTTTATGGCGCTGGCATGGCGCTTGCAGTTTGATAACTGAAACCAGGTTACTTATCCGGGGTTGACTGCCGCAGCAGATTACGCTGGATTTTGCCACTCACTGTTTTTGGCAGTTCGTCGACGAACTCTATCGCCCTGGGATATTTGTAAGGTGCCGTTGTTCGTTTAACGTGGGTCTGCAGTTCGGCAACCAGTTCGGTATCCGTGCGTTTCGAATCAGGTTGTGTAAGAACCACGAAAGCTTTGACGATTTCACCACGTTCGGGGTCGGGCAGCCCGACGACTGCACTTTCCTGAACCGCGGAATGGGTGATCAGGGCGTTTTCAACCTCCTGTGGGCCGATCCTGTACCCCGCTGAACTGATGATGTCATCAGTTCTACCGACGTAAAAGAAGTAACCATCCGTGTCCTGTTGCACGTTGTCTCCTGTCTTGAACCAGTCCGATCCATTCAGTGTCACTACTGCCTCGGCGGAACGTTGGGGATCGTTCCAGTAACTCAGCATCATTTGGGGGCTGGGCAGACGGATCAGCAGTTCACCCTGGTCGCCTCGACCACCTAGGGTACCGTCTGTGCGAAGCACGCCGGTGTCTATACCCGGCAAAGGGCGGCCCATTGATCCCGGCTTAACCGGCATCCAGGGGTAGTTAAGTACCGTCATCAAAATCTCGGTCTGACCGTAACCATCCAACAAGGGTACGCCGGTCTGTGCAGTCCAGGCCGAAATAATTTCGGGATTAACTGATTCGCCGGCAGAGACTGCGTGCTTCAGGTGAGAAAGATCGATTCCGCTGATGTCTTCTCTGATCAGTTGCCGAAGTTCAGTGGCTGCAGCACAGAACACGCTAACGCGGTAGCGTTCGATCAGTTCAAACCGTCGCCGTGGTTCAAACGGCCCATCATAGAAAAGGACCGTACTGCCCTGACTCCATGGACCAAACAGGATACTCGTTCCTGCTTTTGACCAGCCGGTATCTGCAGTACACCACATGATGTCGGACGCCTGTAGAGACAGCCAGTGCACTGCCGAATAGCGCCAGGCGTAAAGGCTTCTTGCCGGATGACATACCCCTTTAGGATCACCCAACCCGTAATCCGTCCAACCCGAAACCGACCCACCGATTGCAAGTGCAGCTTTAAGTGTGGGCACATAGGTCTGAAACTTGGCTGTCTCTGCCACCGTCGTGATCACGGCCGCAGCACCCGAATGATCCATACGGTAGGCAATATCCTTTTCTGTGAGCATCGTGATGCATGGGATGGGTACTGCACCCAGTTTGAGACATGCGGTCAGGCAGATTTGCCACTCAGGAATTCGTGGCAGCATGACGATGACGCGATCACCCTGGCTGACACCCTGTTCAATAAGCCAGTTGGCAACCTGATTTGAACTCTCCGAGATTTCCTGAAAGGTGAGTATCCGTTCTGTGTTGCAGTCGTTACACCAGATCAGGGCAATCTTGTCCTTATCCCGCGCCATTTGATCAACCACATCTCGGCCGAAGTTAAATGTCTCGGGCAGCGAGATATGATGGGCTCTGCAGACGGATTCGTAATGGTCCATGGAAGGTATATTTATTGGTGAACGAATCTGTATAAGTTAT
Source organism: Gammaproteobacteria bacterium REDSEA-S15_B12 (assembly GCA_001629395.1). Lineage (GTDB taxonomy): Bacteria > Pseudomonadota > Gammaproteobacteria > Arenicellales > UBA868 > REDSEA-S09-B13. The sequence goes on along the minus strand of LUSG01000205.1, from coordinate 6,586 downwards.
TGTTACACTGGCTCGAGATACTTCAATCAACCTGTAGCTTGTGTGAGCCACAATATAGCTGAGAACACCAGATCCAGTCTGCGTGTGAATCGCTATGTTCGGAGAGAACAACCATGGAAGTACCGAACCGTCCGTTTCTAACTACCGTTGTTGGCAGTCTGCCCAAGCCCCCTTGGCTACAGGAGAAACTGCCGTTGAATGCCAGTGGTAAACAGGTCCATGGTAAAGGGGCCTCATGGATTTTTGAGGGAGAACTACTGAAACAGGCGCAGGACGATGCTGTTCGGGTCGCGATCCACGACCAGACCGAAGCCGATATAGAGGTAATCAGTGATGGTGAACAGCGCCGCACCTCTTATTTGGCGCACATCGTGGCGCAGCTGGGTGGTTTTGACTATGCCACGCCAGCCAAGAAGTGGGTGAGGGACAATCGGCGACTGGCCGAGGTCGGCTGCTGTACGGGGGAGGTATCCCGTGATGGGCCGATCGTGGTCGACGAGCTTCGTTTTGCTCTAGCGCACAGCAGTCGCCCGCTGAAAGTGACGCTGCCCGGTCCCATGACCGTAGTTGATTCCACGCTTGACCAGTACTATGGAGATGAGCGGGCATTGGCCATGGCGGTAGCCAGGGCGTTAAACGACGAGGCCCGCGATCTGGATGCGCTGGGTCCAGCTGTCATCCAGTTTGATGAGCCCGTGTTCAGCCGTTACCCGGGGAAGGTCGCCGAATGGGGTATAGAAGCTCTGGATCGGTGTGTCGAAGGCATTCGCGCCAAAACCTGTGTCCATGTTTGCTACAGCTATCCGATGCCCGGTGTACCACGGCCGATCGTTGATGCCTATCCCGCCATACTCACAGAGCTAGAACGCTCAAAGGTCGACCAGTTGGCGCTCGAGTTTGAAGCATCCGGTCTCGATCCAGGGTTGCTTGCGCTGTGCCCCAGCAAAACGGTGTTGTTTGGCTGTATCGACAATGGTGCCCTCGGGTTTGACCGGATCGAACAGCCTGAGCAAGTGGCCGCCCGGTTGCTGATGGCGGCTGAGTATCTACCGGCGGATCAGATCCAGGCGGCACCGGACTGCGGTTTGGTGCCGCTTGACATCGATGTTGCACGACGAAAGCTCAAAGTGATGGTCGAGGGTGCGAAGCTGGCACGGAGCCAGTTATGAGAATTAATGCTAAAGCAGCTTTCTCAGTTGGAATGAAAAAGTTTTAGGATCTCCAGAAAACCGCGATCCCGTGCATCGGTCCGGGTCTTCAGAGTATTCTCATCGGAGTAGTTAAAGAACCCACGCCCACTCTTCGTGCCGTAATGCTCGTTATCTACCAGTGTCCGAATCGTGTTTGGGATCTGCTGGTCCGCTGAGATTTCAGCAGCAAGGTTGTCAAACACTTTGGCCCAGATATCCAACCCAGCAAAGTCGCACACCGCCAGTGGGCCGATGGCGGCTAGCCTGAAGCCAAGACTGCCGCGCACCGCGGCATCGATATCTTCAGCTGACGCAACACCTCGATCCAGCAGATCCCATACCTCACGTACCATAGCCATCTGGATACGGTTGATTAGGAAACCGGGCATTTCGAGGTTCAGTCGAATCGGGCGTTTACCGGTGTACTCGATCAGTGCCATTGCAGCGGACACTGTCTGTTCCGAGGTGCTTTTTCCTGGCACGACTTCAATGATTGGCAGCAGATGTGGTGGGTTAAACGGGTGAGTCACCAGGGCGCGGTCCGGATGGACCATATCCCGTGATATCTGAGTCATTGGATAAGTCGAGGTATTACTGGCGAGTATGGTATGGCGGTCAATGTGGTTTTCCAACCTGGCGAACAGCGCTTGCTTAGTAGTTAAATCTTCGGCAGCCGCCTCAGACACAAATCCAGCACCGGAAACCGCTTCGGCTTCGCTGTCGCAAATTACAAACCTCGACACAACGTGTTCAATATCACCACGTGACGAAAGTCCGGCGTCGGCCATCTGTTTTAAATTTGTGCGAACACGGTTAGCAAGACTGGCTCCAGTTGTAGGGTCAGGATCAAAGCATCTGACTGTGCAACCTGCTGCGGCATAAACCTGGGCGACGCTGTGGCCAATGGTGCCTAGGCCGATGACCGCAATGTTTTGTATAGGTGGTGTAGTCATCTATTTTCCCCAATTGCTTGAGTCGGAGTAACAAACTGGTATTGCGTGTTGCGCGAACAGTTTGGACTGCTGAAACATCTGGTGGAGGACTGGACTAGATGTCGACCTGATCGGCACCTTTAAGGTGAAGCATTTCGCGGGCCTCATCAGGTGTGGCAATCTCAAGTGAGAGGCGCTCGAGAATCCTTCGGATAATCGAAACCTGTTCCGCATTCGACGTCGCCAGTCGTCCTTTGCCTGCGTAAAGGCTGTCTTCCAGTCCGACCCGCACATTGGCGCCCATTACCGCACCCATTGTCACCAACGGAAGCTGGTGTCGACCGCCAGCCAGAATACTCCAGATATACTGGTCACCAAACAGTTTGTCAGCTATACGCCGCATGTGGGTCACGTTTTCGGGGTCCGCGCCGATTCCGCCAAGAATTCCGAATATTGACTGTACGAAAAGGGGGGGCTTAACCAGGCCACGATCTAGAAAGTGGGCGAGATTATAGAGGTGACCGATGTCGTAGCATTCAAACTCGAATCGAGTGCCGCAGCCTTCACCGAGAACCTCCAGGATGTATTCAATATCCTTGAATGTGTTTCTAAAGATAAAGTCACGGCTGTTCTCAAGATGCGCCCGTTCCCATTCGTAACGAAACTCGTCGTACCGTGCCAGCATGGGGAACAGGCCAAAGTTCATCGATCCCATGTTGAGTGAACTCATTTCTGGTTTGATCCGAAGCGGTGCTGCCAGGCGCTCATCTACAGACATCCCATGGCCTCCGCCAGTGGTGATATTGATGACGGCGTCGCAAGCTTCCTTTATTGGCGGCAGAAACTGCATGAAGACGCCGGGATCCGGTGTTGGGCGACCATCTTCTGGATCGCGGGCATGCAGGTGAAGAATCGCTGCACCGGCTTCGGCAGCCGCAATCGACTGTTCGGCGATCTGCTGTGGTGTCAGCGGCAGGTACTCAGACATGGTCGGTGTGTGAATTGACCCTGTACTGGCACAGGTGATGATTACTTTTCGATCGGTAGCCATACGGTTCTCCTTGTGTGGTTGACGCTTTTCAGTTGTCGAATGTCGTCAGGTGCGGTCTGGATCCGTCCACTTGGTGCTGGGCGTTTGGATCCGAGTGGCGATGCACGATATTCTGGACTGATATGTTACGCGGGGATCGTCTGAAGAGACAGCCCTGAAGTCAGGTATCGCAGCGGCCATAATTATCCCGGCGGTGGGCCGGGTCAGACCAGCAGGAGAGGATCCGGTCTTCAGTGTCGCATTCTGCCCACAACGGGTTAACATCAACCGAGATCTTTCAGACACATAGTCGGGTCGGTAAATACGGCGAATCTGGTTTTGCTTTTGATAGGTTTTATATCATATCCGAAAAATCCAGAGGGATTTAGCACATGACGAAGGAAGTGATCGGCATCGCGGGTTGTGGTGCAATGGGGGAACCGATGATCCAGCGCCTATTGACAGCTGGTTTTGAGGTGTGGGCTCACGATGTGCGACCGCTCGCTGAATTTGGTGCCATCGCTGAACATATGTTGGAGGATGCCGCAGAGTTCGCGCGGCGATGTAATGTGGTGATCAGTGTGGTGCGAGACGCAGACCAGACTAGATCATTGCTTTTCAGCGAAGCGCAGGGCATCGTTTGCGGCGCTAACCCCCCTGAAATTCTGGTTATCAGTTCAACGGTTTCAGCGCGGTTTATCCGTCAGCTACTGACAGAGTTGCCGGCACAAACCAGTTTGGTTGACGCTGCAATGAGCGGTGCACCATATCGTGCGAGAGAGGGAACACTTTCTTTTATGCTCGGCGGTCCAGATGCTGTTGTCGACCGCCTGATGCCGATTTTGCAGGTGATGGGCAATCGCTTATATCGTCTGGGAGATGTTGGCATGGGCATGACAACCAAGGTGCTCAATAACGAATGGCCCAGGCGCTGGGTCTGGATCGGCGCCAGCTGCTGGAGGTGATGAAACACAGTTCGGGCTCGAACTGGTTTGCAGATCATATCGACCAGATCGACTGGTCGGACGAGGGATATTCCCTGGACAACACCATCGGAATAGTTGAAAAGGATGTTCTCGCGGCCTTGGATACAGTGTCTGAATGCCCGGACATTGTTCGGTGGCCTCTGGAAGACGGATTACTTGATGCACTCCGGCGGTTGGAACCCCTAAAGCTCGAGTCGGCACCACGCTAAGTGGTCATGACAGTGATCACTCCAGGCGTTCTACTGTATCCATGCTGAAGGTGAATTGATGACCGAGGTATCCGATTCATCTACTCGTCACGGGTTGCGTGAAACCGCCACGCTGGTCGTGACACTTGCTTTTGTGATGAATCTTTTGTCGCGTGGATTTGGCGAGACTTTCGCCGTATTCCTGTTGCCGATCGAGTCAGAGATGGATTGGACACGGACCACACTGGCGGGTATTTATGCGATCTACATGGGGACACACGGCCTCGCCGCAGTGGTGATTGGTTGGTTTGTCGACAGGGTCGGGCCCAGGATTATTTATTCCGTTGGACTTCTGATCTACGGTTTTGCCTTTTTGTTGGCTCAGTTTGGGGTTAAGGCCTGGCATTTCTACCTCACCACAGGCGTAATGGCTGGTATCGCAATGACTGCAATCGGCATGACAACGGCGACAGTATTTATAACACGTTGGTATCAAGGGCCTAGAGCAAGTCAACTCTCACCAGCGATTGGAATCGCCTACTCCGGGCTGGGTGCGGGTGTCATTCTGTGTGTGCCGGTCACCAATCAGCTTATTGAGATCTTGGGATGGCGAGAGACCTACAGGGTGCTGGGACTAATTTTGTGCGCCTTGGCTGTCATTGTGTTGGTTTTACCCTGGAGAAAGTTGCAAGCCGACACAACGCCACAGTCGGAGGTTGGCAGGTTCCTAGGCGGACGCAAGGATGGACACTTGCGAGCCGCTCTCCAAACCAAGACATTCTGGTTGTTATTCATGATTATGTTTATTACGGCTGCGGCAATGTATCTGGTTGGACCACAGCTGGTTGCTTACCTAGTGTCCGTCGGATTTGACTCGACTGTGGCATCGTTGGCATTCAGCATAAACGGATTTCTAACTGTTTTCGGAATTGCCGGAACTGGATGGTTGGCGAATCATTTTGGTATGAAACGCGTCGCCACCATCTCCTATGCGATGAGCATTACAGCTTTCATACTCCTGGCGTGCCTGAGTGTCACCCCGGCGATGGTATTGCTGGTTCTGGCAATCTTGCCGTTGGGTTTGAGCCAAGGTGCGCGAGGCCCCATCGTATCTGTGCTGGTTTCCCGAACCTTCTCGGGCTATGGGCTCGGTGCCATTTACGGCGCCATGACCATGGGTGTTGGTCTGGGTGGTATGAGCGGTGCCTGGCTTTCAGGTGTGTTCTACGACGTGACTGGAGGATATATCCTGAGTTACTCTGTTTCCGTTTTTTGCGCCCTGCTTGGTGTTGGATTGTTCTGGATGATACGAGAGTCTTCCAATGAATGAGGGTATCAGGCCTCTATACCGGTTACGTAATGTTTTCGCGCAACGTGTTTGAACTTCGAGAAGACTACACCAGCTTATAGCGGTCTTGTCCGGAAAGTGCGATAAAGGCTACAGTGCTACGTTGCAAAGGGGAAAAGGCAGTGAGTATTCGATTTGAAAAAGAAAACCATCTTGCGATTGTCACGATTGATCGTCCCGAGACTATGAATGCGCTTGATATGGCGCACAATGCAGAACTCGACCGTGTTTGGGCTGAGTTCCGTGATGATGACGATCTGTGGATCGCAATTCTCACAGGCGCCGGAGATAAAGCATTTTCAGCGGGTGCCGACCTTAAGACCCTGATCCCCGCGCAGGGTGCCGGTGTCATGGACGACTGGAACTTTGGTGGCATCACCCGAAATTTTACGACCTATAAACCCATCATCGCCGCCATCAATGGTGTCGCACTTGCGGGTGGGCTGGAGATGGTGCTGGCATGCGACTTACGGGTTGCAGCAGATCATGCCCGGCTGGGTCTTGCTGAAGTGAAGTGGGCCATCATTCCTGGTGCCGGGGGAACCCAGCGGTTGCCACGCGCCATCCCGCTTGCCCGCGCCATGGAGATGATCTTGACGGGTGATCCTATTACAGCCGACGAGGCCCACCAGCTAGGCCTGGTGAATCGTGTTGTTCCGGGGGATAAGTTGATGAACGAAGCCCGTGCGTTGGCAGATACGCTGCTTGCCCGTGGACCGCTGGCGCTGCGTGCTGCCAAACGCGCCATCCTCGAGGGTGCCAGCCTACCATTTAACGAGGCGATGAACCTGGAACTTCAACTATTCAACAGTGTGATGCGTACGGAGGATGCCGTGGAGGGCCCGCGCGCGTTTGCAGAAAAGCGCGTACCAAACTATCAAGGAAGATAAGCAGATGCACACTGATACACAG